>SXMH01000196.1 GCA_005777405.1 Actinomycetota bacterium
GCAGCGAACCGGCGATGCGCTGGCCCGCGAGCGGCTGGTGCGGCCCGAACTCGTCGCGCAACGCCATGAGGCCCGGCATCTCGTGCTCGGCGAGGCGGATCTGGTGACGGCCGGCCTCGGCGAGGGCAAGGTCGCGCACTTTGTGGGCGACGCCGTTGACGGTGTCGACGTCGAGAGTGGGGCGCGCGGGCGTGTGGATGCTCATACGCACATTCTCGCAGGCCCCAGCCGTGGATTAAGCGCGAATGAGGGCAAGCACCTCGTCGCGCAGAGCCTCCATGGTCGAGACGTGCAGGGCCTCGGCATTGAGGCGCAAGAGCGGCTCGGTGTTCGAGGGGCGCACGTTGAACCACCACCAGTCGTCGGTCGCGCCGCCCGAGACCGTGAGTCCGTCGAGTTCGTCGAACGTTGCGCGCGACGTGAACGCCTCGACGATGCGCGTGTACGCCGCGGGCACGTCGGTGACGACGGAGTTGATCTCGCCACTGGCCGTATAGGGCGAGAATCGCGCGGCGAACTGCGAGAGCGCAGCATCCTGTTTCCCGAACTCTGCCAGCAGGTGCAGAGCGGCGAGCATGCCGTTGTCGGCACCCCAGAAGTCGCGGAAGTAGTAGTGCGCCGAGTGCTCGCCACCGAAGATGGCGCCCGTGTCGCGCATGACGTCTTTGATGAGCGAGTGACCGACGTGCGTGCGCACGGGCGTGGCTCCGGCCGCGATGATCGTCTCGGGCACGATGCGCGAGGTGATGAGGTTGTGCACGACGTGGATGCCCTGCTCACCCGTCGCGCGCACTCGTTCGATCTCGCGCAGGGCCACGACAGCCGCGACCGCGCTCGGCGTGACCGGCTGCCCCAGCTCGTCGACGACGAAGCAGCGGTCGGCATCGCCGTCGAACGCCAGACCGAGGTCGGCGCCATGCTCGAGCACGGCGGCCTGCAGGTCGCGCAGGGTCTCGGGCTCGAGGGGGTTCGCCTCGTGAGTCGGGAAGGTGCCGTCGAGCTCGAAGTAGAGCGGAATGACCTCGATGGGCAGAGCCGCAAGGCCCGCAGCGGTGCCAAGCACTGCCGGCACGGTCATGCCGCCCATGCCGTTGCCCGCGTCGACGACGACGCGCAGCGGCCGCAGGGCAGAAAGGTCGACGAGCTCGCGCAAGTACGCCGCGTACTCAGCGAGCACGTCACGGTGCTCAAGGGCACCCGGCTGCTCGACGGCGGGCACACTCCCAGCCTCAAGGTAGGCCTGCGCGCGATCGCGAATGCCCGCGAGCCCGGTGGCGAGGCTGATGCCCTGGGCGCCCGCGCGGCAGAACTTGATGCCGTTGTAGGTGGCGGGGTTGTGACTGGCCGTGAACATCGCGGCGGGCATGTCATAGCGGCCGCTCGCGAAGTAGGTCTCGTCGGTCGAGCACAGCCCGAGCATGACGACCGTGGCGCCACGGGCGCGAGCGCCGCGCGCGAAGGCCTCCACGAAGCCCGGCGATGAGTCGCGCATGTCGTGCCCGACAGCGATGCTGCTGCCCCCGGCGTCGAGCTCGTCGACGAAGCCGGCACCGAGCGCCTCGACCACTTCATCGGTGAGCTGCGAGCCGACGAGCCCTCGCACGTCATAGGCCTTGATGAACACGCTGAGATCGGTGGCTGAAGTCACGCGACTACCGTACCCGGCTCGCGCATCCACCCCACCGATACAAGCGACCGGCGGGACTCAGCCCACTTCGCCCAGCGCGCTGTAGCGCACGATCTGCCAGCCGTTCGGGGCCGAGAGGCGCTCAGAGTGCCGGTCGCACAGGTCGTAGCTGTGCGGCTCAGGACGAGCGCTGAGAGGCCCGAGCACGGCCATCGAGTCGGCGTAGACGTAGGTGAGCGTGCGCGCTGCAGGTTCGCTGCAGGCCACCTTGCTGCACGGCCGACCGATCATGGTTCACTCAGCATAGAACGCGCGTGCGACACCGTGGCAGAAGGCGCCACGGCGTAGGCTGAAGGCGTGGCACGAGCGAGCAGGCAACCGAGCGCTCGCGCCCGGGCACGGCACGGTCGCGCCGGTCGTTCCTCTCTCTCGGGGCCACACTTGCCGCCCGCGCGCACGCGGCGCGATCTTTTCGACACGACAGTGCAGGCGACCGCCGAGTATCTCGTCGACTTGTGGCCGGCTGAGCTCGGCGCGCTGCGGGTCGAGGTCGTCGCGATGCCCGACCAGCCGTCGGCCGTGCGCGGAGTCGCGCGCTGGCGGGTCGATGCGCAGCAGTCTCTCGTGGTGCTGTATCGCATTCCCATCGAGCGCATGAGCCGGCTGCATCGCGACGACGACTGGCATCGGCGGCTCATGGTTGAGAGCTGCGTGTTTCGCGCCGTCGGCGAGCTCATCGGCAAGGATCCGTGGGATCTCGCTCCCGACCGCTTTCGGCACTGGTAGCGCGACAGCGCTGCGTGGATGCCCTACTCGGGCAGCACGCGCACCGCGCCGCGCTCGGCCGCCGGCGGCAGCACTCGTGACCCGGCGAGCGCGGAGTCACCGCGGTAGCTGAGGCTCGCGTGCACGGGCGCGTCGCTCGTGAGTCGCAGAGCCGCGTTGGCAGCGACGGTGACCACGACGCTCGCACGAGCCGGCACGTCGATGCTCGAGCCATCAAGGTCGACGACGGCGGGCCCGTCGGGAGCAAACAGGTGCAGTCGCGCCGAGCCTGACGACACGACCCCGGCGAGGGGCGCGGTCGCGGCGAGCACGTCGACTGCTGCCGGCAGTTCGGGGGCCGGGCTGAACCACTCGACGTCGAGCCCCGTGGCGCCTGCTGTGCTCGTGCGGGCTCCGGCCACGATGGGTGCGGTGGCGTCGAGCACGAGGGAGTAGTCGCCGTCGGCAAGCTCGGTGAAGGGCAGGTCGAAGACGACGCCCGGTTCGAGGGTCGCGGTGAGGGCGAGAGGTTCGCCGCCCGACTGCGGAACGAGTGTCAGCGTCACTTGTGCCGACGTGTCGCCGGGTGCGAGCATCCGCACCGCCGTGAGCGCATCGGTGCCGCCGTCGGAACTCGAACGCTCGAGCACGAGCTCGCCGTTGATGACCGGGAGAGCCGGAATCACGAGTCGCTCGGCGGGAGCGTTCTGGGGCGTGACGATCGTGACGCCACCCGGGTCGAGGCCGCGCACGACCGAGTGCTGCAGTGTCGCGGCGACCGAGCCTCCGGTCGATTCGACGGCGACGACGGTCGAAGCCTGGTCGACGGTGAAGCCTGCGAGGGGCACGATGCGCTGCGTGCCGGCGGCCACGATGATGCCGGTGAGCCCCGGAGCGTCAACCTCGCCCGTGTCGCCCCACACCTGCAGATTCACGGTCGCATCGACGGCTCCCGCATTCGAGAGCACGATCCACGTCGTGCGACCGACCTCGGTTGACCCGCCCACCAGCCACGACGAGCGGCTCGGCGCGATGCACTCGGCGACGGAGAGGCCTCGCACCTCGGGAGAGTCGACCGAGGTGCTCTCGACGGCCGCGAGCGTCTCTGCCGGGGCCTCGCGGGGCAACGTGACAATGGCGGCTCCGCCTTGCAGTGCATCGCTCTCGGAGATGGATGCTTCGACGAGACCGGTGCCCGCGCTGCGACGCTGCGGGGCTGCGAGCACGGTGAGCTCGGGGTCGGCTCCGCGCGTGAGACCCAGGGCGCCGCCACCGCAAACGAGCGACTGGTCGGTGCGCTCGGGCACGACGTCGATCGACGAGATCGTCGGTGACGAGGTCGGTGGCGGTATGAACTGCACTCCCGCACCGAGAGCCACGGCGGCCACGGTTGCCGCGAGGGCGAGACCCAGTCGGCCTCCCTTGGCGAGCACGCTGTCACTCATCGTCGTCTCCCGGCTCGAAGGTCGCGGCGGGCTCATCATCGGTCACGACGTGGTCGCGCCTGCGGGAGCGAATCGACGTGGGCACGGCCAGCAGTACCGTCAACAGCAGGATGCCCAACTGCACGGCGAGCACCGTGCGAGCGCCGGCGACCGTCGTTGGAGTGGTCTCGTCCGTCGACGCGCGTGCGGTCTCGCTCTCGACAGATTCGGTGCCCGAGACGCGCCAGAGGCGCCCCGCATCCGCGTCGCCGACGGGGACAAGTGCGGTGGTGCCGTCGAGCGCGGCGACGACCTGATCCCGCGCCGAGCGAGGCACGTCGTCATCGGCGGGAGCCAGCAGCACGAAGCTCACGGAGAGCTCGTCGAGCAAGGGCACGACATCGAGACCGCTCGGGGCCGCCAGGTTCGCCACGAGCTCGGCCAGTTGCTGAGCGGCCTCGGCGTCGTCGCCCGCGAGCACAGCAGTGTTCGCCACCGTTCGCTGCTCGATGAGGGTGCGCCCCGCCCCTCGCTCGATGCGAGCGGCCACCGCCGTGCCGGCGTCGAGCACCACGGGTGTGAGCACGAGCGTGCCGAGATCGGGGTCGTTCAGTGCTTCGGCGGCGACGATGGCGGGCAGCGTGCGAGGCTCGCCCGCCCGCACCTCGGCGTCTCCGCGCAACACCGCGGTGAGCGCAGGCGCGGCAACGACAAGCGACGCGACCACGGCAAGGCTCGTCAGCACAGCACCCGAGACCCGCAGGGCGCGACCCCCTGCGCCGGGCCGCACCGGTCCCCCCACCGAAAGTCGCCCCGCGGTGCCGAGCGACTGCATGCCGACCCCGGCGGCGAGCGTGAGCCCGAGCGCGGCGAGACTCAGCGCAGGCGCCACATCGACGCGCACCGGCGCTCCCTCGGCGACCGAGACCGAAAGGCTCGAGACTGCCCACGCGGTGACGATGCCGACCGCGGCGAGAAGCAGCGGGGCAACAGCGCGGCGCCCGTGGGGCAACGCGAGCGCGGCGAGGCCGAGCACCACGACGGGCAACGCCAGAGCACCGAGCGCGAGGGCGACGGTCGGCACGGGCGCAGCAGCGTCAGCCTGCTCGAGACCGGGCAGCAACGCGTGCACCGCGCCGAGCAGCAACTCGAGGTCGGGCCACCCCAGAAGCAATCCGGTGGGCGACGATGGCGCGGGGGCCACAGCAATGCCGGGGTCAGCCAGCAGACCGAGGGGCGTGCCGCGCACGACCTGGTCGACGATGAGCGGCACCCAGAGGGCAAGGCTCGGCACGGCGAGGGTCAGCAGTCGACCGGCCGCACGAGGGCGCAGCAGCATGCCGGTAACCCACGCGATGAGAAGCGCGGGAATCAGGCTGGGAGCACACGCACCGATCACCGCGGCGAGCAGCCCAGCGACGGCCGTAGCGCTCCACGATCGGGGTGCCCGCAAGGCGGCCACGACGAGCCACGGAAGGGCGAGGTGAGCGATCACGGCGGCGGGGCGGCCCTCAGCGAGCGGCACGAGCAGCGATGGTGAGAGCACCCACAGCGCGGCGACGGCGGCAGCCGGCCCCTGACGCTGTACGAGCGAGGCTGCGGCCCACCAGCCTCCGAGTGCTGCGAGCGGCAACGCCGCCACCCACACCGCCACCAGGGCGGCGCTCGGGTGCCATGGTGTCAGAGCTCCGAGCGCCGCGAGCACGAAGCTGAAGGGGTCAGCGGCGGCGGTACCCGAAGCAATCATCGATCGCTCGAGCGCCGACAGCAGTGCAGCGGCGTTCGGTGCGAGCGGCGCGAGTGCGCCGCCGAGCAGCGCGGGAGCCCCGACGAGCGGCGCGTACATGATCGCACCGAGCAGGGTTGCCAGTGCAACGACGAGAGCACCACCGGGAAGGAACGACGGTCGCGGAGGGCGATCGTCATCGCGAGCACTGAGCTCGGCATCGCGCGCGATCGATCGCCGACGCGCAACCTCGTCGGGGGCCATGCGCAGCGGGTCGATGGCCGACCACCCCATCGTGCGGCCTCGAGCGAGACGCCGTCGGGCAGCGGGCACGGCCGCCGCTGAGAACGCGACCGTGAAAGCCGCACCCAGCTCGCCCGCGACGAAGCCCGGTCGCTTGCGCAGCAAGTGGCCGAGTGAACGCACTACCGCGAGCGGCAGCAGGCTCAGCCAGTGCACCGGCACGGCCGCGGCGGGCGCGTACAAGAGCCTGCGCTGCAGCTGGGCTGTGCGGCGCTGGCGTGCCAGAGCGCGAATGCTGAGCGGCCGCGACGCACCGGGCCGCGCGGCCTGCGCGGTGCCCTCGTGCACGAAGACTCGCGCGGCCGGCACACCGATGACACGGTGGCCGGCGAGACGGATGCGCACGCAGAGGTCGAGTGCAGCATCCACGGGCGGCATCGCGGGGTCGATGCCCTCGACCGCGTTCCAGACGGCGCGTCGCACCAGCAGCCCAGCCTCGCCCATCGCGAGCACGTCAGCGGTGCGGTCGTGCTGCGCCTGGTCGAGTTCACGCTCGGCGATGGCGATCGCCGCGCCCCACCTGGTGAGAGTTTCGCCGTACTCCGCGATGACCGTCGGCTGTGCCGCGTCGAGCTGCTTCGGACCAGCGGCGGCCACGGAGGGCGCGATCTCGACTGCAGCGAGCAGGTGCTCGAGCGCGCGAGCATCGGGCTCAGTGTCGTGTCGCAGCAACCAGAGCCACTCGTCGACTCCGCCGTAGGGGCTTGACGGAGCGTCGATGGCGGGCAGCGCGCCGAGGCCGCGGTGAACGAGCTCACCGAACGGCAGCGACGAGCCCGCGGTGACGAATTGCGTCGGGTTCACCGCAGCGAGCTGCGAGGTCGCGGCGTCGTCGGAGGCGGCATCGACGACGACGAGCAGGTCGGGGCGGCGAGTCTGCCGAGCGAGGGCATCGAGGGTCGCCTGCAGTGCATCGCCGCCACGGCGGGCGACAACGATCGCGGTGACTCGAGGCTGCACGCTGTCGACTCTAGGCGGGGGTGGCGGCGCGCAGGCTTACGCGCGCCGGTGCTCGCTCATCGGGCGGGGCGAAGGTCACGCGCGACGGCGCAGCTTGCGGCGCTCACGCTCGCTGAGGCCACCCCAGATGCCGAAGCGCTCATCGTTCTGCAACGCGTACTCGAGGCATTCCGAGCGAACTTCGCACGAGGTGCAGATCTTCTTCGCGTCGCGGGTGGAGCCGCCCTTTTCAGGGCAGAACGCCTCGGGGTCGGTCTGGGCACACA
>SXMH01000197.1 GCA_005777405.1 Actinomycetota bacterium
AACTCCATCCGCACGCGCCACGCGCGCGTCGTCGACTGGCTCATCACCGCCGATGTCGACGTGCTCGCGATGCAAGAGATCAAGTGCAAGCCCGAGCAGTTTCCGCTCGCCGCGTTTGAAGAAGCCGGTTACGAGGTCGTGCTGCACGGCCTCAATCAGTGGAACGGCGTCGCGATCGCGAGCCGCCTGCCGATGACCGACATCGAGATCGGCTTCAGTGGACAACCTGGCTTCGCGAAAGGACACGAGGGCCCGGATGCTCCGCTCGAGGCTCGAGCGATCGGCGCGACAGTCGACGACGTGCGGCTCTGGAGCCTCTACGTGCCGAACGGCCGCTCGCTCGATGATCCACACCTGCAGTACAAGATGCGCTTTCTCGAGGCGCTCGCCGATGACGCTCGACGCTGGCTCGGCGAGCATCCCGGCGCTCCCCTCGCCCTCATGGGCGACTTCAATGTCGCGCCCACCGATGACGACATGGGCGACCCGAGCTTCATCCCCGGTCTCTCGACCCACATCTCCGAGCCGGAGCGTGCCGCCTTCCGCACCCTCGAGACCGCCGGCCTCATCGACGTCGTGCGTCCACTCGTGCCCGAGGGCTACACCTTCTGGGACTACAAGCAATTGCGTTTTCCCCGCAATGAGGGCATGCGCATCGACTTCATCCTCGGCTCGCAGGGCTTCGCCGATCGAGTGGTGGATGCTCGCATCGAGCGCGAGCAGCGCAAAGGCGATGCACCCAGCGATCACGTGCCGGTCATGGTCGAGTTGTCGGTCGACGACGACGATGACGACCGCCCGATGATCTTCTAGCGGCCGGCGGGTCACGACGAACCCTAGGCTGATGCCTCGTGAGCATCGACGAATGGGCCATCGCGGTCATGGAAGCCCTCGGCGTGTGGGGCGCGGGTCTTCTCGTGGCACTCGAGAGCCTGCTGCCGCCCATCCCCTCGGAACTCATCTTGCCTCTCGCGGGATTCACCGCGAGTCGAGGCGCCTTCGAACTGGCGCCCGTCATCATCGTCACGACGCTCGGCTCGCTCGTCGGGGCACTTGCTCTCTACTCGTTGGGCCGCGCATTTGGTGCAGAGCGACTGGCTCGTATCGCCGACCGTGTGCCGCTCATGAAGGGCGACGACGTGCGCAAGGCGGTGGCGTGGTTCGAACGCTGGGGCACGGCGGCTGTGCTGTTCGGCAGGTTCGTGCCGATCGTGCGCAGCCTCGTCTCCATTCCCGCGGGTGTGACCCGCATGAATCTCACCGTCTTCATGCTGCTCACGACCATCGGCAGCGGGCTCTGGAACGCGCTCTTCGTGGTGCTCGGATTCCAACTCGGTGAAAACTGGACGATCGTCGAGGAGGTCGCCTCCCGATACAGCCGCGTCGTGCTCATCGCCGGAATCGTCGTCGCCCTCGGCATCATCGCGTGGTGGATCGTTCGCTGGTGGCGTGGCCGACGCATCACCCCCTCGAGCACCGAGGCGACGTCAGAGTAGGGACTACTTATGGCGCACGCGAGCGCCCAGGAGCACACTGGTGCCACAGCCGCTCGCGCCCTGTCTCGAGTGCGAGCATCCCGACCTCCAGGAGACCATCATGCGCCGCACCGCTCCCGTCGCCACCGTCATCGGCCTCGGCCTCGTTCTCAGCCTGACCGGCTGTTTCGCCAACCCGCTCGATCAGATCACCGAGGGCATCGTCGAGGGCGGTGTCGAGCAGATCATTGAAGACCAGACCGGCGTCGATGTCGATGTCGACGGCACGGGCGCGAGCCTTCCCGACGGCTGGCCCACCGAGATTCCCGTTCCGGCGGGCAACATTGTGGCGTCGGCCGCCGTCGACGGCACGTTCTTCGTCACGCTTGAGACGGGGTCGTTTGCTGATGCCGAAGCGGGATACCAGAACATCGTCGCGAACGGCTTCACTGAGAGCTCGAGCTTCGACCTTGGCAACAACAGCAAGTCGTTCACCGCTGACAATGGCACTCTGAGCATCGCCTACCTGCTGGCCGAGAACGAAGACGGTACGGCCACGGTGCAGATGACGGTGACGCCCGTCACGCAGTAGCGCGCGTCACCCGCCGGCAAGGTCGCGACCGAGCTGCGCGAGCCTTCGACCTCTGACAGTCTTCGTCAGAGCAGCTCGCGCAGCTCGTTCTCGAGCTCGGCGCGTCCGCTCACTCCGAGTTTGCGGTAGACGCTCGCGAGGTGGTTGTCGACGGTGCGCACCGAGACGCCGAGTCGCTCGGCGATCTCGCGACTGCGTTCGCGTCGCGCCGCCGCGCGTGCAATATCCCACTCGCGTTCGGTGAGTCCTGCTTCTGACCGCAGCGAACGGATGCTGCGCACGGGCTCCACGGCACCGCCGAGCTCGGCTGCCGCGACGCGCAATCGTCGCTCGAGCATCCGGTCGATCGTGGGCCACGTGACCGCCTCAAGCAGAGCACCGTGCACGCAGGCGACGAGTCCCGCTTGCTCGAGCGCGTCGGCAGTGTCGAGCACGGCCGAGGCGTTCTGCTCGTCGAGCGCCGCGGCTAGCGCTGCGATGTGGTGCACGAGCGGGCTCGGCGATGCCTCGGAAGCCGCGGCGAGCAGCGGACGCACGGCGGCGGCGGCTCCCAGGCGCAAGGCCGTTGAGCCGGTGAGCGCGGCGAGCAGGAGGTGGCCGAGCTCGACACCGCTCGCCACCGCCGGAGTGATGAGAGCGATCGCCCGCTCTCGATCATCATCGGCGAGGGCGAGCCACGCGCGAGCTTCGGCCTCTTGCATGACGACCTTGACGTCGGCGCGCTGCGCGTCGGTGAGTTCGGCGAGCAACGACTCTGCCGCTGCGATGTCGGCCCGCTGGGCGTGCACGGTGGCCGCGAGGGCGAGGGCGGGGCCGAGGAGTCCGGCGATGTCTCGCCAGCGCAGCTGCTGCACGGCGAGCAGCGCGAGAGGGCGCGCCTCGCTCAGTCGTCCCGCGTGCACGTGCACGAGGGCGAGCGCATACGACCACACGCCCGCGGTGTCGGCGAAGGGCTCCAGCCGACGCTGTTCGGCGAACGCCGTGGCCTCGGCGATGCGACCGTCGGCGACCTCTACGAGAAAGGCGCTGAGGTCGAGCAGGCCGCCCGCGAAGGGTTGCACCGCTGCGAAGCGATCGGCAAGCGGCCGACCCGCGTGCACCGCCCGTCGTGCCTCATCGACATGCCCCGCCATCGTCGCCATCATCGCGGTGCCGATCGCCGCCCCGAGAGCAGCGGCAGACGATTCGTTGTCGTGGGCGACGAGCGGTGCTCCGAGGGCACTCGCGTCGCCCGCCATCAGCCGCCACTTCGTGAGATCGGGGGTGAGCACGGAGGCCGCCGCCGACGTGAGGCTGGGCAGCAGGGCGCTCGCGCGACTGGCCGCGGCAGCGGGATCAAGTCGCCGAAGCGCCGTGTGCTGACCCCAGCGCACTTCGACGAGAGCGCGCGCCTCCAGATCTCCACTCGACTCGGCGAGCTGCGCAGCCAGCTCAAAGGCAGCATCGGCCGCATCGAGATCGGTGCCGAGTGCGCTCAGCGCACTCGCGTGCACGAGCGCTGCGTGAGCATCCTGCCGCTGATCGAGTGCGCGAGCGGCCGCCTGCGCAGCACGCGCGTGGTCGCCCGCAAGCAGTGCGTACTCCGCGGCCCAGATGAGGTCGTCAGCATCAAGGGGCGCCGAGGCATCGCTCAGCAAGCAGAGCGCCGCGAATCGCAACGGCGGCTCGTCGACGAGCAGGAGGCGTTCTGCCGCGGTGCGACGACGGTCATCGCGCTGCGCCGATGTCAGCGCCGCGAGCAAGGCTTCGGCGTAGATCGGATGCGCGAGGTGCAAGAAGCCGCTCGCCGGCGCAACAGTCTCAGCGAGCACTCCCGCATCGAGCAGATCGTCGAGCACATGCCGTTCGACTGCAGAAACGGCGCTGAGCGGCCAGGGCTGAGCCACGGCCACGAGTTCGGCGAGTGCCCGCTGGTCGGGGCTCAGCGCGTCGAGTCGGCCGGCGACGGTGTCGATGACGTGCGCGGGCACCCGCGCAGGGGCGACCTCGACGCCGTGGGGCCCGGCGGTGACGCGGTGCGCGCGCTCGGCGGCGAACGTCAGCTCACGCAAGAAGAGCGGGTTGCCTCGAGTGGCCTCAAACAGTCGTTGCAGCGAGTCGGGCCGAGGCTCGTCGCCGAGGTGGCGGCTCAGCACGGTGCGCGTCTCATCGAGCGAGAGCCCGCCGAGATCGAGCACGTCGACGAGGTTCTCGTGCAGCAGCCGCGCTACAGGACCCGTCAGCTCGTGCTCATCGCGCGCAGTGAGCAACGCGGGCACCGCGAAGACGCGCACAAGCTGGTAGAGCGCCGCCGCCGAGGCTTCATCGAGCAGCGGCGCGTCGTCCACCACGAGCAAGTAGTCGCTCGCGTTGCGCCCGACGATAGCCATGAGCTCTCCGAGCCGCGCCGTGACATCGTCGTGAGTGGCCACGCTCGAGGCCGAGAGCAACGGGGCGAGCGCGCCAAGGGGCACGTCGCGCAGTTCGGCGAGCGCCACGATCGGCACGACCGTACGACCCCGCGCGGCGAGGGCGCTCGCGACGGCGGCGGCCGCGGTGGTCTTGCCGATTCCGCTTGCCCCGCGCAACACTTGCGCGCGAGCGGGAGTGCGTTCGAGACCGGCGATGAGCTGCTCGATGATGCGCGTGCGCGGCACGATCGGCCACATGCCCATGCCGCAGCTCCCCCGCAGAATCGACCGACGCCGGTAGTGCCGAGTCGAGTCATGCCCGACCGCGCTCGGTCAGGCTAACAGTGCTGCTTGGCATTTGCTGTGAACGCTTATCGCGTGCGGCAGAAGCGCACGGAATGGCAGGAAACAGCGTGAGATCTCGCAGGAACGCAATGAACGTGCGTCATTCGCCACCATCGTGGGCGCGGCGATCTTTAGGCTCGAGTGCATGACCGCAGCCCCCCTCGCTACGACAACTCCCACGGCCGTCGAGATCGTCGCTGATGCGCAGTGGTCGGCGCTCAAGGCAGCCGCCGAGGCGATTCGGCCCCATCAGGTGAAAGACGGGTCGATTCCCGAACAGGATGCCCACGCCGATGCCGCGCGTCACGTCGAGGTCATCGTCGGCGCCCTGCGGCACTTCGCCCCGCGCATCCCGTACGACGCCGACTATCTTCTCGCCGCCGCCCGCGACTTCGAGGCCTGGCGCGACAGTGGCTTCGTCGTGCCCGACTTCTATGAAGCTCTCGACGCCTTCCGGCCAGCCGACGAGCGTCGCGACGGCGTCGCACACCTCGTGGTCTTTCCGATGTACACGCAGAACGGCTCGGCAGACCGGCTACTCGAGGCCGTCGTCTTCGAGGTCATCTGGCCCGACTTCATCGCCGAGCTCGAGCACGAGCGCTACCGCAACCCGCTGTACCTCGGTCTGCGCTTCGCCGATTTCACCCCTGGGTCCGACACCAATTCGGCCGTGCTGTTTCCCGAGTCGGTCGCCGTGACCCCCCGCGTGCCGGCAGGCGCCCCCGAGGGCACTGCTGCTCAGTTGCCGACGTTCACGTGGGGGGCGATCTTCGCCGACCGCGAGGCCGCGCGCTACCGCCGCGTCGTGCGGGCCGCCGCCGAGATCACCAAGCTCGACCTGCCCGAGGGCGCCGCGCGACTGCTCGATGACCAGCAGCTCGCCGAGCGCACCTTCGTGATGTGGGACATGATTCACGACCGGGCGCACATGCGCGGCGATCTGCCGTTCGACCCGTTCATGATCAAGCAGCGCATGCCGTTCTTCTTGTACTCGCTCGAAGAACTGCGCTGCGACCTCACAGCCTTCCGCGAGGCGGTGGCTCTCGAACGCGACCCCGCGGTCGACGAGACGACGCGCGAGCACGCCCAGCTCGTGCAGTACGCCGTCATCTTCGACCGCATCTTCCGCTTCGCCATCACCGGCACGCGCACCCGCAACTACGACGCCGTCGGCGGTCAGTTGCTGTTCGCGTGGATGCACCAGCAGGGTGTCTTGCACTGGACAGACACCCAGCTCGCCTTCGACTGGCAGCACGTGCCCGATGTCGTGGTGGCGCTCAGCGATCGCATCAACGAGCTCTACTGGCGCTCGATCGATCGCCCGAAGATGGCCCACTGGCTTGCCGCCTACGAGCTCGTGTCATCGACCCTCACGCCGCACCCCGCCTCCGTGTGGGCGCGCGGGCTGGGCGACGAGGTGCTCGCCGGACCCCCGAAGGGCTACACCGACCTCGTGCTCGACGACGAGTTTCCGCTCTCGATGTTCTACGAAGCCCTGCACAAGAAGATGGCCCCGGTCATCGAGTCGACGGTGGGCATCACGGGCGCGAGCGAGGTGTGACGGCCGCCGCTGAGCACGCGCTCACCGACAGTTCTTTCAGCGCCGCCGGTCGCACGATCGTGGTGGCCGGCGCCGGCGGCGCTGCGGGTCGCGCTGTGTGCGCGGCCCTCACGGCAGCGGGAGCGAACGTCATCGCGCTGAGCTCTCGCGCCGGATCACTCACGGGCATCGCGGCCGCCGACACCGCGGTGATCGATGCGGCGGATGCTCAGCAGGTGTCGTCGTGGGCTGAGGACCTACGCGGCGCAGGCACGCAGGTTGACGGACTCATCCACCTCGTCGGCGGCTGGCGTGCCGGCGTGAGTGATGACGACTGGGAGTGGCTCGAGCATCGCGTGCTCACCACTCTGCGAGTGCTGAGCCGCGAGCTGCGCGACGACCTCAGCGAGTCGACGGAGGGCCGGCTGGCGATCGTGAGCGCAGCATCCCTCGCCTCTCCTCGATGGGGAATGGCCAACTACGTCGCCCTCAAGGCCGCCGCCGAGGCCTGGGTGCAGGCGCTCGCGAATGGATGGCGTGTCAAGGGCACGCCGACGGCAGCGGTGACCTTCGTCGCCGAGCAGCTCGATGACGCGATGATCGAGCGACTCGCTGCGGCGTGCGTGGGCCTGTGGACGGTCTCGCACAGCGAGCTCAACGGCGCGGTGCTCGACCTGCGCGAATCCGTCGCGTGACGGATGCCCTGCGCGAGCGGGGCGGCTAGCGTGCAAGGGTGACTGCTGACGTGAAGGTCGACGCCGACGGCTACTGGGTGCGCCCGCTGCCGGGCATCGCCGGCATGCGCGCTGACGGCATTCTCGCGCTCGTCATCGCGCTCGGCGGCGCCGCGACGGTCGTGCTCTACTCGTCGATCGAGTTCTTCGACGAGCCGACCGTGCCGTGGAAGGCGGCGCTCATGATCGTCGGCTTCTCCGCCCCGCTCATCTGGCGCAGGGTGTACCCCATCACCGTGACCGTCGTCATCTCACTCGTCTACATCATCGGCGTCTACAACTTCGTGCCCGAGGTGCTGTTCAGCAACATCGCCATCTTCTCGGCGATGTACTCGATAGGCGCCTGGAGCTCTTCTCGGCGACGGGCTCTCGTCGCGCGCGCCATCATCGTCGGCGGCATGTTTCTCTGGCTCTTCTGGGAGCTCACTCGCGCGGCCTTCGACACCTCTCTCGCACCCGACGACTCGGGAATCGGGTTCATCGCACCGGGCGTCGCTCTCGGCCTCATCAGTGTCATCACCAACATTCTGTACTTCGCCGGAGCCTGGTACTTCGGTGATCGCGCGTGGGCGGCCGCTCGCGAGCGCGCTGAGCTCACGGCTCGCACCGTCGAACTGGCACGCGAGCGCGAGCGCACCGCCGAGCAGGCTGTCGCCCTCGACCGCGTGCGCCTCGGTCGTGAGCTGCACGACGTCGTCGCCCACCAC
>SXMH01000198.1 GCA_005777405.1 Actinomycetota bacterium
CAACGATGCGCCGGTGCTCGCGGCGGCGGAGGTCGGCATCTCCATGGGTGCTCGAGGGGCGACGGCGGCGGGGGAGGCGGCCGCCGTCGTGGTGCTCGTCGACGACATCTCGGCCGTCGCCCGTGCGGTCGCGATCGGGCAGCGCACCGTGCGCATCGCGCTGCAGAGTATCTGGCTCGGCATCGTCATCTCGGTTGTGCTCATGATCATCGCGTCGATGGGGGTGCTGCCCGCCATCATCGGGGCCGCGCTGCAAGAGGTCGTCGACCTCGTCGCCATTCTCGCCGCGCTGCGGGCCGTGCGAGCAGGGGTCGCTCCCGTTGCCGGTCTCGATGATCGGTCGGCCGACACGACGACGGGCCCCGAGCTCGTCGGCTCGGGGCCCGTCGTTCACGAGGGCTGAGGCTACGCAGAGACCTCTGCCGCCTCCGAGCGCTCGCTCGAGGTCGCGATCTCGATCTTGCGCGGCTTGGCCTTCTCGGCCACGGGAATCATGACGCTCAGCACGCCATTCTCGTAGTGCGCCGAAATGTGCTCGGTGTCGATGTCTTTGCCGAGTGTGAGCTGGCGCAAGAAGCTGCCGGTGCCGCGCTCGCGAGCGAGCCACTGCACGCCCTCCTGCGAGCGCGCGGTGCGCTCGGCGCGGATCGTGAGCAGCTGGCCATCGACGTCGACATCGACCGAACCCGGGTCGATGCCGGGCAGGTCGGCGGTCAGAACGTAGTGGTCGCCGTCGCGGTAGAGATCCATCGGCATCACGCGAGGGCTCTCGCGGCGGTCGAGCAGGCTCGCAGCGACGCGGTCGAGTTCGCGGAACGGGTCGAAGATCATGCTCATCGTGTGCTCCTTCACGTCGCCCGCCGGGTGGCGGGTGTCGAGATGTCAAGAGTTGAGTCGGGGTGACTCAACTACGACGAGAATAGCACTGCGTTAGCACTCTTGCTACGAGAGTGCCAATCGTTCGCGCACGGCGAAAACCCTGGTGAGGGCACCATTCGACCAGCAGGAGAGGGCTAGTAGCCCACGAAATAGTCGGTGCGCACGCGGCGTGCTCCGGCGGCGCGCAGAGCCGCTGTTGCCGCCGAGACCACGGCGGGAGCGCCGGACACGAACGCGCGCCGCGCGGCGAGATCGGGCACGAGCGAGCGGAGAGCATCCGCCGTCAGCTGCCCGGGCACCACGATCTCGAGGCGGGCTCCGGCTGCGGCGATCTCATCATGGAAGAGCACTTCGTCGGGGTTCGACGGCACCACGACCACGACGATGTCGCGGTGCTCGCCACGCGCGGCCAGTTCGGCGAGTTGGCTCGCAAACGGAGTCATGCCGATGCCGCCCGCCACGAACAGCAGCGGCACTGCGGGGTCACGGGGCAACAGGAAGTCGCCGGCGACTTGCGTCACCGCGACGCGCGCACCGGGTTCGAGCGCCGCGAGCGCGGCCTTGAATGAACTGCCGTTCTCAGGGGTGCGCATCGCGACCGAGAGCTGTGGATTCTCTCCCGCAGCCGCGCTCGGCGGCGAGGCGATCGAGAACACGCGACGCAGCCCGCGAATGTCGGCGCGATGCGGCAGGTGCAGCTCAAGGTACTGGCCAGCCTCGAACGCCAGCGGGCGAGACAGGTCGAAGCGGTGCTCGACCGCGTGGGGCGAGAGCGCCTCGCTCGTGCGCAGGCGCAGCGAGACAGCCGTGCGGCGCGAGACCGCGAAGGCCACGAGGTTGCCCACGATGAGCGCGAGCTCGGGCGAGGTGTAGATCGGACCCAGGCTGAACGGCACCGAGAACACGAGGGCGGTCACGGCCGCAGTGAGCCACTGCTGCCACCGCCGCGGGGGGAGCGTGAGCGGCTCGCTCAACATGAAGCCCGCGAGAAAGACGGTGGGGAAGAGGGTGAGCACCGTCGCCGGGGCGCCCCACGGTGTCGAGCCGGTGCTGAGCAGTCGAACGCTGATGAGCACGACCGCGATGGCGATGAAGATGAGCCCCACGTCGAGCCTGCGCGAACGGTACAGCAGCACGAGTGCTCCGAGGGCGACGACCGGCAGCAGTGCTCCCGTCGCGATCCACCAGAACCCGACGCCCTGACCGAGGTAGTAGCCGATGAGACCGGCCACGAACACGCCCGTCGCCGCGGGGTTGAGCACGTGGCGCCCGCGCCACACGAGCAAGTACTTCGACAGGGAGGCGATGATGCCGGCACCCGCCGCGGCGATGAGCGCACGAATATCGAGACTCGGTTGCGCAATGCAGCTGATGATGAGCGCCGTGATGACGGCCGACTCGCGGTGGGGGACCACCCCGGCGAGTCGAGCGGCGATCTCGTTGGCGCCCACCGTCGCGACGATGACGACGCCGATCGTGCCGAGAATGCCGTAGGGGTCGGGGCCGATGACGTCGAGAAACGCCAGCAGCACGCCGGCCGCGAGCACGACGCTCAGCGTGATGCTCGCCCAGCGGTACATGCTGAGCCTGCCGGTGATCGCGTCGATGCGTGCCCTCACGTGCGGTCTCCCTCGGTGAACAGTTCTCCCGGCCACTGCGCGCTCGAGCGCCAGCGGCCATCTCGGCTCATCATCGCCCACTCCACCTCGAAGTGGGCACCGAGCTCGATCGGGTCGGCGAGAAACATCGCGGTCGCGAGCCCATCAGCGATGAGAGTCGTGGGTGCGATCACCCAGGTCGCCACGGCCTGCTCGGCGACCGGTCGACCCGTGATCGCATCGACGAGGTGGTGCAGCCCGTCGCCCCACGCCCGCCTGTTCGGTGCGGAGGCTGCAATCGCCGCGTCACGCAGCTCGACGACGCCCACGGCCTTCGTCGGGTCGGCGGGGTGCTCGAGGGCGACCCGCATGCTGCGGTCGCCGCGCACGCGAGCGTCGCCCCCGGCATCGATGACCGAGTCGGTCAACCCGCGGTCAGCGAGCAGGTCACCGACCAGGTCGACGAGATAACCCTTGCCGGCAGCGCCGACGTCGAGCACGACCGACTTCGCCGTCTCGAGTTCGAGCCCCTCGGGGGTCTCGCGCAGCGCGATCGCGTCGTCCCACCGCGGCGCGGGCAGCGGATCACCCGCGGGCCGCAAACGGTACTCGGCGTCGTAGCCGAGCTGCTCGAGCGAGCGCCCGACGAGCGGACTCAGGCGACCGCGAGTAGCGGCGTGCAGCTCGCGGTAGAGGGCAAGGAGGGCGGGGGCATCCACGGGCAATCGATGGATGCCCGGCGCACGCGCCACGCGAGCGACGAGTCCGTCGTCGCGGAAGCGCGACCAGTCGAGGTCGAATCGCTCCACACGCGCGAGCACGGCGGTGAGGGTGTCGTCGTCGAGCGGAGCGCCGAGGTGGGGCTCGTGGCCCGTGCCGGTACCGATGCGCCAGAGCGTGCCGAGCGCCTCAAACGAGGTGCCGTTGCTTGCGGTCATGCTCGCGAGCGGCTGCGGCTCAACTCGCGAGGGCATCGGCCTTGATGGCCGCGACTGCTTCGCGGAAGCCGCCGCTCGTGAGCGAGGAGCCGCTCACGACGGTGACATTGAGCTGATCGATGTCGACCCCGACGACCTCGTCGGCGATGCCGCCCGCGAAGAGCGACTGGTACTGACTCGTCGTGGGGTTGGTCGGTCGGGTCTCGATCTCGACGGCGGTCACGACGTCGTCAGCGATCGTGAGCGTGACGCCGATCGACTCGGTGCCGTTGGGCGACTGGTAGCTGCCGTCGGCGGTGTACGTGCCGTCGGTGTACGACTCGTCGACGGTGCCGGTGCCCGTGTTGGTGTCGGTGCCCGCGTCGGAAGTCGCTGCGCCCGCGGCGCACCCCGCAACGGTGCCGATCAGTCCGAGGCCGATGGCGGCGAGTGCGGCGGTGCGGGCGGTGGCGGAGGTGGTCACGAGGGCTCCTGTGGGTTGGGGTCGGCACGAGTGGTCGGCATCAGCGCACGCTCAGCCTGTCGAGCGTCGTTGGGTATTCGCTGTGCCCCGCCAAGGGGTTGGCTATGCCCGCCCCGTCGGTCGGCCGAACGACGGAGACGCGCCGTTCCAGGTTGCCCACACCGTGCAGTGGTGGTGTTCCACACGCCGGTCTCCGTCGTTCGGTCGACGGGTGGGGTGAACGGGAGCGGAAGTGGGGGTTGCGAAAAGTTTGTTCGTAAGGTCTACTAACAAACATGACAACGGAGGTCGACGGCTTCGGGCCGCGCCGCACACTGCGACCCAGTGCCAAGGTGCTGCCCGAGCAGGCACGAGCGCACAATCGTTCGCTCGTGCTGCAGACGCTCTACCGTCAAGGTGCCCTCAGCCGCGCTGATCTCGCGCGCGAGACCGGCCTCACTCGCGTCACGGTCGGCGATCTCGTCGCCGAATTGCTCGACGAGTCGCTCGCCATCGAGCTCGGCACGCGCACCGATGGCAACCGCCCCGGTAAGCCCGCCACGCTGCTCGACTTGCATCGCGACGGCCACCGCATCATCGGTCTCGACCTCGGAGACACCGACGTCTTCCGCGGTGCCGTGCTCGACCTCGACGGCACGATCTTGCACCGTCACGACGTGGATGCTCGCACCCTCACCGGCGACGCTGCGACCCGCGCGGTGCACGAGCTCGCCGCGGCACTGCTCGCGCTCGCCGATCGACCCGTGCTCGGCATCGGTGTGGGCAGCCCCGGCGTCGTCGACCTCGCGGGCACCGTGTTGAGCGCCCCCAACCGCGGCTGGCGCGACGAGCCGCTGCAGCGCGACCTGCACGCCGCCTTCGGTGTGCCCGTCATCGTCGCCAACGACGCCAACGCGGCGGTGCTCGCCGAGTTCGGGTTCGGCGGGGCATCCCGCGACCTCATGCTCGTCATGGTCGGCTACGGCGTCGGCGCTGGACTGCTGCTCGACGGCACTCCGCTCTTCGGGCCCCGCTCGGCCGCGGGCGAGATCGGACACGTCGTCGTCGGCACCGACGGCGGCGACGCCTGCGCCTGTGGCAAGCACGGCTGCCTCGAGACGTGGCTCGCGGTGCCGAGACTGCACGCGCGTCTCGCCGCGGGCGAGCCCCGCGACGAGGTGCTGCGTCAGACCGGCGAGCGCCTCGGCATCGCCCTCGCCCCCGTCGTGGGGGCCCTCGACCTCAGCGAAGTGGTGCTCTCGGGCCCCGCAGAGCTGCTGGAAGGACCGCTCGCGCAGGCGACGGTCGACACCCTCCGCCAGCGCACCATGGAGCAGTTCCATGGCGAGCTGACGGTGCGCATGACCGCGCTCGGGGCAGACATCGTGATGCGCGGCAGCGCAGTCATGGTGCTCTCCGCGCGACTCGGAGTTTCGTGAGCACGTGGCGTAGCCGCGTCGCGTCGCCGCGAAGCTCCCGCACCACCGGACGCCGGCAACAGCCGGAGACCATCGCCCTAGGAAAGGAACACAGCATGAGGAAGCTCAGCATCGTCGCGCTCGGCGCGGCCGCCGCCGTGGCTCTCGCCGGCTGCGCCGCCGAGGCCCCCGAGGCCGAGACCGGCGCGGAGATCCGTGTGTGGCTCGTCGGCACCGACACTCCGCAAGAAGCTCGCGACTACCTGGTCGAGACCTTCGAGGCCGAGAACCCCGGCAACACCCTCGTCATCGAAGAGCAAGCGTGGGGCGGTCTCGTCGACAAGCTCACCACGAGCCTCTCGGGCAGCGACAGCCCCGACGTCGTCGAGGTCGGCAACACCCAAGCAGCGGCCTTCACGAGCGCCGGCGCCTTCCTCGACCTCACGGCCGACTACGAAGCCCTCGGTGGCGACGACCTGCTGCCCGGCTTCGTCGAGGCCGGTTCGTACGACGGCGCCTTCTACGCGGCTCCGTACTACTCCGGTGCTCGTGTCGTGTTCTACGACACCGCGATGTACGACGACCTCGGCCTCAGCGTTCCGACGACGCTCGAGGAGTTCGTTGCGAACGGCCAGGCCATCGCCGAGGCGAACGACGGTGTCTCGGGCATCTACTTCCCCGGCCAGGACTGGTACAACGCCCTGCCTTACATCTGGGAGAACGGTGGCGAGATCGCGACCTTCGAGAACGGGGAGTGGGTTCCCGGCTTCTCGAGCCCCGAATCCATCGCGGGCCTCGAGATGGTGCAGGAGGTCATGACCACGGCATCGGTCGCTCCGAAAGATGGCAACGAAGCCGAAGCTCAAGTGCCCTACTGCAACGGTGAGATCGGGCAGCTCAGTGCTCCGAGCTGGTTCAAGTGGAGCATCCTGGCTCCGGAAGACGCCGAAGCGCCTGGTTGCCCCGACAAGGAGGCCACCCTCGGGGTCTTCGCGCTTCCGGGACTCGACGGCGGACCGGCGCAGGTCTTCGCCGGCGGATCGAACATCGCCGTCTCGGCGAACTCCGCTCACCCTGAGCTCGCCAAGAGCGCGCTCGCCATTCTGCTGAGCGAGGAGTACCAGTCGATTCTCGGTGGCGCCGGCCTCGTGCCCGCGCTCGTCTCGCTCGGCGACACCATCGGCACTGACGCGACCGCGCAGGCGATCTCGGCAGCGGCGAGCAACGCCAAGCTGACGCCGGCCTCGCCCGCGTGGGCCGAGGTCGAGGCGGCCGGCGTGCTGCAGGACTTCTTCGTGCAGATCGCGCAGGGCGGCGACGTCGCTCAGCTCGCGGCCGACGTGGATGCCCGCATCGCCGACATCCTCAACTAACGCACGTCGCAGAGCATCGACCCGGTGGTGGCCAGTAGCCGCTGGCCACCACCGGACGGTGACCATCGCCCTAGGACGGTGACGGCACCCTCCCAGTCTAGAAGGAGACCCCTCTCATGGCCCTGGCATCCACCGCCGTCGGCACGCGCCGACGACGCCGCGGAGCCCTCGCCCCCGCGATGCTGCTCGTGCCCACCGGCGTCGTGCTGCTCGCGATCATCGGCTGGCCGCTCATCCAGCTCATCATCATCTCGTTCCAGGAGTACGGCCGGGCGCAGGTCTTCGGTCGTCCTCCCGAGTGGGTGGGCCTGCAGAACTACATCGACGTGCTGGGTGATCCCTTCTTCTGGGATGTTCTCGGGCGCAGCGTGCTCTTCGCCGCCGCCAACGTCGTGCTCACGATGGTGATCGGCACGCTCGTGGCGCTGCTCATGATGCGCCTGCACAGGTTCTTCCGTCTGCTCGTCTCGGTCGGCCTGCTGCTGGCCTGGGCCATGCCGGCGCTCACCGCCGTCGTCGTCTGGGGCTGGATGTTCGACACTCAGTACGGCGTCATCAACTACGTGCTCAGTCTGTTGCCGGGGGTCGACCTCATCGGGCACTCGTGGCTCATCGAGCCGCTAAGCTTCTTCGCCGTCGCCACAATCATCATCACGTGGCAGAGCGTGCCCTTCGTGGCGTTCACCGTCTATGCGGGGCTCACGCAAGTGCCCGACGAGGTGCTCGAGGCGGCGCAGCTCGACGGTGCCGGCGCCGTGAGCCGCTTCCGACTCATCGTGTTCCCGTATCTCAAGTCGATCTTCCTCGTCGTGACGATCCTGCAGGTGATTTGGGATCTCCGGGTGTTCACCCAGATCTACGCCCTGCAGGGCATCGGCGGCATTCGCGAGCAGACGAGCACGATCGGCGTCTACATCTTCCAGACCTCGCTCGGCACCGGCGACTTCGGCGCCGGCGGCGCTATTGCGGTCATCCTCGTGATCGTCATGATGACGATCTCCCTCTACTACGTGAAGAAGTCGATCCAGGAGGAGACGCTGTGAGCGCCGTCATCGCGCGCCCCGTGCCCGCCCCCGCTATCGCGCCCGCGAAGGGCGCCGGACCGCGTCGCGCCATGAGCACCGCGCGACTCAAGCGCCGGCTCTGGGGCATCGTCTTCAGCGCCATTGCCGTCGTCGTCTTTCTCGTCAGCGTCTTTCCGGTCTACTGGATGATCAACACGAGCCTGCTGCCGAACAACCTCATTCGGGGCCCCGAGCCGCACTTCTGGCCCGACGAGCTGACCTTCCGCAACTACGAGCTCGTGCTCTTCGGCGACACTCGCGCGCCCTTCCTGCCAGCGCTCGGCAACTCGCTCGCGGTGACACTGTTGACGGTCATGGTCGCTCTGCTCTTCGCGTTTCTCGCGGCGCTCGCCGTGACGCGCTTCCGGTTCCGCGGGCGCAAGGCCTTCATTCTCACGATTCTCGTCATCCAGATGATTCCGGGTGAGGCCATGATCGTCTCGACGTTCAGGGTGCTCGACAGCTGGCAGCTGCTCAACACCATTGCGGGGCTCACGCTCGTCTACGTCGCCACGGTGCTGCCGTTCACGATCTGGACGCTGCGCGGCTTCGTCAACGGCGTGCCGATCGAACTTGAAGAGGCCGCCATGATCGACGGCTGCACGCGCACGCAGGCGTTCTGGAAGGTCACCTTTCCACTGCTCGCTCCCGGCCTCGTCGCCACGGGTGTGTTCGCGTTCATCCAGGCGTGGAACGAGTTCTTGCTGGCGCTCGTCGTCATGAGCCGCCCCGAGATGATGACCCTGCCGGTGTGGCTGCGCACCTTCCAACAGGCGACGCAGACCACCAACTGGGCCGCGATCATGGCGGGCTCGACTCTCATGGCCATCCCCGTCATCATCTTCTTCCTCATCGTGCAGGGGCGCATGACGAGCGGCCTCGTCGCGGGGGCGGTGAAGGGATGACCGGCCTCACGACCGACGAGGCTCGACGCCTCGCGGCCGCAACCCTGCTGCCGGGCTTCACGGGCACCGAACTGCCCGCCTGGCTCGCCGCCCGATTGCGCGACGGCCTCGCCGGTGTGTGCCTCTTCGGCCCGAACATCGTCTCGCGGCATCAGCTGCACGCTCTCGTCACCGAGATTCGAGCGTCGAACCCGCTCGCGGTCATCGCCATCGACGAGGAGGGCGGAGACGTCACGCGCCTCTACTACGACGTCGGATCCCCCTACCCCGGCAACGCCGTGCTGGGTCGCATCGACGACGAGTCGTTCACCGAACATGTCGCGCGCATCGTCGGATGGGAGTTGCGCCGCGTCGGCATCGATCTCGACCTGGCGCCCGACGCCGACGTGAACTCGAACACTCGCAACCCCGTCATCGGCACCCGCTCATTTGGTGCCGACCCGGAGCTCGTCGCCCGGCATACGGCGGCGTGGGTTCGGGGCCTGCAGTCGACCGGCGTCGCGGCGAGCGTCAAGCACTTTCCGGGGCACGGCGACACCGAGCTCGATTCGCACCTCGCTCTGCCCGTCGTGCACGGCTCGATCGAGCACTTGCGCGAGCGCGAACTCGTGCCATTCCTCGCCGCGGTCGGCGCAGGGGCGCGCACGGTCATGACCTCGCACATTCTGCTGCCCGATGTCGATGCCGAGCAGCCGGCGACCTTCTCGACGCGCGTGCTGCAGGGGGTGCTGCGCGATGAGCTCGGCTTCGACGGACTCATCGTCACCGACGCGCTCGACATGGCGGGCGCGAGTGCTGAGTCGGGAATTCCGACAGCGGCCGTGCGCGCCCTCGCGGGCGGAAGCGACTTGCTCTGCCTCGGCACCAACACCACTGCCGAGCAGCTCGACGAGATCGAGGTGGCGATTGCCGAGGCCGTCGTCGAGGGCGGCCTCGTGGATGCTCGCCTGCGCGACGCCGCCCGCCGCGTTGCAGCACTCGCGCGGGAGTCAGCCGCACTCGCGGCCCAGATCTCGGTGCCCGAGTGGGTCACGCTCGACGATGAGCCAGCGTTCGACCCTGCCGTTCTGCGGTCGGCCATCGACGTAGTGCCCGGCACGGTCGTCGCCCGCGACCGAGTCATCGTGGCGCTGCAGACCGAGGCGAACATCGCCGTCGGTGTCGCACCGTGGGGCCCGCTCGCGGCAGGATCCGACGCGCTGCTCGTGAGCGAGACCGACGACGTCGAGGCGCTGCTGCTCGGAGTGCCGCCGGGCACGCAGGCGATCATCGTGGGGCAGGGCATCCACCGCCATTCCTGGACGATGGAGTTCGTCGCCCGGTGGCGCGCCGAGCGGCCCGAGACGGTCGTCGTCGACATGGGGTGGCCCGACGCTGAAACTCTCGCTGCCGAGATCTGCACCTGGGGTGCCTCGCGCGCCATGGGGCACGCGCTGCTCGCGACCCTCGATGAGCTGGCCGGAGTCGCGTCATGAGCGGCGAGCGCGTGGGCATCGACATCGGCGGCACGAAGACGCACGGTGTCGTGCTCGACGACGCCGGTGCGGTGGTTGAGCAGTGGCGCAGCCCCACGGGCTTCGGCCCCGAGGCCGTCGTCGCCACCGCGATCGCTGCCGTCGAAAAGCTCGCCACCCTGCGCGGCATCGACCCTGCGGCGTTCGCGTCGGTGGGCATCGGCATCCCGGGCCGCGTCGACAGCGCGCTCGGGCACGTGGGCCACGCCGTCAATCTCGGGGTCGACTCCCTCGACCTGGGCGCGCAGCTCGCGGCGCGACTGGGGCGGCCCGTGCGCGTCGAGAACGACGTCAATGCCGCCGCGCTCGGCGCGCACCATCTGCTCGCGCGCGGCCAGTCGCGGTCGATGGCGTACCTGAACCTCGGCACGGGTCTCGCTGCGGGCATCGTGCTCGACGGGGCGCTTTGGCGAGGAGCGCGAGGCGTCGCCGGTGAGATCGGGCACATTCCGGTCGACCCCCAGGGCGAACTCTGCCCCTGCGGTCAGCGCGGCTGCCTCGAAACCCTCGCCTCCGGCTCAGCGCTCGCGCGCCTGTGGCCGGAAGGCTCGATCGACGGTCGTGCGCCGCGCGCGGGTGAGCTCTTCGCCGCCGCGAGCGAGGGTGACCCCGCAGCGACGCGAGCCGCCGAGCGCATCGTCGAGAACATCGCCGCGGCCGTGCGCATTCTCGTGCTCACGGTCGACGTCGACGCGGTCGTCATCGGGGGAGGCCTGAGCTCTCTCGGTGCGCCGCTCATCGGCGGGGTGCGCGCGCGGCTTGCCGCTGACGCGCGCACCTCGCCGTTTCTCGCGTCGCTCGACCTCGGTGATCGCGTGTTGCTCGTACCGGGAGACGTCGATGTCGCGGCGGTCGGCGCGGCGCTCGTCGGAGCCGCAGGCAGTGCGGCGGGCAACGCGGCAGGCAGCCCGCAGCCTGAAGTGGTGCCCGCGTGACCGAAGTCATCATCGTCGACTCGCCGGCGCGAGCCGGCACGCTCGTCGCTGACGAGATCGTCGCGCTCGTGCAGCGCCGCGCCGATGCGGTGCTCGGTCTCGCCACCGGGTCCACACCGCTGCCCGTGTACGAGGCGCTGCGACCGCACGCGGCCCTGCTGCGCGACGTGCGCGGGTTCGCACTTGATGAGTACGTGGGGCTGGCGGCAGGGCATCCCGAGTCGTATCGCTCGGTCATCGAGCGGGAGGTGATCGCGCCGCTCGGCCTCGACCCCGACCGCGTGCGCGTGCCAGGTGATGACGGCGGGCCGATCGAGACGGCGGGGGAGCGGTACGAGGCCGACCTCGTTGCGGCCGGCGGTGTCGACCTGCAGCTGCTCGGCATCGGGGCGACCGGTCACATCGGCTTCAACGAACCGGGCTCGTCGTTCGCCTCGCGCACGCGTGTGAAGACGCTCACCGAGCAGACGCGGCGGGACAACGCGCGCTTCTTCGACTCGGTCGACGACGTGCCGCTGCACTGCATCACGCAGGGCCTCGGCACGATTCTCGACGCGCGGCACCTCGTGCTGCTCGCGTTCGGTGCGGCGAAGGCCGAGGCGCTCGCCGCGGCGGTCGAGGGGCCCGTCACCTCGTCACTGCCGGGATCGGCGATTCAGCTGCACGGCCACGTCACGGTCATCGTCGACGAGGCCGCCGCCGCTCGGCTGCAGTTCGCCGAGTACTACCGGCACGCGTGGGCCCACAAGCCCAGCTGGCAAGGGCTCTAACCCCGCTGCTCTAGCACCGCTGCTCTAGCCCCGCTGCTCTGGCCCCACTGCTCAAGACGGGTGCAGCTCGGTGTCGGCCGCAGTGACGCGCCAGTCGAGAAAGCGCACGCGCAGGCCAGCGCGGGTCGGCGCGCACAGCATGGGCCCGATGCGCGCGTTGTCGTGCGGAAACCGAGCTACGCGCACGAGCCGCCACTCGGGATCTGCCTCTGACCGCGCTCTGATCACGACCGCGTCGTCGAAACGGGATGCCCGCACGGTCACCGCCGTGCCGTCCCAGTGATCGACCGCGCCCGTCGACCAGTCGCTCGACCCGACGGTGACGACCGCGCCGAGCTGCTGGTGGCCGTCGCTGTGTTCGATGCCCGCTTTGATCCAGTGGGCGTCGTCGACGACGACGGCAAGGCCAGCCTGGTCGAACTCGCCGACGAAGCCGTCGAGCACGAACGTCACTTCGACCGCGGTGCCGGGCTCCCACGGCGCCACGAGCGCGTGGCCGTTCTCGTGCCGAAAGCCATAGGCGGTGTCGCGCCACCAGTCGCTGCCTTCCGCCGCTTCGACCACGAGGGCGCCGGAGGTCTCGAGGGTGCTCGAGACCGGCTCGCGCGTCCAGGTGCCCTTCGAGAAGGGCGTCGCCTGCTCGCTCACTCCGCGGCCTCGACCACGTGGCCCGCGGCCCACACGCGTTCGACGTTCCACTCGGCGTCGAGCACGACGAGGTCGGCGGCAAAGTTCGGGGCGAGCATGCCCCACTCGTGCGAGCGCCCGAGCACGCGCGCGGGAGTCGCCGTGAGTGCTTCGACCGCGGCGGCCTCGTCCACGCCCGCCACCGTGATGGCGCAGCGCAAGGCAGCATCTTGCGTGAGGGTCGAGCCGGCGATCGTCGAAGTGCCGGCGAGGTGCGCGATGCCGCCGCGCACGTCGACGTTGAGCGAGCCGAGTCGGTAGTAGCCGTCGTCGCCACCCGCCGCCGCCATCGCGTCGGTCACGAGCGCCACGCGATGCGGCGCCGCCCTGAAGGTCATCTGCGCCACCGAGGGGTGCACGTGCACGCCGTCGAGCACGAGTTCGAGCGTCACGCGCTCATCGTCGAAGCCCGCGACGATCGGGCCGGGGTCGCGGTGGTGGATGCCCGGCATCGCGTTGAAGATGTGCGTCACGAGACTCGCCCCGGCGTCGAAGGCCGCGCGCGCCGCATGTTCGTCGGCCTCGGTGTGACCCACCGCCACGACGACTCCCCCCTCGGCGAACTGCCGCACCGCGTCGAGAGCGCCGGGCAGCTCGGGGGCGATCGTCACCTGTCGAATAGCCCCGCCGCCCGACTCAAGCAGTGCCTCGATCGTCGCGGCGTCGGGCTCGCGCAAGAACTCGGGAGCGTGGGCGCCGCGGCGACCGATCGCGAGAAAGGGGCCTTCGAGGTGCGAGCCCACGATGGTCGGGTCGGCGGCAGCGAGCTCGGCGACGAGCGCGAGCGAGGCCTGCACGTGCTCGAGCGGGTTCGCGACGAGGGAGATCACCGATCGGGTCGTGCCGTGGGCTCGGTGCACGGCGAGCGCCGCTGCGATTTCGTCCGCGCCGTTGTCGTAGGCGGCGCCCCCGCCACCGTGCCCGTGCAGATCGATGAACCCGGGGGTCACGGTGCGGCCGGCGAAGTCGAGCACGGTGTCGGCGGACGGGAGAGCATCCATCACCGCAGCGCTGTCGGCGGTCTCGCCGGGCCGCACGCCGCCGATCGAGGCGATGCGATCGCCATCGAGCAGCAGCCAGCCCTCGCGAGCGCCTGCGGCGTCGAGCAGTCGGGCCCCCGTGATGAGTGTCGTCGACATGGCGCCTCCTGGCTCGAGCGGCTACTGGAAGATGATGGTGCGCTGCCCGTCGAGCAAGACGCGGTCTTCGGCGAACCACGTGACGGCGCGAGTGAGCGTGCGGCTCTCTTCGTCTTGACCGATCGCCATGAGCTCGGCGGGGCTGCGCGAGTGATCGACCCGCACGACGTTCTGCTCGATGATCGGGCCCTCGTCGAGGTCGCTCGTCAC
>SXMH01000199.1 GCA_005777405.1 Actinomycetota bacterium
GCCGGCGCCGTTCGGCCCGATGAGCGCCGTGATGGCGCCTCGGGGAATCTCGAGGTGCTCGACATCGACGGCGGTGAGGCCGCCGAAGGTGCGGGTGATGCCGTCGGCCACGATGATCGGGTCGACCTTCTTCACCCCGGGAGCGGCCTCGCCGATGTGCAGGCCAGTGGACTTGATCGGGGCGCCCTGGGCGCCAGCGCTACTTGACAAAGGCCAGCTCCTTCTTGTTTCCGAAGATGCCTTGTGGTCGATAGATCACTATCAGCATGATCGCGAGACCCACGAGGATGAAGCGCAACTGCCCTGCCTGCACGTTCGACATGAACGGCAGCCAGCCGATCTCGACGGCGCGAGCCACGAAGCCCGAGAAGAACGAGAGCAGCACCCAGAAGATGACCGAGCCCACGATCGGACCGAGCACGGTCGCTGCCCCGCCGAGCAGCAGGATGGCGTAGATGAAGAACGTCAGCGAGGTCTGGTAGTTCGAGGGCACGACCGCGCGGGGAAGGATGAAGATCATGCCACCCAGTGCACCGAACACGCCGCCGATCACCAGTGACTGCATCTTGTAGAAGTAGACGTTCTTGCCGAGCGCGCGCACGGCATCCTCATCTTCACGGATGCCCTTGATGACGCGACCCCAGGGGCTCTTGAAGAGTCTCCACGTGACGAAACCAGCGAGAGCGACGAGGCTCCAGCCGACGATGCGCACCCACCAGTCGTACTCGTTGTAGACCCACGGGCCGAAGCCGTAGGTGCCCTCAGGAATCGGGTTGAGGGCGGCGAAGCCACCCTTGTAGCCCTGCAGACCGTTGGCCGAACCGGTGACGGGCTCGAAGGTGTTGGTCGTGAAGAGCAAACGCACGATCTCTGCGGCGGCGATCGTCACGATGGCGAGATAGTCGGCGCGCAATCGCAGCGTCGGGATGCCCAAAATGAGGGCGAACACGATCGAGGCCCCGATGCCCGTGAGCAGAGCTGCCCACACCGGCCACTCGAAGGTGAGCGTCGCGATCGCGAACCCGTAGGCGCCGAGCATCATGAAGCCGGCCTGGCCGAAGTTCAGCAGGCCCGTGAAGCCGAAGTGAATCGCCAAGCCGATCGCGGCGAGCGCGTAGGCCGCCGTGGTCGGAGAGATGATCTCCTGAGCGGCGTTGGAGAAGAGAAGAAGCCAGTCCATGGTCGCGACCCCTAGCCGATTCGTTCTTTGCGTCCGAGGATTCCCTGAGGCCGCAGGAGCAGCACCAGGATGAGGATGACAAGCGCTCCGACGTACTTCATGTCAGAGGGGATGACGAGCGTCGAGAGCTCAACGAGCAGGCCCACGATAAGCGAGCCGACGAGCGCGCCGAACGCGGTGCCGAGACCGCCGAGCGTCACCGCGGCGAAGGTCAGCAGCAGGATCTGGAAGCCCATGTCCCAGCTCACCCCGGGGCGGAAGTAGGCCCACAGGATGCCGCCGAGACCGGCGAGTGCTCCTGCGAGCACCCAGACGATACGAATGACCCGGTCAACGTCGATCCCGCTCGCTGCGGCCAGCGAGGGATTGTCGGAGACAGCACGCGTGGCCTTGCCGATGCGCGTGCGCAGCAGGAAGTAGCCGACGCCCAGCAGCACGATGATGCTGATCACCATGCTGCCGACGTCGATCCACGACAGGCCGAAGACGCCGATCGACAGTGTGGTGTCGGTCGCGCCGGGAAGCTGTTGGGTGTCACCGCCCACGAAGAACTGGTAGATGTAGCGCACCATCAGCGAGAGGCCGATCGACACGATCATCATGGGAATGAGGCCGACGCCCTTCTTGCGCAATGGCTTCCAGAGGGCTGAATCATTGACCCAGCCGAAGCCAGCACTCAAGACGAGGGCGATGGGGATCGCGATCCAGATCGGCAGCGCGAACGTGACCCCGAAGAGCAAGGCCATGAGCCCGCCGAAGGTCACGAGCTCGGCGTGCGCGAAGTTGCTCAGGCCGGTCGTGCCGAACACGAGCGAGAGACCGATGGCGACGAGTGCGAGCAGCAGGCCGAAGTTGAGGCCGTTGAAGATGCGCTCGACGACTTGATCGAAGAAGCTCGTCGTATTGCGCTCGCCCTGGCCGATGAAGAAGTTGGCTACCGCGCTGCCCGACTGGCCAACGGTGATCGTGCGCACGTTGGGTTGTTCGAGCGTCTCATCGATGACGGCGATGCCCTCGGGCAGCGTCTCTTCGTTGAGCGTCACGGTGTATTCGCCCTGCTCCGGCACGCCGACAGCCCAGCGGCCATCGTCTCCGGAGAGCACTTCGACGCGCAGGCCACCGCCCTCGACGACGAGTTGCACGTCGGCGAGGGGGTCGTCGGCGAGCCGGACGATGCCGCTCACTTTGAAGTCGTACTCGTCGACCCCGATCTCCTCAGCGGCCGCGGGTGTCGCGGCAAACAGGGCAATCGAGGCGACGGCGGCAGCGATCAGGCTCGCGATGATGCGTCGCGTCGCCCACCGCGGGCGTGGGCTGCGTGCAGCGTGGTCCACGAAACCTCCAGGTCGGTTCGGGTCAGGGCGCGCGGCCCTCCAGGCCGGTGGGCCCGGTTCGTCGACGGTGACGTTACGGCCCCGTTGTTGCCGACATGTTTCGCGGGGGGTGACGGCGCCGTGGAGCCATTATTGCCACGGAATGCATTTCGGCCTAACTCGCTTAACATGGAGTACCGGAATCCAGCGCAGCATCCGGGCCCATTCGCTCGAGCGCGCCCTCTCCCGACGGCGGCTCAGCTCGCACCTTCTCGAGGGGAAACATGGACCAGCCCGACCCGTTCGGCTTCATCGGCCTTACCTACGACGACGTCATGCTGCTGCCGGCGCACACCGATGTCATCCCGAGCGAAGCCGAGACGCGGTCGCGGCTGACGCGGCGCATCCAGGTGCACGCCCCGCTGCTGTCGGCCGCGATGGACAC
>SXMH01000200.1 GCA_005777405.1 Actinomycetota bacterium
AACTGTAGGGCCCCGGGGTGATCGGGGTCGAGAGCCGCTCAGGGCCGGTGGGCGATACCCTCGAGGCATGGATGATGCCGCCCTCGCCCAGCTCGCGGCGCTGCGCCGCAGCATCGACAACATCGACGCCGCGCTGATCCACCTGCTCGCCGAGCGCTTCAAGTGCACGCAGTCGGTCGGCCGGCTCAAGGCGACGACGAACATGCCGCCGAGTGATCCCGAGCGCGAGCGCACGCAGATCGCGCGGTTGCGGGCGCTCGCCGAAGAGGCGCACCTCGACCCCGCGTTCGCCGAGAAGTGGTTCAACTTCGTGGTGGCGGAGGTCATCCAGCACCACGAGCAGATCGCGACGACGGGCGCCGTGCAGACGACGGATCCGGCCAGGTCATAGCGGTTTTCGGCCATCTGCTTCGGCCGAGGTCAGCGACGTCGCACCGCGCGGATAGTCTCAGGCGGTGACCCACCCCGCACCCCGTTCGTCCGACGCGTGGATCGCCACGCAGTTCACGCTCGCCGGCGTCGTGTGGGGTGCGAGCTTTCTCTTCATCGCCCTCGCCCTCGAGGGGCTCTCGCCGGCGCAAGTCGCGACCGGTCGCACGCTCTTCGGCGCGATCACGCTCGGGCTCATCGCCCTCGTCACGCGCGACCGACTCCCCCGGTCATGGCGAGTGTGGGGCCACCTCGCCCTGCTCTCGGTGACCTTCGCGGTCATCCCCTACCAACTCTTCGCCTGGGCGCAGCAGTATGTCGCATCGGGCGTCGCGAGCATCTTCAATGCCACGACGCCCATCATGACGGCCCTCATCGCCGGGCTCGCCTTCCGCATCGAGAAGCTCACGCGCGAGCAAGTGCTCGGCATCGTCGTCGGCATCATCGGGGTCATCGTCATCGTGGGTCCCTGGCAGGGCATCGAGCCGGGCACGGGCGGCATCGCCCCGTACCTGGCGCTGCTCGGCGCGACAGCGTGCTACGGCTTCAGCCTCTCGTACATGCGCAAATACCTGGCCGACAGCGGCCTCAGCGCGATCGTCTTCAGCTTCGTCATGATCGGGCTCGCAGCGGTGTGGATGCTGTTGCTGACGCCCGTCATCGGCGCCGACCCGATGCAGCTCACGCCCACGGTGCTCATCGCCATCGTGCTGCTCGGCGCCCTCGGCACGGGGCTCGCCTACGCCTGGAACCAGAACGTCGTGCGAGCGTGGGGACCGACGAGAGCGGCAACGGTGACCTACATCTCGCCGCCCGTCGGTGTGCTGCTCGGCGTGCTCGTGCTCGGCGAGTCGCTCGTGTGGAACGAGCCGGTCGGCGCCGTGCTCGTCATTCTGGGCGTGCTGCTCGCCCAACGTCGGGTGCGGCTGCCTCGTCGATCGAGTCGTCGCCCGAACCCTGCGCGTTCTGACGCGACACCAGGCGGTGCGTGACCTCGAGCACGACCGAGCCGATGAGACTCGCGCCGACGGCGACGAGCACGAGTTCGAGTGGCGGTGCCCCGAGCTGCAAGAAGTCGGTGACGACCGGAATGAACAGCAGCACCGGCAGGCCGAGATAGGCCGCGACGACTACGAGGCTCGTCACGAGCGTGAACGGCCGCGACAAGATCACGAGCACCCACAGCGCGGTGAGCGTCAGCGTGATGACAGCCGTGGTCTGCACGACCGCGGACTCGGCGCCGCCGAGATAGGCGTAGGCGACGACCGAGATGAGCGTGCCGCCCACGATGAGCCCCGAGGGGATGCAGAAGCGCGCCGCCCGTCGCAAGAACCCCGGTCGATAGCGCTGAATGTTCGGCAGCAGCGCCAGCACGAGAGCCGGAAGCCCGATCGTGAGGCCGTCGACGATCGACAACTGCCGAGGCAAGAACGGAAACGGCCACAGCAGCGCGCCGAAGACGACCGCGAAGAGAATCGCGTAGGTCGTCTTCGAGAGAAACAGTTTGGCGAGCCGCTCGACGTTGGCGATGACCTGCCGGCCCTCGGCACCGATGCGCGGCAAGCGGCTGAACTGTCCGTCGAGCAGCACGAGCCGCGCGACCGCGCGAGTGGCTGGTGCCCCCGAGCCCATCGCGATGCCCATGTCGGCGTGCTTGAGCGCGAGAGCGTCATTGACGCCGTCGCCCGACATCGCCACGGTGTGGCCGAGCCGCTGCAGCGAGAGCACCATCGCCTTCTTCTGTTCGGGGGTGACGCGCCCGAAGACGTGCTCGCGCCGCATGACCTCGTCGAGTCCGGCCTCGTCGGCCGGCAGATCGCGAGCGTCGAAGCCGTCGCCGACGTGGTCGACGCCCGCCTCGCGCGCGACCGCGGCCACGGTGCGGGGGTCGTCACCCGAGATGACGCGGATGCTCACTCCCTGCTCGCGGAAGTACCCGAGCGTCTCGGCCGCATCGTCGCGCACCTTCTCGCGAAAGGTCAGCACCGCGGCAGGCTCGAGTCGCGCTGGCAAGTGCGCGCGGGCCGGCTCGGTCTCGGGCAACTCGTCGGCAGAGTGCGCGAGCACGAGCGTGCGCAAGCCGCTCGCGGCGAGCTCGCGCGTGCGGTCGAGCACCGCGTCGATCTCGGCGCCGTGCGAGCCGGCCGCGCTCGCGCCGCGCAGCACGATGTCGGGTGCACCGAGCACCCAGCTTCCGGTCGCGCGCGGGTCGCGAAACTCGGCGGCGCTCCACTTGCGCGCTGAGCTGAAGGGCACGGCGGCGCGCAGTTCGAGGCTCGCAACGGCGGCGAAGCGCTCGCCGAGGGCTTTCGCGGTTGCGTTGGCGTCACGATCGGCGGCGAAGTGCCCGAGAGCGGCATCCCACCCTGCGGGAGGCGCGACGGCACTGCCGAGCGCGACCTCGTCGACCGAGTCCAAGACCAGCCGGCCCTCGGTGAGGGTGCCGGTCTTGTCGAGGCACAGCATGTCGACGCGGGCGAGGCCCTCGACGGCGGCGAGCTCTTGCACCAGCACCTCGTGGCGGGCGAGCTTCACCGCGCCGACCGCGAGCGCGACGCTCGTCATGAAGACGAGGCCCTGCGGAATCATCGCGATGAGGCTCGCGGCCGAGGCGACGGCCGCCTCGCGCCAGGCGCCCGAGGCAATGGCGACCTCCCAGCCGCCCACTGCCTGCATCTGACCGTTGACGACGATGGCGCCGACGGGCAACAACAGGATGGTGATCCACTTGATGATGCTTGCAATGCCGCTGCGCAATTCGCTCGCGACGAGCGAGAACTGCTTGGCCTCGGCGGTGATGCGGGCGGCGTACGAGTCGGCACCCACGCGGATCACCCGCGCGAGCCCGCTGCCGCCGACGATCGTCGAGCCCGAGAGCAACTCGCGGTCGACGTGTGCGTCGATCGCGTCTGCCTCTCCCGTGAGCATCGACTCGTCGACCTCGAGGCCCTTCGCCTCGAGCACGACGGCATCGGCCGTCACTTGGTCGCCCGCCGACAGCACGAGCACGTCGTCGAGCACGACCTCGGCGACGCGGATCCCGTGCAGGTTCTCGGCACCGGCCTCGTCGAGACGCAGCACGCGGGCGCGGGGAGCGTTGAGCACAGCGAGCCGGCTGAGGGTGAGCTTGGCACGAAACTCTTGCGCGACCCCGATGACGACGTTGGCGATGACGAAGAAGCCGAAGAGTGCGTCTTGCCAGTACCCCAGCACGAGCAGCAGCGCGAAGCTGCCGCCGACGATGAGGTTGAAGAGGGTGAAGAGGTTGGCCTGCAGGATGCGCCAGAACGACCGCCCGGTGTCGCTCGGCATGATGTTGGCCTGGCCGCGCTCGATGCGCTCGCGCACGTCGGTGGCGGAGAGTGCGGTGGTGGTCGCGCCAGTGTCTGTCACGGCCGCGAGCCTAGCCCCGCCAGCCCTGTGCGCGGTCAGCTCTGGGCGCGGTCAGCCGCCGACGCGAGCGCCGAAGCGTGACGGCAGCGTGTCGCGGTGCGCGTGTGAGAGCTCGGCGAGGGTGAGCGTGAAGCGGTCTTGCACCTCGAGCCCGTCGACCTGCGCGTCGGTGACGCCGATGCGCAGCACGGGCACCTCGCGGCCCTCGCAGAGACCCCTGAACTTGACGTCATCTTCGCGAGCCACCGACACGAGCGCGCGAGCCTGCGACTCTGCGAGCAGCGCGGCGAGAGCATCCACCCCGTCGCGTTCCATGAGCTCGGTGAGCCAGACCCGCGCGCCGAGACCGAAGCGCAGCACGCCCTCGGCGAGCGTCGCGAGCAGGCCGCCCTCGGAGAGATCGTGCGCCGAGGTGACGAGCCCTTCTTCGGCGGCCGCGGCGAGCAGGCCCGCGAGGTTCCTCTCGGCGGCGAGGTCGACCTTCGGCGGCAGCCCACCGAGGTGACCGTGCACGACGTCGGCCCAGACCGAGCCGTCGAGCTCGTCGCGCGTCACACCCAGCAGGTAGAGGTTCTCGCCCTCGTCTTGCCAGCCTGAGGGAAGTCGACGGTCGACGTGGTCGATGACGCCCATGACCGCGACGACGGGGGTCGGGTGAATGGGCACGTCACCGGTCTGGTTGTAGAACGAGACGTTGCCGCCCGTGACGGGGATGCCCAACTCGAGGCAGGCGTCGGCGAGACGCGTGACGGCCCGCTCGAACTGCCACATTACCTCGGGGTTCTCGGGGCTGCCGAAGTTGAGGCAGTCGGAGACGGCGCGCGGCACTGCACCAGAGGCGGCGACGTTGCGGTACGCCTCGGCCAGCGCGAGTTGCGCTCCCGTGTAGGGGTCGAGCTGGCAGTACCGGCCGTTGGCGTCGGTCGCGAGCGCAACGCCGAGTCCGCTCTCTTCGTCGACGCGAATCATGCCCGCGTCATCGGGGGTCGCGAGCGCCGTGTTGCCCATGACGTAGTAGTCGTACTGGTCGGTGATCCAGCCGGTGTCGGCGAGGTTCGGGCCGCCGAGCACCTGCAGTGCCTGCGTGCGTAGAGCAGCGTCGTCGGCGGGACGGGCGAGTCGAGCAGCACTGTCGGCCTGCAGCGCATCGAGCCATGCCGGACGGTGGAACGGCCGCTGATAGACCGGGCCATCGACGGCGACCGTGGTCGGGTCTACGTCGACGATGGTCTCACCGCGCCAGTGGATGATGAGCCGACCCGTGTCAGTGACCTCACCGAGCACGCTCGTCTCGACATCCCATTTGGCGGTGACCGCCAGGAAGGCGTCGAGCTTCGACGGCTCGACGATCGCCATCATGCGCTCTTGGCTCTCGCTCATCAAGATCTCTTCGGCCGTGAGCGAAGGGTCGCGCAGCAGCACCTGATCGAGGTCGATGACCATGCCGCCGTCGCCGTTCGACGCGAGCTCTGAGGTCGCGCACGAGATACCGGCAGCGCCCAAGTCTTGAATCCCCTCGACGAGCTCGTCGCGGTACAGCTCGAGGCAGCACTCAATGAGCACCTTCTCGGCGAAGGGGTCGCCCACTTGCACGGCGGGTCGCTTCGTCGGGCCGCCCTCGCTGAACGTGTCGCTCGCGAGAATCGAGGCGCCGCCGATGCCGTCGCCGCCCGTGCGCGCGCCGAACAGCACCACCTTGTTGCCGACACCGCGCGCGTTGGCGAGGTGCAGGTCTTCGTGCCGCAGCACTCCGACCGCAAGCGCGTTGACGAGCGGGTTGGCCTGGTAGACGCTGTCGAAGACGGTCTCGCCGCCGATGTTGGGCAGCCCTAGGCAGTTGCCGTAGAAGCTGATGCCGCTCACGACACCCGGCACCACCCGCGCCGTGTCGGCGTGGTCGATCGCACCGAAGCGGAGAGCATCCATCACCGCAACAG
>SXMH01000201.1 GCA_005777405.1 Actinomycetota bacterium
GCAACTCGGGCGGGGCCCTGCTCAACGACCAGGGGCAGCTCATCGGCATCGTCGTGGCGCTGGCGAGCACGGGTGGCTCGAGCGGCGCGGCCGGCAGCATCGGGGTGGGCTTCTCGATTCCGTCGAACTTCGCCCAGCGCGTCGCCAACGAGCTCATCGCCGACGGCACCGCCAGCCACGGCCTGCTCGGTGCGAACGTCACCGACTCGATCAACGATGCTGGCAGCGACGTCATCGGTGCGCTCGTCGACTCCGTCACGCCCGGTGGTGCGGCCGACCTCGCCGGCCTGCGTTCGGGCGACGTCATCACGACGTTCAACGGCGTGCCGATCACGGGCGCGGTTGACCTCACCGCCCAGGTGCGCACGCTCGCCGCAGGCGACAGCGCCGAGGTCGTCTACGTGCGATCGGGCAACGCGCAGACGGCCACAGTCACGGTCGGTGAACTGCAGTAGGCACTAACCTCGGGGCATGAGTTCGCCCGCATCGACGCCCCCCGCCGCAGCGCGGGGGGCGTCGTCGCGTATTGCGGTCAGCTACGTCATGCCGGTCTACAACGAGGTCGCCTACATCGACGACGCCATCGCTAGCGTGCTCGCCCAGCGCTACGACGGCGAACGCGAGATCGTGCTCGTACTGGGCCCGTCGACCGATGGCACCACCGAGCGGGTGCGAGAGCTCGCGAGCGCCGACCACCGCTTGCGCGTCGTCGAGAACCCTGAGCTCTCGATTCCCCTCGGGCTCAACCTCGGCATCCGGGCCGCGAGCCACGATGTCATCGTGCGCGTGGATGCTCACACCGAGCTTGAACCCGACTACACCGCACTCGGGGTCGCAGCTCTCGAGCGCACCGGAGCCGCAAGCGTCGGCGGCATCATGGTCGCGACGGGTCGCGGCACGGTGCAGTCGGCCGTCGCGCGGGCCTACAACAGCCGCCTCGGCCTCGGCGGTGCCGCGTACCACGGATCAGCATCCGAGGGTCCTGCCGAAAGCGCCTACCTCGGCATCATGCGTCGACCGGCGCTGCTCGAGGTCGGGCTGTACGACGAGGGTCTCAAGCGCGGCGAAGACTGGGAGCTCAACCTGCGCCTGCGCGAGGCGGGCCACCTCGTCTGGCTCGACCCGCAGTTGCGCGTTACCTACTGGCCGCGCGACACCTGGGCGAAGCTGTCGCGCCAGTTCACCGCCACGGGCATCTGGCGTGGTGAGCTCGTGCGTCGACTCGGCGGGCGCAATCCGCTGCGCTATTTCGTGCCGCCCGCACTCGTCATCTCGGTCATCGCGAGCGCGGTGGTACTCGTGCTGCAGCTCACCGGGGTTGTGAGCGACTGGCCCTCACTGCTGCTGGGCGTCGTGCATCTCGGCCCCGGGCTCTACGCCATGCTCTTGCTCGTGCTGCTCGTCGCCCCGTCGAGTGGGCCGCGCTTCGCCGACCGAGCGACGTTCGCCGCCGTCATCGCCGTCATGCACCTCAGCTGGGGCTCCGGCTTTCTGCGCGGGCTGCTCGTCGGCGCACGCGATGCCATCGACCGCTCGCGCATCGAGTCGTAGGGCCGCTCAGCGCTGCTCGAGCATCCCCTCGCGCAGCATGCGGGCGACGACCCGTCGCGAGGCCTCGCCGTCATCGAGCGGGGTGAAGCGCCGTCGCCAAGCTGCGAGACGTTCGGCATCGACGGATGCTGCGCCCCCGCTCGCGAGGGCGGCGAGCTGCTCGATCACCTCGTCACGATGCTGCACGACCGGTGCCGGTGCCTCAGCAACGAGGTCGAAGTAGAAGCCGCGCAGCTGCGAGGAGTAGTGCTCGAGGTCGGGCACGAAGAGCAGCAGGGGAGTGTCGGTGCTTGAGAGGTCGAACATGAGTGAGCTGTAGTCGGTGACCACGACGTCGGCGGCGAGCAGCAAGTCAGCGATGTCGGGGTAGGTCGTCACGTCGATGAGACCGGCAGCGTCGACGTCGCGCCCGAATCGCAAGGTGCGGCTGTGGCCGCGCACGAGCACGACGTGCTCGCCCGGCAGTTCGGCGAGCGCGGCGGGCAGGCTGGGCAGGTCGAGGTAGTCGACGAACTCGCGAGCATCATCGCGCCACGTGGGGGCGTAGAGCACGGCGCGTTGGTCGGGGCGCAGGCCGAGTCGACGGCGCACCTCGTCGCGATCACCGTGCCGCAGCACGTCAGTGCGCGGATACCCCTCGACCCAGATCGGACCACCGAAGGCATAGGCGCTGCGGAAGATCGCGGCTGCATACTCGTTCTGCGCGAGCAGCACGTTCCACCGCCGCGATTCCCTCCGCACCGCGATGCGCGTGCGCAACCCCGTGCGCTCGCGATCGAGCGCGAGGCGCTTGAGCATCGTGCCGTGCCAGGTCTGCAGCACGGTCTGGTGGGGGCGGGGCATCCACCGTTTGCGCAGCCAGTCGTTGACGACGAGCACGCGAGCGTCGGCCCGCACGCGCCACCATTCGGCTGATCCCTCGACGATCGCGACCGCGCCCTCGGGCACGGCGATCGAGCGGTCGACGACCGACCAGTAGCGCGTGACGTCGGGCCGCACACGCGCGAGCTCATGGTCGATCGCGCGCGGATTGCACGCCGCCGTCTGGCTGTAGAAGCTCTCGAAGAACACCGCGTTCTCGGGCGACGCCGTGCGCTGACGGTAGTGCCGTTCGAGGTCTCGCTGGCGGGATGCTCCGCGCTCGTCATCGGCGAGCGGAGGCTCGACGCGCAGCACGAGAGTGCCCGCGTCAGCACGCAGTTCGGCTCGCAACCACGGCGAGCGGAAGCCGGGGTCGAGCTCGGCGGTCACAGTCGCACGAGCGCTCGACTGCGCGGCCCCGACGTACGTCACTTCGAGGCGGTACTCATCGCTGCGCGGCGGCAACGGGCTCGACCCCCAGCGCTCGTCGAAGAGTGAGGCGGAGGCCGTGAACTCGTCACCGAGCGATGACACCGTGCACTCGATGGTCTGGCGTGGCCCGACAAGTGCGAGACGCTCGATCGGCCGCGGCGATGTGCCGCGCACACTCAGGGCGTGGTCGTCGAGCTCGGTATCAGTGATGGTGACTCGGGCGACCGACTCCGCCGGGGCTGGCGGGTGCTCTGAAGGTTCGCCCAGCAGCGCGAGTACGGCGGCATGCACGCGCTCGGTCGCGCGCCCGTCGAGCAGGTCGACGTGCTCATCGCGCAGCCACGCCGCGTGCGCGAGTGCAGCATCGCGCGCGTCTCCGGGTGACAGCACGCCCTCGACGCGCGCGAGCGCGGCGGCCCAGGTCGCTGCCGGATCACCACCACTGAAGCGTCGGTACGGCGCGTAGAGGCCCCGCGTGGCGAGGTAACGGTCGAGGTCGGTGGCGAAGAAGACGCTCGGCACGCCGGCGATGGCAGCATCGAACGCGATCGAGCTGTAGTCGGTCACGAGCACATCGAGCGCTGGTAGCGCAGGCGTCACGTCGACGAGCTGCTCGCGCCCGAGCATCCGCACCCGATCGCTGAGGGCCGGACCACCCGCGTACGAGCCCGCGCCCAGCGGATGCGACCGCACGAGCAGCACGAGGTCGCAGCGCTCGGCCCAGGCGACGATCGTGCGCCACTCGTCGACGTCGGGAATCGCGGGGTCGAGGTCGCCGTCGCGCCAGGTCGGCGCGTAGAGCACCAGTCGTGCCTCGGCGGGCAGCTCGCCGACGCTGCGCTCGATGAGCGATCGCGCGATGACGCGCCGAGACTCGGGGGTGCCCGTCAGCAGCACGTCATCGCGCACGTCGCCGGTGACGATGACGCGCGAGGCGGGCAGCCCGAACGCCGAGCGGATGCGAGCGGCGACCAGCGCCGAGGCCACCGGAAACAGCGAGATCTGGGCTCCGGCACGGCGGTAGAGCGCCGCCATGAGTCGACCCACACCGGGCAGCGAGCCGATGAGCGGCAGGCGCAGTGCGGCGCCGGTGTCGAGGTGCAGCCGCTTCAAGGGGATGCCGTGCCACAGCTGCACGACGCGCGCGCCACTGACCCCGAAGCGGTTGACGTCGCCGAAGCCGTGCGTCACGACGACGACGCCCGCGCGCAACGTGGCCCAGAGCCCGCGTGGTCCGCGCTTCAGCACGGCTCGCATACCGCGGGCTCGCGCCTCGTCGAGCTCGGCCCGCGTCGACGCGAGCCAGGTCAGCCGTCGAGACTCATCGGCCCGGCGGCTGTAGTCGTGCAGCACGAGCGCGCCTTCGCCGAGCCCGACACCCGAACCGAACACCCACTGGCGAGAGCTGCGCGGCACGAGCACAGCGACGAGCGCCCCGAGTGCGTACAGCGGGGCGCGAGCGAGCACCTGTGCATTGCCGGCGCTGAACGTGAAGCGGGCCATCGCGCCCGATTCTGTCACGCCCGCGCCCTTCGCAACTCAGGCAGAGCGAACGTCTGCGCGTGGGTCGCCCGGCACATCTGTGACGACCGCCCGAGTTACGAACAAGTCGGTAACGGTATCGCCGGATGGTCGGAGCCCTCGCAGCGCCGCTGGGAGGATGGAGGGCGTGAGAATCGTCGGGCAGCTCAGCACCGCACGCCGCATCGTGCGCAACCTTCTGCGGTCGCGCCGCAACCGCAACGCGCTGCTCAAACGACTCGAACACGAGACACCGCCCGCGCCGGGCAGCATCGAGATCGCCGTCTACTTCGCTGACACGCGCGTGAACCTCTACCAGATTCGGCAGTGGTACGCCCCGCTCGCCGAGCTCGCGCGCGAGCATCCCGTCGCCATCATCAGCCGCAGCCCCGGAACGATGATGACGCTGCTCGACGAAGCGCCGGTTCCTGCCGTGTACTTGCGCAAAGTCGTCGACCTCGAGCAGTTCGTCAGCGAGCAGCCGCTGCGCATCGTGTTCTACGTCAACCAGAACGCCAAGAACTTCCAGATGTTCCGGTACGGCCGCATGTGGCACGTCTTCATCAACCACGGCGAGTCCGACAAGATGTACATGACCACCAATCAGTACAAGGCCTACGACTACGCGTTCATCGCGGGCGACGCGGCCCGCGAGCGCCTGGCGCGCAAGCTCTGGGCGTACGACCTCGACCGCCAGACACTGCAGATCGGGCGCCCCCAGGCCGATCACTTCGCGGGCGAGCTGCCGTACACGCCCGACGATCGCACGGTCGTGCTCTATGCCCCCACCTGGGAGGGCGATCGCCCCGCGGCGGCGTACGGCTCGATCGCGAGCCATGGCGAACGGCTCGTGGATGCCCTGCTCGCCACGGGCCGCCACCGCATCATCTACCGCCCTCACCCTCGCAGCGGAGTCGTCGACCGCGAGTACCGCGATGCCAACGCGCGCATCATCGCCGCGCTCGAGCGCGCCAATGCCTCTGACCCGAGCGGGCAGCACGTGCACGATACGGGCTCAGAGCTCGGCTGGCAGCTCGCCGCCGCTGACGTCGCCATCACTGACATCTCGGCGATGGTCTACGACCGGCTCGCCACGGGAAAGCCCCTGCTCATCACGCGCCCGGCATCGCCCGAGGCCGAGATTGACGACAGCGGCTACTTGAGCGATTGCGAGTGGCTGCTGCCCGAGCAGGCTGCCGAGATCGTGCCGCTCGTCGACCGTGTGCTGACGAGCACCGAAGCGCACGACAAGCTCACCCACTGGGTGCAGCGCTACTTCGGTGACACCTCGCCGGGGGTCGCCACGGCGCGATTCCACGCCGCCGTCGAGACGCTCTACACCGAGTGGGATCGCGTGGCAGCGCAGCACGCGGGCGATCGGGTCACGAGCGAGTCGAATCCGTTCGACGACGAAGACGACGAGGACGCCGCTCCGGGCGAGGAGTGATCTCGAGCAGTTCTGCAGGCCACTGCGTCGGGCCCGGCCCGAAAGCCTGCTGCGCTGCTCGCACGACCTTCCCGCCGATGAGGCGGTTGCCCGCGCCGCCGATGACGGCGCCGATACCGAACGGCACGAGGCGACCGAGCATGCTGCCGCCCTGCTGCACGGTGAGCCGCTTGACGAGCTCGTCGCGCAAACGCTTGTTGAGCATGCCGACGAGCGCCTTGGGCATCGTCGCGGTGATCGACTCGCCCCAGTACTGCGCTCGATCTGCGCTCACTCCCGGGCCCGAGCCCGTGGCCTGGCGCAAGAACTGCTGCACGAGCTCTTGACCCGGTCCGCCGAGCATGAGAGCCATGACGAGGTTGTGCGCTCGCTCTTCGTCATTGACAACGATGCCGTGCACTTCAGCAACCGACTGGGCGAAGAGCGCCGTCATCTCGAAGAACGCGACAGTTTCAACGCTGATGACCGTGATGCCGATGGCCGTACCGACCCCGGGAATGAGCGTCGCAGCGCCGCTGCCCGCACCGGTGAGCGTCACCGAGTTGAGAAAGCGCTTCTCGAGAATGCGGATGACCTGATCGGGCGTCGCCGCTGGGTACTGCCGTCGGATGGCCTTGATGTGGAAGAGCACGGCCGGGCGCTGGGCCGACATCGCGGCGCGCAGCCCCCGCACGATCATGGGGTCGAGTTCGGGAGCGGGACGAGCGTCACCCGGCTGAGCGGGCACGATCGCCGCGTCGTCAATGGGGATGCCCCGCAGGGGTTCGCGCTCGCCGGCGGTCCCCTCCGTCGTCGAGTCAGTCATCGTCAGCTCCCGTAGTCGCGGTTGTACGCCTCGAGCACCGTATCGATCGAACCATCGAGCACCATGCGTCCGCCGTCCAGATAGAGGCCGCGCGTGCAGAACCGCTGCAGGTCGCGCTCGTTGTGCGACACGAAGAAGAGCGTGCGCCCGCCCGACAGCAGTTCGTCGATGCGCCGATAGCACTTCTCGCGAAATGCTTTGTCGCCAACGGCGAGCACCTCGTCGACGAGGATGATCGGCTCCTCCAGTCGGGAAATGACGGCGAAGGCTAGTCGCACCTTCATGCCGCTCGACAAGTGCTTGTAGGGGGTTCCCGTGAAGTCGCGCAGCTCGGCGAAGGCGATGATCTCGTCGTAGCGTTCGTCGATCTCGGCCTTCGACATGCCGTGCAGGCCCGCGGTGAGGTAGAGGTTCTCGCGCACTGAGAGATCGTCGACGAAGCCTCCCGTGATCTCGATGAGCGGTGCGACACCACCGAGCACGTCGACGGAGCCCTCGTCGGGCAGCATGACGCCCGCCACGAGCTTGAGCAGCGTCGACTTGCCCTGGCCGTTGCGCCCGACAACACCGATCGCCTCGCCGGCCCGAACCTCGACGTTGACACCGCGCAAAGCCCAGAACTCGTCGGGACGCTCGCGGCGTGCGCGCCCGCCGAAGAGGTCGCGAATCGTGCGACGACGTCCGCGATTGCGCTTGAAACGGATGCCCGCCCCCTGCACGCGGATCACGACGTCTTGCTCTGCCTCAGGCATCAGACCTCCTTCAGCACGGCGCGCACCGTGCGCCGGAAGACGAGCGCCCCAATGCCGAGCGCGAGAAGACTCATGATGGCGGCAATGACCACGGCGCGAGCATCCAATTGCTCAGGGAAGAAGCTTGCTCGGTAGAGCGAGATGATGCCCGCGAGCGGGTTGAACGAGGCCCAGAACTCGAGCCCGTCTGGCAGGTCGGCGAGGCCGTAAATGATCGGGGACGCGTAGAAGAGGAAACGCAGGATGAGCTTGACCGCGCGCTCGAGATCGCGGAAGAAGACCACGAGCGGCGCGATGATGAGACTGAGGCCGACGATGAGGATGCCCTGCAGCAGCACGGCGACCGGCAACCACAGCACGCCCCACGTCAGTTCGGCCCCGAAAATGATGGCGAAACCCGCGATGACGGGGATGCTCGCGAGAAACTCGATGCCCTTCGACAGCACGATGCGGTTGACCCAGACGGTGCGCGGCAGTCGGGTCGATCGCACGAGTTTCGCGTCTTTGATGAACGCGCGCGTCGCGTCACCGATGGCGCCGTTGAACCACGTCCACGGCAGCAGACCGGCGAGCAGGAACACGATGTACGGGTCGGCGCCGATCGAGCGCTCGACGATCTGCGTGAAGACGAACCAGTAGATGATCGCCATGACGAGCGGGTCGAGCACTGACCAGAGGTACCCGAGAAACGACGTCGAATAGCGCACCTTGAGGTCGCGGCTCGTCAACAACCAGAGCGATTGGCGATAGACCTGCGCAGTGGTGCGCGGTGCGCGCGCAGACTCGGGTGGTGTCACGGGAGACAACGCTAGCGGCCTGCGCCGCCAGGAGACGCTCAGACGTGCAGGTTGGCGCGCTCCAGGTCTTCGGCGAAGTCGATCTCGACCGCGTAGAGGTCGCTGATGTCGACCGGCTCGAGGCGCAGACCGTCGTGCTCGATGGCCAGCTCAAGACCGCGCTCGAAGTAGTCCTGGTCGCCACAACGCTGCAGGTGGCGGATGAACGCCGCCTTGTCGCGGCTGGAGATGTAGTTGATGCCGACTGCCTCGCCGAGGCCGCCCTGCACCTGCTTCGACAGCTCGACGATGAAGCCTTCGGCGTCGACCGTGTACTTGACCTCTTCGTCGCTCACCGTCGACGTGTTGACGCTGACGAATGACTCGTCGGCGTGCACGCGGGCGGCGACGCGCACGAGCACCTGCGGGTCGAAGACGACATCGCCGTTCATCCACAGCACACCGTGCTTGCCCGTGGCCTTGAGGGCGCGCAGCAGGCTCTTCGAGGTGTTCGTCTGGTCGTACTGCTCGTTGTAGACGTACTCCACGTCGGGGAAGGCGTCGATGATGTGCTCGAGCTTGTAGCCGACGACGGTTGTGATGGTCACGTCACTGCCGAAGGCAGCAGCGATGTTGTCGTGCTGCTGCTGCATGATCGTGCGGCCGTCGCTGAGCTCCGTGAGGGGCTTGGGCAGGTCGCGGCCGAGGCGGCTGCCCATTCCGGCAGCAAGGATGACGACGTTCGTGGTCATAAGAAGAGGCTCCTGACGTATTTCATCGGGAAGATGTGAAGAAACGGGACACCTCGTTGTGCATCGCGAGTTTACCGGCCGTTCATCCAGGAAGTCAGGGAGAGTTCGGCCATTGTTTCCGAACTGTGACCAGCCTGCGCGACCTCGGCGGCCTGGTTGGTAGCGTGGTGTCGTGGATTCTTCGACGTCGTCATCGCCCGACTCTCAGGGCGAGCCAGCGTCGTCGCAGCCCTCTCGACCCGCCGCATCGGGGCGACCGGCCAAGCCGGCAGCCCGCCCGAATGCCAAGAAGCCGGCGACCACGAAGAAGCCTGCTGCGCCGCGCAAGCCAGCCGCCAAGCGCGCACAGGCCGCGCGAAACGCGGTCGAACGCCCTACGGCTGTGACACTGCCACCCGTGGTGCTCGACGTGCGGGGGCTGCGCAAGTCGTACGGCGGAGCGGTGGCCGTTGACGGCATCAGTCTGACGGCTCGGCGCGGGTCGATCTTCGGCTTCGTCGGCCCCAACGGCGCCGGCAAGACCACGACGCTGTCGATGGTGAGCGGCCTCTTGCGACCCGACGACGGCACTGTCGTCATCGGCGACGCCGACGTTTGGAAGTCTCCGACCGCCGCAAAGCGCAAGCTGGGGGTGCTGCCCGACAGGCTGCGACTGTTCGACCGGCTCACGGGAGCCCAACTGCTCTATTACTGCGCCATGCTGCACGGTCTCGACCGCGGCACCGCGCGCTCCCGCACCGACGACCTCGCGAACGCCCTCGGCCTCGACGGATCCCTCGAGCGTCCCGTGCGCGACTACTCGGTGGGCATGGTGAAGAAGATCTCGCTCGCCGCCGCGCTCATCCACTCGCCCTCGTTGCTCGTGCTCGATGAGCCCTTCGAATCGGTCGACCCGGTGTCGACCGCCCAAGCAGTCGACCTCTTGCGTCGATACGCCAGCGCCGGTGGCACTGTCGTGCTCTCGAGTCACAACATGGACCTCGTCGAGCGCGTGTGCGATGCGGTTGCCGTCATCGTCGAGGGTCGCATTCTCGCCTCGGGCAGTCTCGACGAGGTGCGAGGCGCGGGAACGCTCGAGCAGCGATTCGTCGAACTGGCCGGCGGTCGGGTCGCGGTGGAGGGCCTGGAGTGGTTGACCACGTTCTCCGTCTGAAACTGGCGCTGCTCGGGTCGGCGTTTCGCCCCGGGCGCACCCTCGCCGCCACGCTCGCTGTGCTCGCACTCGCGGGCGTCGTCGGTGCCGGGCTCGTGAACGCCGCGCTCTCCACTGATCTCGACGACCCCGCGCACCGAGCGGCTGCCGTGCTCGTCCCCGCAATCGTGTCGATCGCGCTCGTCGTCGCCCCGCTCGCGGCTGGTCTCGGATCCGCACTCGAGCCGCGGCGATTCGCCCCTTTTCCGGTCGAGGCCAAGCCACTCGCGCTCGCGCTCGCGCTCGCCGGCATCATCGGGCTGCCGGGCGTGCTCGCGGTCGTGCTCGGTGTCTCGTTCGAGATCGCCTGGGAGAACGACCCCGCACGACCCGTCGCGGTCGTCGCGGCCGTGCTGAGCGTCGTGTCGATCATCCTGAGCTCGCAACTGCTCGTGGCGTTGGCCGCGCACCTCGCCGTGACGACGACCGCTCGGCGCACGATCACGGCGGTGTCTCGCGCCACGATCGCCATCGCGCTCGGCGCGGCCGCGTCGACGCTCGCACTCGCGGCGCAGGCTGACACGCCCACGCGCGAGGTGCTGGCTGCGATCGCCGATGGCGTTGGTGCGAGCCCTCTCGGGCTGCTGTGGGCTGCGCCGACTGCTGACACGGGTGCTGCCGTCGCCCGACTGCTCGGCGGCGCGCTGCTTATCGGAGCGCTCGTGCTGCTGTGGCTGTTCGTCGTGGCGCGAGTGCTCGAGGCACCGCAGCGGCCTCTGCCCTCGGGCCGCGACCACGGCCTGGGATGGTTCGACCTCGTACCCGCCACGCCCGCGGGCGCCATCGCCGCGCGCAGCCTGCTGTACTGGACGCGCGACAGTCGCTATCGCGTCGTCATCCTCGTGCTGCCGCTTGCACCCGTGCTCATGATGATCGCCCTCGCGATCGCCGGAAGCCCACTGCCGCCGCTGTGGTTGCTGCCGCTGCCCGTGTTGGCGCTCTTCCTCGGCTGGTTCGCCCACAACGACGCTGCCTACGACCACACGGCGCTCTGGCTGCACGTCGCCGCGCCCCTGCCCGGTGCCGCTGATCGGTGGGGCCGCATCGTGCCGCCGCTGCTTCTCGGGGTGCCGATCATCCTCGCGCTCTCTCCGCTCTTCGTCATGTGGTCGGGCGTGGAGGGTTCCCTGCCCGCTCTCATCGGCGTCAGCATCGGCTTGTTGCTGACCGGCCTCGGGGTCTCGAGCATCACGTCGGCACTCGCCGCCTATCCCGCCGCTCGCCCCGGCGCGGGGCCCTTCGATCAGCCTCCGACCCTCGGCGCGGGGGCGGGCTGGAGTCAGGCGTTCTCGCTGCTCGCGGTGCTCGCGCTCATGGCGCCCTCGTTGCTGCTGGCCTACTGGGGCCTCACCTCACCGGCCTGGTATCCGGTGGCAGGTATCGCGGGCGTCGCGACCGGACTCGGGATGCTGCTGCTGGGCATCGTCGTGGGCGGCAGGCTCTTCCGGCGCAGGGCGCCCGAGCTTCTCGACCTCGTCTTGCGCACCTGAGTCGCGGCCCCGCTCGACGTAGACTGGCGTCATGGCGACCTTGGACGAACCAGGCCCCGGCACTGCGGGCGGCGTCGACGTGCTCGACCGCGAGCTCGAGAAGCTGCTCAACGAGGAACAGCTCGAAGACGGCGACCACGAGCGCTTCTCGCACTACGTGCCCAAAGACAAGATCGTCGAGTCGGCGATCACGGGCAAACCCGTGCGGGCGCTGTGCGGCAAGAAGTGGACGCCGGGCCGCGACCCCGAAAAGTTCCCCATCTGCCCCGACTGCAAGAAGATCTACGAGCGCCTCCGCGACGCCTAGCCCCCTCGCACCCCGGCGCGCTTCCCGCACCCCCGGCGCGCTTCCCGCACCCCCGGCGCGCTCCACGCGCCTCCGGCCCGCACCCCCGACCTGTGGCTCCGACCCGTGGCCCTCGCCCCCGGTCGCCCTCCCACTGTCGTCACTTTGAGTCGCTTCTCCTCCCCATTGCGACGTGAACTGCCGACACCACGAGAAGGTGGCCACCGCGCATCCATCAGTGTCGGTTTCGGGATGCTCTCCGCATGCCGCGACGCCCTCAGCCATTGCCCCCGCAACTCAGCGACGATGTCACCCCGATCGGCTTATGGCCGCAGCTCGGGGTCAGCGTCGAACGCGCCCGACGCACCGATGTGACCCGACCCTTTCGTGGCGTGGTGGCTGCGGGTTTCGCCACTGACGATCTCGTCTCATCAGCGGTTGCGCTCACGGCCCGACGACACATGCCACCATTCGGTTTTTCTCATCAGACGGCGGCGCACCTCCTCGGCTTGCCTTTGCCCAGCGACATCGATCACCGCACGCTTCATGTGACCGTCGCGCACCCTGCTCGAGCGCCCCGGCTCGTCGGTGTGAGTGGGCATGCCTATCGCCTCGGGCCGCAGAGTTTTCAGCTTCAGCCGGTCACGGTGGGCGGGATTCACGAAGAGCGCTACCTGCCCGTGCTCGACGACGGGCTCCTCTTCGCGACCCTCGCCTCGGCACTACGACTCGACGACCTAGTCGCAGTGGCTGATGCCTTGCGTTGGCGGGCGTCCCGAGCGAGGAAGCCCTGTGATCTGGCGCACGCACTCACCCCCGGTCGAATCGGTTCTGATCGTGGACGGCGAGCTCTTGCGCTCTCGGTCGACGGGGTGCGTTCAAGACCCGAGTCGCTGTTGCGATTGATCCTCGCCCGAGCGGGTCTTCCCACTCCCACCATCGGGCATGTCATCACGGGGTCGTCGTGGTCGGCGACTCCCGACCTCGCGTGGCCGCAGTTTCACGTGCTGGTCGAATACGAAGGCGATCACCATCGAACCAGTGAGCGCCAGTTCAGCCACGACATCCGCCGTTTCGATCGCTACGCCGACCAGGGTTGGTCTGCCGTGCGCGCCGTGAAGGCCGACGTCTTCGACGACCCCCGCGAGTTGGTAGGTCGCATCGCTCGACGTTTGAGAGGCGGCGGGTGGAGGCCTCACAAACGTTGGCAGCCAGGTCGCGCTCGCCCCGCACACCGCTGAAGGGGCCACCCTGAACCTGGTGTCGCCAGTTTGCGTCGCTTCCGAGCCCGGAGGCGACGCAAACTGACGACACCACGTGGTTCGGGGCGGTGGAGTCGAGGAAATCAATGACGTCACGCGCCCGACGCCGCGGAACGAGCATCGCGGGCGACGGAAGCGGGGAAAGTAGGCTGGGGGGATGGCTGAACGTGCGTGGAACCTGGGGAGCGCCTTTCGGGGACTCTTCTCGTCGCCCACGATTGACGAGAGCACGTGGGACGACCTCGAAGACGCCCTTCTCGGCGCTGACTTCGGCCCTGACATCACCGAGCAGTTGCTCGACGACCTGCGGGCGAGTGTCGCCAAGTACAAGACCACTGATCCCCGCGACCTCAGCCGCATGCTGCGCGAAGCCATCGAAGAGCGGCTCGCCGCGCACGACCCAACCTTGACGCTCACCGCTCGACCCGCC
>SXMH01000202.1 GCA_005777405.1 Actinomycetota bacterium
GGTCGGCCAGAAGATTCTCGTCGAGATCACGAAGACTGACGACCGCGGCAAGCTCTCGCTCGCCCCTGTCGTCGAGGGTGAGGGTGACGCTCCCGCCGAGGCGGAGGGCGAAGACGCCTAGTCGTCGACCCCGATTCACCGGATGCCCGCTCCCCACTGGGGGGCGGGCATCCGTCCTTTCGGCCCACAGCCCACACACTCACGGCGCAGGCACAGCAAACACACGGCCCCTACCTGCGAACGTGCAGTCCACTCGCGGCGACCGCACCTAGCGTGAACCCGGCTCGCCTTCGTTCCCCCGTTGCGCGACGAGCTGCACGCCCCCTCTCCACCGGCGAATCGCCGGCCGACTCGAAAGAAGTGTCATGGATTTCTCGATTGTGCAGTCGTTCTTCATGTTGGGTTTCGTTGCCATGGCGGCAGGAACCTTGTGGTTCGTTCTCGAGCGTGGTGACCTCAAGCCCGAGCTGCGCTCGGTGGCGACGTACGCCGCGGTCATCACCTTCATTGCCTCCGTCATGTACTACGTCATGAAGGATGTCGTGAAGTTCCCGGGCGGTGAGATCTCGGCGGCTGACGTCGAGGCCACACTGCCGTTGCGCTACATCGACTGGTTGCTGACGACTCCGTTGCTCCTCGTTGAGTTCGCGCTCATCGTGGCGATTGCGGGAGCGCTCAAGAAGGGCCTGCTCGCCAAGCTCGTCATCGCCGACATCATCATGATCGTGTTCGGCTACCTCGGTGAGATCGGCGAGCCGGGCACTGCCGGCAATGTCGCCTTCTTCATCATCTCGTCGCTCGCGTGGCTCTACATCGTGTACGTGGTGTTCACGCTCAACGTCTCGACGGGCCCCGCCCACGTCAAGCGTGCGGTGTCGATCATGAAGTGGTTCGTCATCGCGGGGTGGGCGATCTACCCCATCGGTACCGCGACGCAAGAGTTCATCGAGCTCGGCGGCGGCGATGCTGCTCTCGCGATCAGCATCGCAGCGATCATCTACGTCATCGCCGACGTGCTCAACAAGGTCGGCTTCGGCCTCGTCGCGGTGCGGGCCGCAAAGCAGAGCAGCGTCGACGAGTCGGAGCAGATCAAGCAGGTCGTCGGCGTTTAGTCATCGACACAGGGCAGCGCCCCTGATGCACGAGCCGGGGGCTCGCAGCATCAGGGGCGCTGTCGCGTGCGCCGTGCGCGGTTGCTATACGCCGATGTCGCGTCGGCGGAACGCGAACACTCCCACGAGGCCGGCGAGCGCAGCCATGGCGAACAGTGCTGCGAGCGACACGTCGACACCATTCGCGAGCGGCTCGGAGTAGAAGGCCCAGGCGTAGGGAGAGATAGACCGCAGCCACTCGAGGTCGTCGCTCTGGTTGGCGATGGCCGAGAGCGCGTAGCCGAGCACGGCCACACCGGCTGCCGCGCCGGTGGCCCAACGACGGCGCCCGGTGAGAGCACCCAGGGCGATTCCCGCTGTCGCCGTCACGAGGCCCGAGCCGAGCAAAGCGAGTCCTCCCGCCACGATGCCGCTGACCTCGAGCCCGAGACCGCTGGGTTCATTAAGCGCGAGCACGAGCACGCTCACCCACAACGCCAGCACGATGAGCTTGACGGCGACCGCCGCGAGCCGCTCCATGACCAGCTGCGCGCGGCCGACTCCGTGGGCGAGCACGAGTTCGAGGGTGCCCCGTTCTTCATCGCCGGCAATCGCTGCCGAGCCCCAGCTCACCGCGGCGATGGTGATGAGCGCGAAGCCGAGCAGTCCGTACACCGTGCCTTGCGTGTAGCCTGCGCCGCTCGTGATCTGGTCGTAGTTGAGCGCCGCGACGAGCTCGGGCGGCAGGCTGTCGATGATCGCAATGAACTCCGGGTTGCCGCCGATCGACGGATACAGCGGCAGGTACATGCCCACGACGGCGGCGAGTCCGAGCATCCAGCCCAGAAGGCCGCGCCAGCTCTCCTGAAGCGAACGACGAAAGAGCGGAAGCGGACGAACAGCCGTCGTGCTCACGACGACACCTCCTCAGGGGTTGACGACGTCACTGAGCGGCTCTCGGCGCCGTAGAAGCTCAAGACCGCTTGCTCGAGATCGGGCTCTTGCATCACGAGGTCAAGCACGCTCAGCCCGTGCAATGCGCCGATGAACGGTGCGACGCCGTCGCCGAGCGTGCCACTCAGCACGGCGGTGCCGCCGTCGGCGTCGATGAGCGACGCGAGATCTGCAAGCTGTGGAACACGCTCGAACGCGCGACGGGCATCGGCGAGCTCGGCGAGGGGGATGGTGACGCGCACGGTGCGCCGGGCGGCGGCCCGCAACCGTTCGACGCTGCTGACGTCGACGATGCGACCCGTGCGCAGCACGGCGACCTCATCGGCAGCCTGCTCGATCTCGCTGATCACATGAGAACTCAGCAGCACGGTCGAGCCGGCATCGCGCACCTCGCGCACCATCGCCAAGAACTCCTGTTGCACGAGCGGGTCGAGCCCGCTCGTCGGCTCGTCGAGCACGAGCACCGCGGGGGAGTGGGCGAAGGCCTGCACGAGACCGACCTTCTGCTTGTTCCCCTTGCTCAGCGACCGAACGGGTCGAGTCAGATCAAGGCCGAGGCGCTCGGCGAGCGACTCGATGCGACCGGGTGCGACGCCACCGCTGAGCTCGCCGAGGTGGTGCAGGAGGTTTGCCGCGGTGCTGCGGCCGTCGAGCGCGAGTTCGCCCGGCAGATAGCCGATGCGTCTGCGCAATGCCGGCCCGCCGAGCCGTGGATCCTCTCCGAGCACTCGGGCGCTTCCTCCCGAAGGGCGAATGATGTCGAGCAGGATGCGCATCGTGGTGGTCTTGCCGGCAC
>SXMH01000203.1 GCA_005777405.1 Actinomycetota bacterium
CGGTGCTGCGAGCACGACGCGCTTGAGCCTGGGCATCCACGCGCCGATGGCGACGGCCGTCAGCGACGTCGCCGCGGCACGCCGCGACTACCTCGATGAGTCGGGCGGCCGCTATGTGCACGTCATCGCCGACGGAGGCCTCGGCACGAGCGGCGACATCGTCAAAGCGGTCGCGATGGGCGCCGACGCGGTCATGCTCGGCAGCACGCTCGCCCGGGCGACTGATGCACCGGGCGGCGGCTGGCACTGGGGTGCCGAGGCGCACCACCCCGAACTGCCTCGCGGCAAGCGCGTGCACGTCGGCCAGCTCGCACCGCTCGAGCAGTTGCTCATGGGCCCGTCGAGCACGGCAGACGGTCAGGTCAACCTCATGGGGGCTCTGCGTCGCTCGATGGCGACGACCGGCTACAGCGATGTCAAAGAGTTTCAGCGCGTCGACGTCGTCGTTGCTCCGTATCTCTCGCAGTAGCCAGCGGTAGTCTCGCGGTACCGCTCGCCTCGAGGAGGTCGCATGGCCCGCACCGTCACCCGCTCATCGAAGCTCGGCCCGGCCGAGCGTGCCGCCGCGATCGAGCGCCTGAAAGGCAAAGAGCTCGACATTCTGGTGGTGGGCGGAGGCATCGTCGGCACCGGAGCAGCGCTCGACGCCGTGACCCGCGGTCTCAGCACCGGGATGCTCGAGCAGCGTGACTGGGGAAGCGGAACGTCGAGCCGCTCGTCGAAGCTCGTGCACGGCGGCATCCGCTATCTCGAGCAGCTCGACTTCCGTCTCGTGCGCGAGGCGCTCATCGAGCGTGGATTGCTGCTGCAGCGACTGGCGCCGCACCTCGTCAAGCCAGTGCGCTTTCTCTACCCACTGACGAAGCCGCTCGTCGAGCGTGCCTACATCGGGGCGGGCATGGCGCTCTACGACCTCTTCAGCTACACCGGGGGTCGCCCGCCCGGCGTGCCGCACCACCGCCACCTGTCGAAGCGCCAGGTGCTCAAGGCCGCCCCGAGCCTCGCAGACGATGCCTTCACCGGCGGATTGACCTACTTCGACGCGCAAGTCGATGACGCGCGCTACGTCTCGACGCTCGCTCGCACGGCCTCGTTCTACGGCGCACATGTCGCAAGCCGCGTGCGTGTGGAGGGTTTCATCAAGGTCGGCGAGCGCGTCGTGGGCGTCAAGGCGCACGACCTCGAGACCGACGAGCACTTCGAGGTGCGGGCACGGCAAGTCGTCAATGCGACGGGTGTCTGGACCGACGACACGCAAGCGATGGTCGGCGAGCGCGGGCAGTTCAAGGTGCGCGCCTCGAAGGGTGTGCACCTCGTGGTGCCGCGCGATCGCTTTCAGTCGAACGTCGGCCTGCTGCTGCGCACCGAGAAGAGCGTCTTGTTCGTCATTCCGTGGGGCCGCCACTGGCTCATCGGCACGACCGACACCGATTGGGAGCTCGACAAGGCGCACCCGGCGGCGACGGCGGCCGACATCGACTACATTCTCGAGCGCGTCAACGAGGTGCTGCGAGTGCCGCTCACGCGTGAAGACGTCGAGGGCGTGTTCGCCGGGCTGAGGCCGCTGCTGTCGGGGGAGTCAGAAGAGACCTCGAAGCTCAGCCGTGAGCACATCGTCGCGCACACGGTTCCGGGGCTCGTCGTGGTGGCGGGCGGCAAGTGGACCACGTACCGCGTCATGGCGAAGGACGCGATTGACGAGGCGGCGGCCGCGCTCGATGGCACGATTCCAGCGTGCGTCACCGAGCACATCTCGCTGCTCGGCGCGGAGGGTTACCAGGCCGCCTGGAACAAGCGCCGCAAGATCGCGCGCGCGTTCGGCGTGCACACCGTGCGCATCGAGCACTTGCTCAATCGCTACGGCGTCATGACCGACGAGCTGCTCGACCTCATCATCGCCCGCCCCGAACTGCAGGAGCCGCTGCCGGGCGCCGACGACTACATCGGTGCCGAAGTCGTCTACGCCGCGACGCACGAGGGTGCGCTGCACATCGAAGACGTGCTCGCTCGCCGCACCCGCATCTCGATCGAGGCGTGGGACCGCGGAGTCGCGGCGGCGCCGATCGTCGCCGAGCTCATGGCCGGCGAGCTGGGCTGGGATGCTGAGCGCGTGCAGTGGGAGATCGACCACTACGTGCGTCGCGTCGAAGCCGAGCTCGCGAGTCAAGAGCAACCCGATGACGTCAGCGCCGACCGCGTGCGTCTCGCGGCGCCTGAGGTGTCATCGCGGCCGCCGGCGCGCTGACCTACTGGAAGTCGCGCACTTCGAGCGGTGCGGCGTAGCCGACGGCATACGCAGCGACGACGAGTAGCGCGGTTCCGGCGATCAAACCGGCGTCGCGCCAGCGGTACCGCAGATAGGCCAGTCGGATGCGCTGACCGTCGGGATGCTCGAGCGCGTACGTGAAGCCCCGGGTCTCCAAGGCCTCGACCGTCGTGCGAGTTCGTTTCGCGGTGTTGAGCATGAGCGGGTAGAAGGCCGCGAAGGTCACCTCTGCGATGCGCCACAGCACACGCCAACCGAGAAACCCTGCCTTCTGCACGGGAGCGGACCGCAGTCGATGACCATCGACGATGGTGTGGAACTCGTCGATGAGAATCGGCAACATGCGATATCCGTAGCTCACACCGAAGCTCAGAAGGGCCGGAGCACGAAAGCTCAGGAGCGCGTCGGAAAGCTTTTCCGGGTCGAGTGAGACGAACGCCGCCATGCTCGCCATGCTCAGTGTTCCCAGCTTGAGCGTGAGTTCGAGCAGCGCGATGACGGTGCCGCTGTCGCCTCCGAAGAACCAGGCGGCGATAAAGACATACACCGCTTCGCCCAGCAGTCCGATGATGAACAATCCGAGGATGAGAGGCCCCACCCTGCTGGCAATGACGGAGATCGCGGCGATGGTGAACAAAATGACGAGCACCGTCAGGTTGTGGGTGAACCAGGGTGACAGACCCAGGATCACGTACCAGATGACGACGGCTCGTGGATCCATGATCGTGAGCAGGCCGCCGCGAGTGGCGTAGGCCGTGCGGAGCAGCTCGAGTTTGACCCATTCGACCGAGAGCGTGTCGCGCTCGCGCCGACGCGTGCGCTTCGGCGCAGGCGCGAGGCGGGGCCCGGTCGGCTCGTCGACGCCTTCGCCCGCGACGAGGGCCGTCATGCGCTCGCTCGATCGCTGAACGGTAGAGCTGCGCTGCCGCGAGCGGAGCGCTTCGCGACGCGCGGCGATTCCGCGGGCGCCGTCACGTCTCGTTCGAGCCGCGCGACGAGCTCGCCCACGGTGAGGGGAGGCGGTGACATGCCGAGCTTCATGCCCAGTTGCGTGATCTGAGGTGGCACGAGCTGCGCGGCAGCGAGCAGCTCGGGCTGGTCGAAAAGCTCGCGCGGCGTGGTGTCGGCGACGACCTTGCCGCCTCCCAGCACGACGACCCGGTCGGCCCATTCCGCGACCAGATGCATATCGTGCGTGGCGACCATGACGCAGCGGATGCGATCGGAGAGGTCGGAGAGCAACGAGGTCACGGCGTCACGCGTCGCCACGTCGAGGCTCGACGTCGGTTCGTCGAGCAGGAGGAGCGAGGGGGTCATGGCAAGGCCGATGCCGAGCGTCGCTCGTCGTTGCTGACCCCCGGAGAGCATCCGCCCGTCACGGTCGGCCACGCTGACGAGATTCATGCGTTCGAGAATCTCGTCGACGAGCGCGTGCCAGTCGGGCCGCTTCCGTCGTGACGGGAACATGGCGATGTCGCCGCGAACGGAATCGTTGAGGAACATCTGCTCAGGGCGCTGGTAGAGGTACGACACCCGGTCGGCCAGATGGGCCGCGCTCAGCGTGCGCGTGTTGACTCCCTCGATCTCGACGTCGCCGTCGAGGGGCACTTTGAGCCCTGTCAGCAGCTTCATGAGGGTCGACTTGCCGGCTCCATTGCCGCCGACGAGCGCGACGCGGTCTCCGTCGTACAACGTGAGCTCGAGCGCGTCGAGCGTGCTCGTGCGACCGCCCTGCACCGTCGAGTAGCCGAAGCTTGCCGCCACGACGCGCGCGACGATGTCGCGGGAGGGGGCGCCGTCGACCTCCGCCACGGTCGCTGTCGGCTCGTCGGAGGCGTGGGCATCACGGCCGATGCCGCTTGGGTCGGCGAGCCGCCAGCCCTCGGCGCGGATGCTCCGCGCGGCTTCATCGACGGTGAGCACCGTCTCGCCCGCGGGTACGAGCTGATGCACGGCGCGCAGCGCCTGGGGCGAGGGGATGCCGAGCGCTTCAAGCTCGGAGTGCCGGCTCAGCGCTTCGCGCACCGGCAGGTGCCAGCGCACCTGACCCTCGGCCATGAGCACGACGCTACGGGCATAGCGCGAGACGAACTCCGCGTGGTGCTCGATGGTGATGATGGTGGTGCCGAGCTCGCGATTGATCTGAGCGAGCTTCTCGTACACAGCCTCGGCATGAGCGGGATCAAGCTCGGCGACCGGCTCGTCGACGATGATGACGCGAGGCCTGAGCGCGAGGACGGCCGCGAGCGCGACGAGGTGCTGCTGGCCACCCGAGAGCTGCCACGTGAAGGTGTCGCGAAGGTGTGCGATGCCGAGCGTGGCGAGAGCATCCTCAGTGCGTTCTCGGTGGTCGTCGAGCCCGAAGTTCACGGGACCGAACGCGACCTCGTCGAGCACCGTGGCACGCACGAGCTGGTTGCCGAAGTCTTGATACACGTAGCCGACGAGGTGAGCGAGCTGTGCCACCGACACCTCGGTGGTGTCGATGCCGTGAATGCTCACGCTGCCGGTGAAGTCCCCCGCCCAGTAGTGCGGGATAAGCCCGTTGATCATCTTGCACAGCGTCGTCTTGCCGGAGCCGTTGCCGCCGACCACCGCGACGAAGTCGCCTTGAGGGATGGAGAGCGAGACGTTGACGATGCTGTCGGCGTGCGCTCCCGGATACCCGAACGTCACGTCGCGAATGTCGATCATGGGCGGGGGACTCGCCGTCTTACTTGTCGGTCGAGTCGGTCGAGACCGGTGAGGCCGACTCCACCGCGCTCGACTCGGCCGTCGCGGGTTCGGTCGTCACCGTGGCCGGGGCCTGGGCGGCCGCGGCAAGGCGGTCATCGATGTCACTGCTGCTCGCCGCGATCGACGACGTGGCCCGCGACCGAGCAACGAGAATCGCGATGACCAGAATGGTGAGCGCAACGCCGACGCTGATCCAGAGCACTTGAGGGCCGTAGTTCTCGACGAACTCGCCTTCGAGCACGATGCCATTGAGGTCGAGCTCGTCGAGGATGGCCGCGACGACCGAGACCAGGCCGAGCACGAGAGCCAGGATCACGAACGGTGCGCTGATGCGAGCGCGCTGCGCGACCGGCACCTCGGGCGTGCGCGGGGCCATACCGAGCAGCGGCTCGATGCGGCCGTGCAGGCGCGGGGCGAGCAGCATTGCCGGGATCGCGCCGAACAGGATGCCGCTGATGACGATGTCGACGCTCTGCTCGACCGCCTCGAGAACCAGGATGCTCTCCGGAAGTCCCTCGACGAACTCCGCGTCGGCGACGCCGATCAGCACCTTGACGATGTCGGTGATGCCACCGAGCACCTTGTCGATGAAGACTGCGACGAACGCGGCCAGGGCGACCTGCCACTTGCGGAGCGGATCGCGCACGAGCGAACCACCGATGTAGAGGCCGAGGGCGAGCTGGATGTAGCCCTCGAGCTCTCCGATGCCGGAGAAGTTGCCCATGAGCAGGTCGACGAAGATGATCTCGCCGAGCGGCGCGCCGAGTGCAGCCCACAGGGGGTGGAACAGCGACACCATCACGACGGGCACGAAGGCCAAGTACGAGATGGAGAGCTCGATGGGTCCGAGCTGAATCGAGGGAAGCACCTCGGTGATGATGTTGGCGAGCCCGAAGGTCGTCATCGACAAGACGAAGACCATGAGCTTCTGCGAGCGGCTCAGTTCTCCGGGGTGAGGCAAGCCGACGCGAGCCGGCGAGGGGGTGGTCGTGGTCATGGCAGTGCCCTTTCCATCGTGAGCGGGGTGGTGCGGGGTGGAGTGTCGGACTGCGGGTCGCCGCCCGACGCGAGGGTGCGGAGATGAGAAACAAGGTCGAGCAGCGAGTCGACGACGAGTTCGGGTGCGAGCTCGCCGCCGGACGACGCCGCGCGATCCACGGTCGAGTCGTCGCTCGAGCCACCGCGTACGAGCACCGTGACCTCGATGCCGGCGGCATGAGCCGCTGCCATGTCGCGGTCGGGCTTATCGCCGACGAACCAGCAGTCGGAACCGTCGAGTCCGAGGCCTCGGAGAGCCTCGAGCGGCATGGCGCGGTCGGGCTTGCGTCGACCGAGCTCGTCGGAGTAGACGCTCATGCCGATCGCATCGAGCAACCCGTAGCCGCGCAGTCGGTCGCGCACCGCCCGCCCCGACACCGTGTTGGACACGATTGCAAGACGTATTCCGAGAGAGCGGGCCAGCTCGGCCAGTTCGATGACACCAGGGCGAAGAGTTGCCTGCGACTTGATCAGGGCGTACTCATGGCTGAGCTGCGCGGCTTCGATGCGCAACCACGTTCGGGCTCCCTCGGGCAGTTCTGCGCCGACGAGGTCGTGCCAGAACTCTGAGGGGCTGATCTCGGCCACGATCCCATCGCCACCAACTCCCTCGTTCTTCCAGTGCTTATGCCGGAATCGCGCAGCCTGCATTTCTGCAACGAGCAGCTCGTCGTCGAGGTCGTGCCCTGCGGCCCGCAGTCGAGCAGCGAGCGATCGGGCGAAGTTTCCCTGAGCATCCGGGTCTTTGATCGACGTCGAGATGACGCCGCCATGATCAAGAAGGATGCCCCGCGGCAGGCGGGTCAGAAGATCTCGCCGTGGCGACGACACCGGGGCGACCGCGGGCGCGGTGGCGAGAGAGGTCGAGGGCGGCGCGGGTTGGGCGTGCCGCAGCAGCGAGACGAGGCCGCTCGGAGCCTCGAAGACGGCGTCGGGCACCTCGACCACCGTGTACGGTGCACGATCGGTGTGCTGAGACCGCGTGAGGATGACGGCGCCGACGTTGGCACGGCGGCCGGCCACGAGATCACGATCATGCGTGTCACCGACGTACCAGCAGCGCTCCGGCGTCGTGCCGAGTGCGGTGGCCGCCCACTCGATCATCGCGGGATGAGGCTTGCGGATTCCGACCTCGTCGGAATAGACCTGCACGTGCGTCTTCGCGTCGAGGCCGTGCTCGCGCATGAGCGCGCGATGCGATCGGCCTGAATGCGCGTTGCTGACGATGCCGACGCGCACTCCCAGTTCCGCTGCTGTGTCGAGCAGGTCGACGATCCCTTCGCGGAGGTCGTGGTGTGAGAGCAGGGGGGTCATCTCGTCGAGCAACTCGGCCCCGTCGCCGGCCAGCACCGCACGCTCGGCGTCGTCGAGGTCAGACGCCAGAAAGTCTTCCCACAGCTGTCGCGGCGTGAGTTCGTCGGGTGAGCGGCGTCGACCCGCGGCGTTCTTCCAGTCTTTGAGCGCGGCAAGGCCGGCGGCGAGGCTCGCCTCAAGGCGATCGAGCGCGACGTCATGGCCCGCGCGGTGCAGTCGCTCTGCCAGCAGAGCGGCGACTCGTGAGCGTCCGTCCGCGTGCTTGCTCGTGAGAAACACGACGCCGCCGAAATCGAGCAACAGCGCATCAGGACGCACGGCGAACGCGGTCATGGAACTCGGGCTGGAGGGCACGAGACCTCGATTCTCTGGGTCTGTGGAGGTGACGAGGCCGACGCTAGATCGCGGTTGTGAACGAAACGATGACGATTGGGTGAACGACTGGCGTGCACCGCTGGAACGTTCCAGTTTTCTCGCTCGTGGCACGGGGAGACGCGCGAGTCGCGTTCATCAGGGCTGCGGGACGGCGATACTGGGCAGGTGCGCACGCCCGCAAACCGCAGACCGACGATCGTCGATGTCGCGAGTGCCGCCGGGGTGTCGAAGTCGCTCGTCTCGCTCGCGTTGCGAGGTGACGAGGGCGTGAGCGAGACGACGAGAATGCGCATCATCGATGCCGCCGACGCCCTCGGGTACCGCTCGAACGCAGTGGCTCGTGCACTGGTGCAGGGCCGCACCGCGTTGGTCGGCGCGATCGCGACCGACCTCGCGAATCCGTACCACTCCGAAGTCATCGGCGGTATCGAGCGGGCGGCGGGAGCACACGGGCTCGAGGTGGTGATCGGCCACGGCCAACGGGATCCGCGCCGCATCACGCGGTGGGTCGATCGCATGATCGAACTCAATGTCGACGGGCTCATCGTCGTGAGCTCGTGGGCGGAGCCCTCAGCGCTGGCGCTCGCCGCGGCGGCGGCTCCCGTCGTGGTGGTGGGTCGTATGCCGCAGCAGGCTCGCGACGTCGACTCGATCGTCAGCGACGACGTGGGAGGCGCTGCGATGGCCGTGCGTCATCTCATCGAGCGAGGACACCGTCGCATTGCCTTCGTAACCTCGAGCGATCGTCCGGCGGCGATGGCCCGTCAGCTCGGTTATGAAACTGCGGTCGCTGAGGCCGATGCGAATGTCCCGCACGTGGTCTCGCTCGCCGATGACGCGGCGCGTGCCCTCGCCGCGCTGCTTGACGGTCGCGAGCGCCCGACCGCGGTCCTCGCGAACAACGACGTCACAGCCGTGCGGGTGATGGATGCCGCACTCGACCGCGGGATCCGAGTTCCTGATCAACTTGCGGTCGTCGGCTACGACAACACCGTCATGGCGTCCCTCGTGCGACCAACGCTCACCACTGTCGATCAGCCGAACGACGAGATCGGTCGATTAGCGATGGCGATGCTGGCCGAGCGCTTCGAAGGGCGCCGGGTCGAGCGCCACGTCACGATCTCACCGGCGCTCGTCGTGCGGGGCTCCAGCGGCTAGTACGAACTCGTTCTTCGCGGCGTGTCGAGTGCTGCCGTGAGTAACTCTTGTGTATGTCGGTGCTCTCGCTTAGCCTGATGGAACTTCAGGTTCGGCACGACCCATGCCCGACCCACCCAGGTCGCTGAAGCACCCGATTGCACCGCCCGACCCCCCAACCCGAGTTCTGCCGCGTTCGACCATGGCTCGAGCACCTGCGCGAGCCGTCTGATCGAGCACAGCAGGGTTGCCAGACCCCCCACTGGAGCCCCACGTGAATCGTCAACCGTCCTTCGGCGCGCGCTTGCTCAGCAGCGCTGCCGCCGTCACCCTCGCCCTGACAGGAGTCGGCCTCGTGGCCGCGACTCCGGCAGTGGCCGCGACCGCCGTCGTCTACGACTCGATTCCCGAGTCGCAGCCGGCGTCATACCCCAGCCTTGGCTTCCAGGCGCAGTCGACGTGGGAGTTCGGCGACCACGTGCGCCTCGGCGGCGGCAACCGAGTGCTCTCTCAGATCACGATTGGCATGAACAGCTGGGCCTGCGAGTCGGGCACCTGGAACGTCAATTGCGTCACGAGCGAGGGCAGCACCTTCACCCACCCCGTCACGCTTACGGTCTACAACGCCGACCTCTCGACCGGCACGCCTGTGCCCGGCGATGTCATCGCGTCGGTGACCAACGACGTCGTGGTGCCGTTCCGCCCGTCCGCTGACGCAGAGGCGTGTGGTGCGGGGGCGACCACGTGGTTCGACGAGACGCTCGGCACCTGCCAGAACGGCCACGCGTTTGACGTGGTCTTCGATCTGTCCGACGAGAACGCTATCGCCGGCAATGACGTCATCGTGACGGTCGCGTACAACACGCAGAGCTACGGAGCGAACCCAACCGGCACCGACGGGCCGTTCAACTCACTCAACGTCAGCCTCAACAGCCTGCAGGCACCCACTGTCGGAACCGATGTCGCCAGCGGCACAATGCTGCGCGACACGACGTACTCCGGCAGCACCCGCGGGCTCAAGGCCAGCAGCCTGATCTCGGCCTACAACGGGCTCGTCATGGAGATCGTCGCCGACACCGTTCCGGCCGCCGACCCGATCACCGACGTCACCGTCTACGAGCGTGACGTCAAGCCCAACGAGACCGCCCAGACCTACACCTCGTGGCACGAGGGCCAGGTCGCCGATCGCTCGACCGTTTTCAGCGACGGACTGCACCTTGGCATCGGTGGTGCCTCGACCGTCATCAAGGGCACCGAGCTCACGACCTCCGAGGGCATCGCGGCGAACACGGTCACGCGTTCTCAACTGCGAGCCCTGATCGAGCGCGCGAGCGTGAACGTCGTCAGCGGTTCCGTGACGTATCAGGTGCCGATTCTCTTCGGCAACCCGGCGTCGCCGAGCTTCACCACACTGCGGTCGACTGATGTCGGTGCAGGAAGCACGTCGTTCTCGCAGGCCGACACCTGGGCCACGACTCGTGCCTTCGGCGACTACGCCATCCAAGAGGAGGCGCCGCTGGGCGAACTCATTGACGCCGTCTTCAATGCCGCGACTGCGGCCGGCGGAGGCGTCGTCATCGCCGGCTACGGCGTGCAGGCGAACACCCCTGCCGTCGTCTCCACCATCGTGTGGGATGACACGCGCTACACCTTCACGCAACCGGTGATCGAGGCGTGCACTCCGACGATCGGCGACGAGGTGACGAACCTCGCGCTCGGTGACTGGGACTTCTCGCAGACGCGTTCGCAGGGCACCAACGTCTTTACCGACGACGGACTTCGCGTCACGACCTTCAACGATGACGACGGCCCCGGCAGCCCCGACCAGCGCAAGGCGGCGGCGTACCACCCGATCGACATCGCTCTCAGTGAGATCGGCAGCGTCGAACTCGACATCGCCCCGGGCTACTCGGGAGTTCGCCCGAGCCTGCAGCTCGGCTTCGACGCCGACGGCAACGGTACGCAAGACGCTTACCTCGTCGGTGAGCCGTGGGCCTACGGCGGCGGCGACTGGACCTCGACTGTCGAGGGCGACTGGGACGACGCGAACTTCTGGGTGACCGGCAGCAACGGCTTCGGCGTCGCGCCGGGTGGTGGCTACCCGGCCCTCGGAACGCTCGACGCCTTCCTGCTTGCAAACCCCGAGGCGCGCATCACGAGCTACGGCTACAGCCTTGGCTCGGGAGTCGTCGGCGACGCGACCATCCGCTCGATCACGGTGGGCTGCGAAACGACGCCGTTCGGGTTCGAACTCGAGACGCTCGCGCCCCCGAGCACCGAGCGCCTCGCCGGTGACGACCGCTACGAGACCTCGGTCGAGATCTCGCAGAACTCGTTCCCGACGACGGCCGACACGGTGTTCATCGCGACCGGGCTGGGCTTCGCCGATGCTCTGAGCGCAGCCCCCGCAGCGGCCGTCGAAGGCGCTCCGCTCTTGCTGACGCGGCCCGGTGGGCTGCCGTCGGCGGTGCGTGCCGAGCTCTCGCGCTTGCAGCCGAGCACGGTCGTCATCGTGGGCGGAACGAGCGCGGTCTCGTCGGCGGTTGCAACGACCATCGCTGGCTTGGCATTCGATCCGACCGTCACCCGCATCGCAGGCGACGACCGCTACGAGACGTCTCGCGAGATCGCTGACGAGTTCTTCGACACTGCGGCGAACGTGTTCATCGCCACGGGGCTCGACTACCCCGACGCGCTCGCTGCCGGTCCCGCCGCCGCCGCGCTCGTCGGACCGGTCGTGCTCGTGCCCGGCACGAACTCGCGAGTCGACACGGCGACGCTGTCGCTGCTCTCGTCGCTCGACACGCAGAGCGTCTTCATCGCCGGCGGCACGAGTGTCGTGCGATCGAGCATCGGCAGCCAGCTTGACGCGATCTACACGGTCGAGCGGCTCGCGGGTGACGACCGCTACGAAACCGCCATCGCGATCAACGATCGCGTGTTCGGGGTCGAAGACGCGGTGTACCTCGCGACGGGTCAGGGCTTTGCTGACGCCCTCGCGGGCGGCGCTGCAGCGGCCAATGCTGGTCAGCCGCTCTACGTCACTCCGCCGAGCTGCTTGCGTGCAGACGTGCTCGAGTCGATCGAAGCGCGAGCCGCGTCGACCGTGTACCTGCTCGGTGGTACGGCCGCGCTGAGCACGCGAGTTGCCAACCTCACGGTCTGCAACTAGCGACGCACCTCACCAACGCCGGCGGCGGGGTCTTCCTTTCAGGAGGGCCCCGCCGTCGCTGTGTAGGCTGGCCGCGCTCCACGGCACTCGGGAAGGACATCAGCATGGCCACCGATGCCGCCACCCACGGTCACCACCCGGCGTCATCGACGCCCGACGAGCCCCCGGGTTTCTGGCATCTTGCCCGCCGCCCCAAATGGATCGCGGCCCTGCTGCTCGCGCTCGGAGTAGCAGCCGCGTTCGCCGCTCTCGGCCAATGGCAACTCGAGCGCTCGATCGAAACGGCGATCGTCGACGACCGGGACACCGAAACCGCCGTGGCCCTCGAGTCGATCGCCGAGCCTCAATCGGTCATGACCAGCGAGGCGAGCGGTCGCATCGTGACCGTTACCGGAACCTGGGTGGAGGGAGACGAGCGCAGCATCACCGGCAGGCTCAGCGGCGACGACGGCTCCGGCGCGGCAGGTGAGCCGGGCGACTGGATCGTGCGCCACCTGCAGACAGCCGACGGCGCGAGTCTCGTCGTCGTGGCAGGGTACGTGCGGGTCGGCGCGAGCATCCCGACCCTGCCGGGCGGCACCGAGACTCTCAGCGGTCGATACGTGCCGAGCGAGTCGCCCCAATCGGGCGACTTCGAGAATGGCGAACGCACCGTGATCGCGGTCGCCGATCTCATCAACGAGTGGGACGAGGTCGGGCCGGTCTACTCGGGCTATCTCGTGCTGTCGAATGCTCCAGCAGGGCTCGACACCGTTGCCGCACCGGCGCCAGAGCTGGAGCGCGAACTCAACATTCTCAACCTCTTCTACGCCATCGAATGGGTGCTCTTCGGAGGCTTCGCCGTCTACCTCTGGTGGCGACTCGTGAAAGACGAGCAGGAGAAGCTCGAGCAAGCTGCGGGGGCCGAAGCCACAGGGGCACCGCCCGTAGACTGAGAGCATGGCGATCGGCCCCCAGCCCCACGACATCCCGCTCATCCGACGCACCCTCGCGCTCTACAAGGTGTCGTCGATCGTCACGGGCATCTTCTTGCTCGGGCTCGTCGTCATGATGGTCTGCCGCTACGGCTTCGGAGTCGACATCGAGCTAGGCGCGAACGGACTGCAGCTCACCGACAAAGACGCCATCACGGGCTTCAACGTGTCGATCTTTCTGCTGACGGTGCACGGCTGGTTGTACGTCGTTTACCTCGCGTGCGACTTCGTGCTGTGGCGGGTCATGCGCTGGTCGTTCTTGCGCTTCCTCTGGATCGCCATGGGCGGCATCATCCCCTTCCTGTCGTTCTTCTTCGAGCGCCAGGTACCTCGCCGCGTCGAGAACGAGATCGCTCGACTCGAGAGTTCGAGCACGACGACTGCCCACACCGAGGAGGCCACCGCGTGAGCGACACCGCCCACCAACCCGTGCTCGTCGTCGACTTCGGCGCCCAGTACGCGCAACTCATCGCGCGTCGCGTGCGCGAAGCCGGCGTCTACAGCGAGCTCGTGCCGCACACCATCACGGCCGCGGAGATCGCCGCGAAGAACCCCGCAGGCATTGTTCTCAGCGGGGGACCATCGAGCGTGTACGAACCCGGCTCGCCGACCCTCGACCCCGGCATTCTCGAACTCGGCGTGCCCGTCATGGGCATTTGCTACGGCTTCCAAGTGATGGCGCAGCAGCTCGGCGGCGAAGTCGCGCGCACCGGTCGCCGCGAGTACGGCGCAACAGCGATGACCGTGCACGGCAGCGGCGGCGCCCTCCTCGCTGGCCAGCCCGAGGGCCAGACCACGTGGATGAGTCACGGCGACTCCGTCGTGCGCGCCCCCGAAGGCTTCGACGTGCTCGCGTCGACGGCGGACACTCCTGTCGCGGCGTTCCAGAGCGACGAGCGAAAGATGTACGGCGTGCAGTGGCACCCCGAGGTCAAGCACTCGGAGTTCGGCCAGCGCGTGCTCGAGAACTTCCTGCACTCGGCTGCTGGCATCGCGGCCGACTGGAACAGCGGCAACGTCATCGCCGAGCAGGTCGAGCGCATTCGCACCCAGGTGGGTTCGGCTCGCGTGATCTGCGGGCTCTCTGGCGGGGTGGACTCCGCCGTCGCGGCCGCGATCGTGCACGAGGCCGTGGGCGATCAGTTGGTGTGCGTCTTCGTCGACCACGGTCTGCTGCGCGCGGACGAGCGCCGCCAGGTTGAAGAGGACTACGTCGCGGCGACCGGCATCCGCCTCGTCACGGTGGATGCCCGCCAGCAGTTTCTCGATGCTCTTGCGGGTGTCACCGACCCCGAGCAGAAGCGCAAG
>SXMH01000204.1 GCA_005777405.1 Actinomycetota bacterium
GACCTCTACGAGCTGCCGCCCGAGGAGGCCAAGAACATCCCGCAGGTTCCCGGTTCGCTCGAGGAGGCGCTCGTCGCTCTCGAGGAAGACCACGAGTTCCTGCTGCAGGGTGGGGTCTTCACCAAGGACCTCATCGAGACCTGGGTCGCGTACAAGCGCGAGAACGAGATTCTGCCGGCCGCGCAGCGTCCGCACCCGTTCGAGTACGAGCTGTACTTCTCGGTCTAGGCATCAGCCGCCACCACAGTACGAAGGCCCCGTTCCCTCAGGAACGGGGCCTTCGTCGTGTGCGCCACGGGCCCTATGACGTCACTGGCGGCGACGATTGGTGATCCACTACAGTCGCAAACGTGAAGCGGGCCCAGATCTTTTCGCTCGTGTACGCGAGCGAAGAAGCGCGTGTCATGACTGAGGACGATCTCGACACCCTGTTGCTGACGAGCAGAGCCCACAATGCGCGCCACGCCATTACGGGGATGCTGCTCTACAGTTCAGGGCACTTCATCCAAAGCATCGAAGGCGACGAAGCAGCGGTGCAGAAGCTCTTCCGGGCGATCCGCCACGATCGACGACACCGCGATGTTCGCGTGCTGCGGGCCGGTGTGATCTCCGAGCGGCAGTTCGCGGATTGGTCGATGGGCTTCCGGCGCATCTCGCCCCACACGTCTCTCCCAACGGAAGGCCAGAACGTGTTCCTTGAGCGTGTCGACCGTGGGCCTTCCTGGACCTCTGCATCACCGGAGCGCGTGCTGCTCGATTGGTTCCGCATTCACACGGGGCTCGACGACTCGCCCGAGCCGCCAACGATCTACGGAATGGTGTGAGGCGATCGAACCTCTCTCGACGGGCGTGCTACCCCGCGACTGCTACCCCGTGACGGTGCGCGAGTCGACCATCGCCGCGACGGCCTCCGCGGCAGCGTCTCGCGCGATGTCTACTCCGACTTCGCCGGACGAGGTCTCGGCGGTCAGTACTGTGCCGTCGACCACCGCGAAAGCGAGACAGCTGTACTCAGCGCATGAGACGGTGACGCTGCCGATGTGCTCCGCAGGGGAGGGAAAGTGATAGCCCGGTTGCTCAAAGATCCAGTCCGCCTCGGGTGCCGCAGCAACACTCACCGCGAGCTGCGAAGCCGAGTCCGGAAGGTGGCACTCGACATAGCCGAGCCGTTCCGCACTCACGAAGCCCATCGCTCCACCGAGATACTGGTTGGTTCGAGACAGGCTGTCACCGGAGAACTCGACGCGTCCCCCTCGCGGTTCCCTGCCGTCGAGCAGCGACACTCCGCTCGGTGACGAGAACAACTCGGCGCAGTCTGGCGCCGTCTGCGTGGGTCGCGGAACCTCCGCACGAGGAGCGCCGGCCAGCATGGTGAGAGCGTTGTCGACGATGGCGCCGACGAGTGATCCCTCAGTTGTCGGTTCGAGCGGCTTGCGACTTGTATCGGGGTTGTCGCGGGGGCTCGGCACGGTGGCCTCGGACTCGGGAAGAAAACGAGCGCCGACGAAGATCCACACATCGTCGAGAGTCGCATTCCAGACGCACGCAAGCCCCCACCACGAGATCGAATCATCGCAGCCCACCACGGCACCGTCGGCGAGGGGCGCGCGCGCATATCCATACGGCGCAGCGACGAGCGTGTCTGCAGCGACCGACCAGGCTGCCTCCGCCTGGGGAAGGGCGACGAGGGTGAGCGCGGACTCCCCTTCGCCTTCCAACGCCCAGGAACACGACAGTGCACCGTCATGCAAAACAGACGCATCGATGAGGTTGCTCGGAGCCACTGACAATGGCCGAGTTTCGTGGGTTTGCAGGGACTCTCCCCACACCGCAGTCATGAGCTCGGGCTGCACGAGATCATCGCACTCGAGATCGAACGCCGAAACGGGAGGGACGACTGTCGCGGACGGTGTTGGCGCGGGAGTCGGGGCACTCTCTGCTGCAACCTCGGGTTCGGGCGGCGCGCACGAGGTGAGCACCACGGCCATCGCCAGAACCGCGATCGTGCGAACCACTTGTCGAGAAGCTCTCATGTGGTCAGTATGACGCACTATTTAGCTCGAGGCGTAGAACCCGCGCTCGAACACCTGGCGGGCGAGGCGCGTCGTGCGCAGGTAATCCTCTTCGAGTTGCGAGGCTCCCCCGCCCGGGTATCCCATGAGCCGGGCGACACCCTCGAGCTGCGGCCGGTCGGTCGGCAGAACGTCAGCGGTCTTCGCGCTCCACAGAGTGAGTGCCGAGCGAGCGCGGGAGGCGATGATCCAGGCGGCGCGGAGTCGCTCGGCGTCGTCCGCTTCGACGAGTCGAGCATCCACTGCCGCATCGAGAGCCTCGAGGGTGCTCGGCGTCGCGAGCTCGGGAATCTCCGAGGCGTTCTGCAACTGCAGCAGCTGCACGAACCACTCGACATCGCTGAGCGAACCGCGACCGAGTTTCAGGTGCCGCGCGGGGTCGGCGGCTTGGGGCAGCCGCTCTGACTCGACACGCGCCTTGATGCGCCGCACTTCGCGGGCTTCGTTCTCACCGAAGGCCGCCGGGTAACGCACGGTGTCAGCGAGCGCCGTGAAGTCATCGAGCAGAGCAGAGTCTCCGGCAACGCCACGAGCTCGCAGAAGCGCCTGCGCTTCCCACGTCAGCGACCAGCGCTCGTAGTAGGCGCGATACGAATCGAGCGAGCGCACGATCGCGCCGTTCTTGCCCTCCGGGCGCAGACCGATGTCGAGATCGAGGGGCAACCGCAGGTCTTCGGTGAGCCGCACGAGTTCGTGCACGATGTGTTCGGCGCGCTTCTGCGCGTGCTCCCCTGCGCCCGCGTCGCGGTAGACGTAGATGACGTCGGCGTCAGAGCCGAATCCCAACTCGGCGCCGCCGTAGCGACCCATGGCAATGACGGCGAACTCGATGCCGTCGCCGTAGCGATGCGCGATGGCAAGAGCGCCCGTGATGATCGTCGTCGTGATGTCGCTCAGCGCGCGACCGAGCTCGTCGATCGTGATCGTGTCGAGAATGCCGGCCAGGGCAAGTCTCAGCACCTCTCGCCGCCGCGCTGTGCGCAGTGCCGCCGCTGCAGCCTCCGGGTCGCCGTCGTGCCGAGCGACTGTGGCGCGCGCTTCGTCGAGGAGAGCATCCAGGGTTCTCGGTCTCAGTTCGTCTTCGTTCTCGAGCCAGGCCGCACCCTCGGGAATGCGCTCGAAGAGCGAGCCGACGAAGCGCGACGATGCGAGAACGTTCGTCAGGCGCTGAGCTGCGCCAGAGGAGTCGCGCAGCATGCGCAAGAACCAGTAGGTCTCGCCGAGGTCTTCACTGAGGCGGCGGAACGCGAGCAGGCCGTAGTCGGGGTCGGCTCCCTCGGCGAGCCATTGAAGAATCACCGGGAGCAGCGTGCGCTGAATCTGTGCACGACGCGACACTCCGCTCGTGAGCGCGGCGATGTGGTGCAGCGCTCCGCGAGGATCGGTGAAGCCGATAGCCGCGAGCCGCGCCTCGGCCTGATCGCTCGTGAGGGCGAGGCCCTCCTCCGGCAGCGCCGCCACGGCCGACAGCAGTGGTCGGTAGAAGAGCTTCTCGTGCAGCGACCGCACCGCGATCTTCGACCGGTGCCACCTCTCGGTGATGTCGGCCGCGCTCGCGCCGAGCCCTGTCGCCCGGGCGAGCACGCGCAATCGGTCGTCATCTCGCGGCATCAAGTGCGTGCGTCGCAGCTGATCGAGTTGCACGCGGTGCTCGATGACGCGCAGCAGCCGATAGTCGCGCGCGAACTCGGCCGCCTCGGCCCGCCCGATGTAGCCGCGCTCAGCAAGCGCAGCAAGCGCCGCAAGCGTGGCGGGGTGTCGCACGCTCTCGTCATGAGCACCGTGCACGAGCTGCAGTAGCTGAATGGTGAACTCGACGTCGCGCAGCCCGCCGGGGCCGAGCTTGAGCTGCACCTCGACCTCATCGGCAGGAATGTTGGCGGTCACCCGCTCGCGCATGCGCTGCACCGAGTCGACGAAGCCGTCGCGTTGCGAACTCGTCCACACCAGTGGATGCACGATCTCGCAGTAGCTGTGCCCGAGCTCCGCATCCCCCGCCAAGGGCCGCGACTTCAGAAGGGCTTGGAACTCCCAACTCTTGGCCCACCGGTCGTAGTACGCGCGGTGCGAGTCGAGCGTGCGCACGAGCGCGCCGTCTTTGCCCTCGGGGCGAAGATTGGCATCGACCTCCCACAGCGGAGGTTCGAAGCCCGGCTCGTGAATGCCCCGAGCAGTCTCGGCGGCGAGTCGCGTGGCGATCTCCACCGCCCGCCCCGAGTCGAGCCCTTCGGCTGCCTCGGCGACGTAGATGACGTCGACATCACTGATGTAGTTGAGCTCGCGCGCGCCGGCCTTACCCATGCCGATGATCGCGAGTCGCGTGCGCGCAACCTCGTCGGCGGGATACGTCGACGCACGTCGCGCGATCGACAGGCTCGCGTCGAGCGTTGCTCCCGCAAGGTCGGCGAGCGCAGCGGCAACGGTCGGCAGCACCTCCAGCGCATCGGGCGCCTCGAGATCCCACGCCGCAAGTTGCAGCAGAGCACGGCGGTAGCACACACGCATTGCCACGCGCGCGCGATCAACGTCGTCGATGCCGGCAATGGCGCGGTCGAGCTCTCGGCCGTACGCGGCGGCATCGGGGATGCTCGCGAGGGGTGACCGCAGCGCGACCAGCTCTTCCGGTCGCCGGCGCAGAAACTCGAAGAGGCCGTCGCTCGCACCGAGCACGCGTACAAGGCGAGCAAGCCATCCCGGGTCGGCGAGCACCGGGCGGAGGGCATCCGGATGCTGCTCGCGCAGCCGTTGCAGCAGTTTCAGCGCACGATCGGGGTCAGCGGCGTGACCGAAAGCATCGAGGTGCTGCTCGAGTCCCTCGATCGACTCGCGGGCGCCACTGAGCTCGGAGAAGCCCAGCCGGGCGAGCTCGGTCAGCGTCGACGGTTGCCGCGTCATGAGGTGGAGCCTGCGATCGGGAGGATCAGAGAATCTCGAGGTTGCTCTCGAGCTCGTACGGTGTCACCTGTGCGCGGTAGGCGTTCCATTCGCGACGCTTGTTGAGCAGCACGTAGTTGAACACCTGCTCGCCCAGCGTCTCAGCGACGAGCTCGCTCTCCTCCATGAGCGCGAGGGCGCGGTCGAGGCTCGAGGGCAGCGCCTTGTAGCCGAGGGCGCGGCGCTCAGCGCTGCTGAGCGCCCACACGGTGTCTTCGGCCTCTGGGGGCAACTCGTAGCCCTCTTCAATGCCCTTGAGGCCCGCCGCGAGCAGCAGCGAGTACGAGAGATACGGGTTCGCAGCGGCGTCCATCCCGCGGTACTCGACGCGAGCACTCTGGCCCTTGCCGGGCTTGTACAGCGGAACGCGCACGAGGGCAGAGCGGTTGTTGTGGCCCCAGGTGACGTAGCTCGGAGCCTCGTCGCCACCCCAGAGCCTCTTGTACGAGTTGACGAACTGGTTCGTGATCGCGGCGATCTCGGGCGCGTGCGTGAGCAGCCCGGCGACGAACTGCCGGCCGATCTTCGAGAGCTGATACTGCCCCGAGGCGTCGAAGAACGCGTTGGTGTCGCCCTCGAA
>SXMH01000205.1 GCA_005777405.1 Actinomycetota bacterium
ATCGCCGTGCCGACGATGCCCGACTCGGCGAGCGGGGTGTCGAGCACGCGGTGCTGACCGAACCGCTGCTGCAGTCCTTCCGTCACACGGAAGACACCGCCGAGCGTGCCGATGTCTTCACCGAGCAGCAGCACCTTCTGGTCGGCCTCCATCGCGGCGGCGAGGCCGGAGTTGAGGGCCTTCGTCATCGTCATGGTCGTCGTGTCGGCGGTCATGCTGCACCACCTTCGAACGAGGCCTCGTAGTCGGCGAGCCACTGGCGCTGAGCATCCATGAGGGCGTGCGGTTCGCTGTAGACGTGCGCGAACATCGACTCGGCGGGCGGCGAGCCGAGCGCGAGGGTGCGGGCCCGCACGTCAGCGGCGAGTTGCTCGCCTTCTTCCGCGACGCTCGTGAAGAAGTCGTCGCTCTCGCCGAGCCCGCGCAGGTAGGTCTCGAAGCGCGCCACCGGGTCACGCGCCTCCCAGTGCTGCAACTCGGCGTCGGTGCGGTACTTCGTGGGGTCATCGCTCGTCGTGTGAGCACCCATGCGGTAGGTGAGCGCCTCGATGAAGCGCGGGCCCTCGCCAGCGCGCGCGGCCTCGAGACTCGCCATCGTCGTGGCGTAGCTGATGAGCACATCGTTGCCGTCGATCTGCACGCTCGGCACTCCGAAACCGCGGGCGCGGTCAACGAGCGGAGTGCGCGACTGCACGCTCACGGGCACCGAGATCGCCCAGTGGTTGTTCTGCAAGAAGAAGACGAGAGGCGCCTGGTAGCTCTGCGCGAAGACGAGGGCTTCACTGACGTCGCCCTGGCTCGTCGCGCCGTCACCGAAGTAGACCATCGTCGCGGCGTCGACGTCAGGGTTGCCGGTGCCGACGACACCGTCGAAACGCTGGCCCATGGCGTAGCCGGTGGCGTGCAGCGTCTGCGAACCGATGACGAGCGTGTAGAGGTGGAAGTTGCGCGTCGCGGCGGGGTCCCAGCCGCCGTGCGACAGTCCGCGCAGCATCTCGATGATGCGCATGAGGTCGAGGCCACGCAGGTAGCCGACCGCGTGCTCGCGGTACGCGGGGAAGATGTGGTCTTGCTCTTTCGCCGCGAACCCTGAACCGACTTGCGCGGCCTCCTGGCCAAGGCTCGGAATCCACAGGGCGAGCTGGCCCTGCCGCTGCAAGTTGCCGGCTTCGATGTCGAAGCGGCGCACGACCGCCATGGTGCGATACATCTCGCGCAGCTGCTGCTCAGAGAGGGCATCCACATAGGGCAGGTACTCCTCGACGGCCGCGCTCGTGACGCGAGTTCCGTCGGGCGCGAGCAGCTGCAGGGTCTGCGGCGTGGTCGACATGCGTTCCACTCTAGGCCCGGGTGCAGAGCCTCGACTCAGAGAGTGCGAACAACCCGCGCCGCGGTATCGAGGAGGGTTGCCACAGCCTCTTCCTCTCCGATCGAGATGCGGATGCCCTCCGGAGGGAAGGCGCGCGCGACGATCCCGGCGCTCGTGAAGGCCTCAGCGGCCGCCGCGGTCGCCACGCCGGTGGGCAGCCACACGAAGTTGCCCTGCGCCTCGGGCACCCTCCAGCCCTGGTCTAGCAGGGAGTTGCGCACGCGGTCCCGTCGCTCGACGAGCTGCTGCACCTGCTCGAGCAACTCCGCTTCGTGATCCATCGCCGCGAGCACGGCGCGTTGGGCGGCCTCGGTGACCGAGAGCGGAATGGCGGTGCTGCGCGCGGCGTCGAGTAGCGCGACGGGCCCGAGCGCGTAGCCCACCCTCAGGCCCGCCAACCCGTAGGCCTTCGAGAAGGTGCGCAGCACCACTAGGTTCGGGTAGCGCCCGAGCAGAGTCGTGCCGTCAACGGCGTCGTCATCGCGCACGAACTCGACGTAGGCCTCGTCGAGGATGACGAGGCGATCGCTCGGCACCGCGGCCATGAACTGCTCGAACTCCGCCGCCGTGACCGCGGGGCCCGTCGGGTTGTTCGGGCTGCAGACGATGATGAGGCGAGTGCGATCGGTGACGGCTGCCGCCATGGCCTCGAGGTCGTGGCGGGCATCCGCGGTCAGGGGCACTTGCACGCTCGTCGCCCCCGCGACGGTGACGAGACCGGGGTAGGCCTCGAAACTGCGCCAGGCGTAGAGCACCTCGTCACCGTGGCCCGCGGCGGCAAGGATGAGCTGAGCAAGTATGGCAACAGAACCCGCCCCGATGTGCACCTCGTCGGGGTCGATGCCGAATCGAGCGGCGAGCCGCTCCCGCACGACGAGCGCGGTGGCATCGGGATACCGGTTGATGTCGAGCCCCGCGATCGCGGCGAGCACGGCGGGGTGTGGCGCGAAGGGATTCTCGTTGCTCGAGAGCTTGAAGGCGTCGGCGACGGCCGGCTTGCCCTGACGATAAGGAGGGAGGGCGACAATCTCAGGGCGCAGGCGCACGGCAGTGCTCGGGGCACTCTGCGCGTCGTGGTGCGGGTCGGCGGGGGTCGCGGTCACGTCGTCAGCCTAACTTTCGTGCGGGTGAACTTCCGTCGTGCGCGTTGCTCCCGCCCGCTGCGGTCGGCATAGTGGTGCCATGGCCCGCTTTCTGATCCGCCTCATCACCACCACCATCGCCCTCTGGCTCACGACGCTCATCGTCGCTGGCGTCTCGGTGGTCTCCTACGGCGCTGAGGGCGACACTGTCGCTCTCGTGCTCACCTACTTGCTCGTCGGTCTCATCTTCGGGCTCGTCAACAGCATCATCGGCAACTTCATCCGCATCGTCGCCTTCCCGATCTATATCCTCACGCTCGGCCTCATCGCTCTCATCGTCAATGGCCTGCTGCTGCTGCTCGTCGCGGGCATCAGCGACCTCATCGGTTTCGGCTTGGAGGTCGACGGATTCTGGTGGGGCGTCTGGGGCGCCCTCGTGCTGGCGCTGCTGAACTGGCTCATCGGCATCCTGTTGCGGCCGGTGCTGGGTCGCAAGCGCAGCTGAGGTTCACTTCGGCGGCACCCGCTCAGCCGTGTAGGCGGTGCGGGTGCCGGTGGAGGCCGACGGCGCGCCCCCGCTCGCTGCGGCTGTCGGCAGGGCAGCGATCGCGGCGCTGATCGCGGGATGCCCGCTCGCGTCGACCTCCGTCGCAGTGTTCTCGTACCGCGAGAACTCGTGCGCCGCGAGCACGGGTGCATTCGGGCTCACGATCTCGACCCCTTGGCCCACCACCACTACCGCGTTGGTGGGGTCTCGAGGTCCGGCGAGCACAGGAATGAGATCGTCACGATGTTCCATGACGATTGCCGGATAGTCGCCGGTGACGGGAGTGCTGCCACTCGGGGCCCCGATTGTCACTAGGCCCAGCGTCTCCCAGTCACCCGACTCGGCGAGCGCCGCGGCGATCGCACCGCCCTGGGAGTAGCCGGTAAATACAACGGCGCTACCGGGCGTCGCGCCCGCCTCGAGCAGTGCGGCTCGCACCGCTTGCAGTGACGAAGACGGGAGCCCGGCGAGGTTCGCGACGTTGCTCGTGAGATCCCAAGGATGATGCCCGCCGAGCGGAGCATCAGGGTCAGTACCGGCGATGTAGACCTCGAACCACACCGAACCATCAGGGCGCTCGAACTTCTCGATCACGATCGGCGTCTCCGGCCCGGGAATGCGCGCCACTCGATCGGCAACACCGGAGGGCGCGACGACACGTTCGCGACCCGTGCCGCGGCGCACATCAGCACCCACAGGCCGGACGATCACCGGAGCAATGCCGACGAACCCGGCAAGCGCCGCCAGGCCCGTGACTCCCGCAGCCGTCGACTCGAGACCGGTGAGCCCGAGCCCCTGGTCTCCGATCGCAGCGATGATCGGCAGTGGTACCCCGGCGGCACCGAGCAGCGCGTCGTCGAGGAAAGCGAGCGAAGACCGCAGCATTGCGAGCACGTCGGGGTTCGAGAGCAGAGGTGTGGCCGCGTGCCCCACTCGGCCCGCGAGGTCGAGCGTGCTTGCTCGCCACTGCTCGGGGGCGAGGTTCCAGACCGCGGTGGCCACGATCGCTGCACGCACGAGTCCCGGTGCGAGCGCGAGGCCCAGTCGCGCGGCCAGGCTCGCCGCCGCGGCGACGAGCTGCGAGGTGAGCGACTCGATAACCCAGAGCGTCGCCGCCTCGACGCGTTCATGCTCGAGCGCCGCACGACGCAAGGCGAGCACGAGCTCGTCGGCCTCTGCGAGCCCACGGCTCGAGGCTCGGCGAACGTCGTCGAAGAGTGTTGACAGCCCCGCGTCGACCACCGGAGGGTGCTCGGGCACGCGGTTCTTCGCCGCCTCGAGGGTCGCCGCGGCCGACTCGAGCATCACGGCCAGTGCACGCAACTGCTCGGCATCGACAGCAGCCGGGCTCCCCCCGACCACGAGCGCGGTCACGGCACCCCACCGGCTGCAGCAGCGAGCGCGGCTGAGTTTGCGAGCTGCTCGGCGTCGAGCGCAAGTCTCGTGCAGTGATCGCGGGCGAGCTCGGCGTGGTTTGAGCCCGCGAGAATGGCGGAGAGCAAGGTGCGCACGCGGTCATCGAACTGCGTGCGCCCCGCGCTCACCCAGCCCTCGCACTCGGCGCCCGACGGCATGGCTCGCCACGCACGCTCGAGCAGGTCGCGCACGACGTCGAGCCCGGCCGCGGCCGAACGCAGTTCGGCCGCGAGCGCTCGTGCGGCTGTGGGGTCGTGGGTGGCCGTGGCGCTCGACATGAGCCAGGTCGACATGGGGCTCCCCTCTGCTGCGAGCGAGCATCCCGTTGTCGTCGCAGCCACCGCATCGTGCCCGCTCGACGCCACCGCGCCATCGCACCACGGCCCCGGCAGGGATGGCGATGGGCAACCCCCGGGTGTGGAGGAAGCGTGCAGGGGCCAGAATGGAGCCATGAGCTTCGACCGGGTCCTCGCAGAGCCCGGCGCGTTCCGCATCTGCTTCGTCTGCACGGGCAATATCTGTCGGTCGCCGATGGCCGAGTCGGTGTTTCGCGAGCTCATCCGCGCTCGCGGACTCGACCACCACGTCTCAGTGCACTCGGCCGGCACCGGCGAATGGCACGTGGGCGAGAGCAGCGACCCGCGCACGCTGCGCGCGCTCGGTGAGCGCGGCTACGACGGCGAAGGCCATCGAGCCCGCCAGTTCGACGTCGACTGGTTCGGCTCACTCGACCTCGTCATCGCCTTCGACCGCTCGCACGAGCGCATTCTCAAAAGCTGGGCGCCCGACGACGAAGCGCGAGCCAAGGTGCACTTGCTCTTGAGTTTCGACCCCGAGGCCGGCGGCGTGCTCGACGTGCCCGACCCCTACTACTCCGACACCGCGATGTTCGACTCGGTGCTCGGCATGATCGAGCGCGCGTGCCGCGCGCTGTTTCGTCAGCTCGAACCCGGAATCCGACAGGGAGCCACCTCATGAGTCCGCTCAGCATCCAACCACTCAGCCCGCTCGACGGCCGCTACCGCCACCAGGTCGCCGATCTCGGCGAGCACCTCAGCGAAGCCGGGCTCAATCGCGCGCGCATTCAGGTCGAGGTCGAGTGGCTGCTGCACCTCACCGAACGCGAGCAGTTCGGCGCCCCCCGCCTCACCCCCGAGCAAGCACGAGGCCTTCGCCAGCTCGTCACCGAGTTCGGCGACGACGACATCGCATCGCTCGCGGAGCGTGAAGCGGTGACCCGCCACGACGTCAAAGCCGTGGAGTACCACGTGCGCGACCGGCTGGTCGAGCTGGGTCTCGGCGGCATCGCCGAGCTCACCCACTTCGCGTGCACGAGCGAAGACATCAACAATCTCGCCTACGCCCTCACGATTCGTTCTGCAGTGCACGACGTGTGGATGCCCTCCGCTCGCTCGGTCGTCGACCAGTTGCGCGATCTCGCCATTGAGCTGCGCGACCAGCCGATGCTCGCACACACGCATGGGCAGCCGGCCACGCCGACGACGCTCGGCAAAGAGCTCGCGGTGACCGTGCACCGTCTTGAGCGCTTGCTGGCCTCGGTCGACGACATTGAGTACCTCGGCAAGTTCTCCGGAGCCACCGGCACGTTCTCGGCGCACCTCGCCGCCGACCCCGACCACGATTGGCAAGCCGCGTCGCGAGACTTCGTGACGAGTCTCGGCCTTACGTGGAACCCGCTCACCACCCAAATCGAATCGCACGACTGGCAGGCGCAGCTCTATCAGCGCATCTCCCACGTGGGCCGCGTGCTGCACAACCTCTGCACTGACGTGTGGACGTACATCTCCATGGGCTATTTCCGGCAGATTCCGCAGGAGGGGGCAACCGGCTCGTCGACGATGCCGCACAAGATCAATCCCATCCGCTTCGAGAATGCGGAGGCGAACCTCGAACTGGCGAGTGCGCTGCTCGACTCGCTGGCAGCAACCCTCGTTACGTCGCGGCTGCAGCGCGACCTCACCGACTCGTCAACGCAACGCAATGTCGGAGTGGCCCTTGGGCACTCTCTGCTCGCGCTCGACAACATTCGCAAGGGCCTTGGCGAGATCGCCGTTGACCCCGACGCGCTCGCGCGCGATCTCGACGGCAACTGGGAAGTGCTGGGTGAAGCGATCCAGACGGTCATCCGCGCTGAAGTCACGGCCGGTCGAAGCTCGATTGCCGACCCCTACGCCATGCTCAAGCAGCTGACGCGTGGTCACCGAGTCGGCGCCGACGAACTGCGGGCGTTCGTGAACACACTCGACATTGGCGACGAGGCGAAGGCTCGGCTCGCCGAGCTGACCCCAGCAAGCTACGTGGGCGCAGCATCCGCCCTCGTCGATCACATCGTTCGCGACTGAGCCCGTTCGCTTCCGCAGCGTCGTCGAGCGCGACGTCAGTCGTGCGGGGTGTCGGGCGTGCGCTCACCGTCGGTCGGCCGGTTGGGGGTGATGGCGAGCATGAGCATCGCAAGCACGACGAGGTCGATGATGAACGAGCCGCCGAAGACGATGAGCGCGAACGGAATGTCGCGCGTCACGAGCAGCACCGTTCCGCCGATGAAGACGGCGACGATCGCGGCGAGTGCCACGAGTTCGACGGGGCGCAGCGTGAGGTGCCCGGGCTTGTCGCTCATGCGGTTGCTCCGTTCGAGGGTGATGCCGAGGTAGGCGCGGCCGGCGCCGATGCCGTCGCGAAGCGCAGGCTGAGCCCCGCGATGATGAGGAAAACGCCCAGCACGACGCCGTAGGCGCCGAGGAAGCCAACGGCGCTGACGGGGTCGGCAACGAGCGCGACGACGACGGCGAGCGCGAGCGTGCCGGCTCCGACGATGACGCCGTCGCGCGCGAGCGCGCTGCGGCCACGATGACGGATGCCCCACACGAGTTCGAGCGCACCAGCGAGCACCGCATACCCGCCCACGAGCAGCAGCAGCACGGGCAGCGCGGCACCGAGGGTTGCGACGCTCAAGATCGAGAGCGTGCCGGCGAGCGCCGCGATGATCGCGAGGCCGCGGTGCAGTCCTCGCAGTGGCTCCCCGGCGCTCATGCCCATGGTGGTGCCGAGCAGCACGAGGGCAGAGCCGATACCGAAGATGCCGAGCATGACGAGACCGAGTTGCGCCGAGTGGTCAGCGGTGAAGGTGATCGCGAGGCCCACCACAACGGCGGGTACAGCGCGCAGCACGGGCGCGAGCCACGGCGACCGTGGCGCTGCAGCAGCCGCGGGGGAGGGGGCGTCGGTCATGGCACCCATCGTAGAGTGGCCCAGCCGAGAGCCGACTGCGGGTCGGCACTCGCTGACCAGCACGGCGAGCGCGTAGCGAATCGCCTACGGTGGAAACCACGATGCAGCGCAACGATGACGATGGCCATGGGTTGGGTCGTGACCAAGGCCGCCTCATCGCCTGGAGCACCGAGTTGCGCGCCGTGCACGCGAAGCTTCGCGCTGCGCTCGAGGCCGCTCGCGATGCGATCGACGATCTCGGCTCGCAGCACGCCGCCAGCCGCGAGCTGCTGCTCTACTGCCATGGATTCTGCGTCGCACTTGACGGGCACCATCGGGGCGAAGACCGCGCGCTCTTCCCCGCCATTGAAGCCGCCCACCCCGCACTCGCGCCGGTGCTCCGGTCGCTCGAGCGCGATCATTCGATGATCGGCCACTTGCTCGGGGGTCTGCAGTCGGCGGTCAGGCAGTCGGCGACGGCCGCCGAACCCGAGCGGCACCTCGAAGGCATCAGCGCGATCATGGAGAGCCACTTCCGCTATGAAGAGCGGCAACTCCTCACGGTGCTCGAGTCGCTCGAGCTCACCGCCGACCCCGCAGTGGTGCTCGGCCCGCTCTAGCTCACGTCGAGCTCGGTGATCGCCGCTCTAGCTCACGTCGAGCTCGGTGATCGCCGCTCGATCAGGCTCGGCGTGCCTCGAGCCCATCCAGCAGGAGGTCGAGCCCGAAATCGAAGCCCGAACCCTGGTTCGCAGCGTGAAGCGTGATGTGTTCGAGGAGATAGGGCACGCCCGCGTCGCGGAATGCCGTCAGGGCGCCGTCGAGCTGTGCTCGTTCGGCCTCGGGATCGTCGGACGAAAACTCGATGGCTTGCAGTACGTAGCCCTGAATGTAGGCCTCGATGACGTGATGGGCATGAAAGGCCTGCTGTGGCGAGAAGCCTGAGCGACGCAAGTGGCCGAGGGCCGCGTCGACGTAGGCGATGCGGGCTGGCCCGCCGCTGCTCGCGCGAACTCGATTCACCCAGGGATGCTGGAGCAGCGTGACGAACGCCGACCGCGCCGTGCGGCGTACAGCCGTGCGCCAGTCGGCATCGGGCTCGAGAGTGATGTCAGACCACACGAGGTCGACGAGCGAGTCGACCAGTGCTTGCTTCGATGAGAAGTAGTGGTAGATCGACATGGCCTCGACACCCAAACGTCGGCCGAGCTCGCGCATGGTGAGCGCCTCGAGCCCCTCGGCGTCTGCGAGCAAGATGGCGGCGTCGAGAATTGCGTCGCGCGTGAGGTCGGCTTTCTCACCTGCTTTGCGCTGCTTCATCGCCGCTCCCCGCGTGCTTGACTTTTCTTACGCGGTAAGTTTACCCTTCGATCGTTGCCTTACGCCGTACAATTGGAGGAAGCTCGTGCGCGCCATTCGCCGGACTCGCTATGGGGGGCCAGAAGTGCTCGCCGTAGAGCACTGCGTCGAACAACCCCTCGCGTCCGATCGTGTGCGCATCGCGGTGCGCGCCGCGTCGCTCAACCCCTTCGAATGGCACCACCAGCGGGGCTTGCCTCTGCTCATGCGGCCGTCGAGCGGCTGGACAGCGCCTCGAGATCACTGGCTCGGTGTCGATGTGGCGGGAGTGGTGGTCGAACTCGGCGCCGACGTTGACGGGGATGCCGTCGACCTCCACGTGGGTGACGAGGTCTTCGGCGGTGCGCCCGGCTCCCTTGCCGACCGGGCGGATGCTCGCCCGAACCTCCTCGCGAAGAAGCCTGCCGCAGTGTCGTTCGAGGAGGCCGCCGCCGTACCCCTCGCGGGCCTGACCGCACTGCAGGCACTGCGCAAGGGCAGGTTTCACGAGGGCCATGCGGTGCTCGTTCTGGGCGCCTCCGGTGGCGTCGGACACTACGCCGTGCAGCTCGCTCGTGCGCTCGGCGCTTCCCGGGTCGTCGGAAGCTGCAGCACGCGCAACGTTGCGCTGGTTCGATCGCTCGGCGCCGACGATGTGCTCGACTACACCCGCGGTGACGTGGACTCACTCGACGAGTGCTTCGACGTCGTGCTCGACATTGCGGGCGGGGCTCCCGTGCACTTCCTCCGCCAGCGGCTGAAGCCAGGCGGTTCGGTCGTGCTCGTTGGGGGCCCCGGTGACGGCCGTGTGCTCGGCCCGGCGACGCGCATCGTCGGCGGATTGCTCACCAGTGCGTTCCGACCCCAACGCGTGGTGGGCGTGAACGCGAGCTGGAGCGCAGAAGACTTGCAGCAGCTCGCCGGGCTGCTCGAGCGCGGGCACCTGCGGTCGGTCATCCATCGCCGGGTGTCGCTCGATGAGACCGCCGACGCTCTCGCTGAGGTCGAGGCCGGTCACGTCGCCGGCAAGATCGTCGTCGTGCCGTAGTCGCAGCGCGACGGTCGACGCGCAACGCGCGTCGGCCAGTGCTAGATGCGCGGCATGTCGGCGAAGCGCGAGAAGTGGCCGTGGAAGCCGACCGTGATCGTGTCAGTCGGGCCGTTGCGGTGCTGGGCGACGATGAAGTCGGCTTCGCCCGCCCGCGGGTTCTCTTTCTCGTACGCGCTCTCG
>SXMH01000206.1 GCA_005777405.1 Actinomycetota bacterium
CAGCGCGTCGCCATCGCTCGTGCCGTCGTCAACAAGCCCGCGATCATGCTCGCCGATGAGCCCACCGGAAACCTCGACCCCGCCACGAGTGCGGGCATCATGAGCTTGCTCGAGCGCATCAATGCCAACGGCACGACCGTCATCATGGCCACACACGACGCTGGCATCGTCGACCGACTTCAGCGCCGTGTCATTGAAGTCGTCGGGGGCCGCATCGTGCGGGATGAGCGCGGCGGCGGCTACCAGACTCAGGCGAATCCTGTCGTGCATCAGGGCTTCGGCCGGCCGGCCACCAGCGAGGGGGTCGCCCGATGAGACTCGCACTCGTGCTCGGCGAAGTGGGCCAGGGGCTGCGCCGCAACATCAGCATGGTGGTCTCGGTCGTGCTCGTCACCTTCATCTCGCTGACGTTCGTCGGCGCGGCCATTCTGCTGCAGATGCAGATCACCCAGATGAAGTCTTATTGGTTTGATCGCGCCCAGGTCGCCGTGTACTTCTGCACCGACCTCTCGACCGTCGGCGCCTGCAGTCAGCAGGCGGCGACCGATGAGCAGATCGCGCAGGTTGAAGCCCAGCTGGAGTCGACGACGCTCGCCCCCTTCATTCAAGAGGTCACGTTCGAGACGCAGGAAGAGGCGTTCGCCAACTTCCAGGAACAGTTCGAGGGCACGGCCGCCGCTGACCTCGCCTCTCCCGAGTTCTTGCCGCCTGCGTTCTGGATCAGCCTCGTAGACCCCTCGCAGAGTGACGTCATTCAAGACGCTGTTGGGGGCCTCGCCGGGGTCGAGAGCGTGCAAGATCAGCGCGCGTATCTCGACCCTATCTTCGACATTCTCAACGCCTCGAGCCTCACGGCCATCGGTATCGCAGCACTCATGCTCGTCGCGGCTGCTCTGCTCATCGCGACCACAATCAGGCTGAGTGCGTTCTCCCGGCGGAGAGAGATCGGCATCATGAGGCTCGTGGGAGCCTCTAACCGGTTCATCCAGACCCCGTTCATCATCGAGGGAGTGGTCGCGGCGCTCATTGGCTCGGTGCTTGCGGGTGCGGCCGTCGTCGCTCTCGTGCAGTTCTTCGTGCAGGGCTACTTGTCGACGACGCTCCCTCTGACCTCGTTCGTCGGCCTCAGCGACGCCCTCATCGTCGTGCCGGTGCTCTTGCTCGCGGGTGCCGTGCTCGCCGCGGTCTCGGCGAACGTCGCCATCACGCGCTACCTGCGCGTCTAGCCTGCCGCTATGCTGGAGGGCTGCGCTGACCCTGGCGCAGCATCCACGGCCGTGAGCAGGAGGTGAATCGTGCCGAAAGAGACAGGCGAAAAAGTCGTCGCGACCAACCGCAAGGCGCGGCACGACTACGCCATTGAAGACACCTACGAGGCCGGCCTCGTGCTGAGCGGCACCGAGGTCAAGTCGCTGCGCATGGGCCGCGCGAGCCTCGTTGACGGCTACGGCTTCATCGACGGCGGTGAGGCGTGGCTCGATGCCGTGCACATTCCCGAATACACGCAGGGCACCTGGACCAACCATCCTCCCCGCCGCAAGCGCAAGATGTTGCTGCACAAAGCGCAGATCATCAAGATCAGCAACAAGGTCAAAGAGGGCGGCTACACCCTCGTGCCGCTGCGCATCTACTTTCTCGACGGGCGCGCCAAGGTCGAGCTGGCCGTGGCGAAGGGCAAGAAAGAGTACGACAAGCGTCACGCTCTGCGCGAGCAGCAAGATAAGCGCGAGGCCGAGCGCGCCATGCGCACGCGCAACCGTATGAACGAATAGCGCGTTCGACCCGTGGATGCTCTCCGCACGTGGAGCACACGCCCCAGCGCGGCGGCGCGAGTCAGCGGGCGCTGAACCTCGCGTCGACGGCAGCCTCCAGTCGCAGCAGCGCGGGTTGCAGGCTGAAGCCGCCTCCGCCGCGAGCATCCATCGCCATCATGGCCTTCTCGAAGCGCGGCGTGGGTGCGCCCGAGCCGCTGCCGTCGAGCATGCCGGGGTCGGCGAGAGCGAGCGCCGTGACGCTGCCGAGGCCGAGAGCTGCCGCAAAGTCTTCGGCTTTTCGCAGTGCGTCGCCGACGGCACGGCGGCGCACCTCGGCGAGTGCGGAGTCGAGCTTCTCGTCGTCGAGCGACCAGTCGACTGCCTCGACCTGCACCAGTTCGTGCGTGGCGAGCGCGTCGACCAGTGCGCTGACCTCGTCGGCGTCGTGCAGGCGAGCGAGGCCGCTGACACTCGCGCGGTGCTCGATCGGGGCGCGCGTGCCGTCGCCGGTCCACGGGCGCTGCGATGTCACGGTCACGCGGTCGACTGACCAGCGGGTGACGGCGCCGCGCTGCTCGAACTCCGTGAGGTGGGTGCGCACAGCATCCATCGTCTCTGTCGACTGCGCGACGACCTCGGCGCGCTCCGCGCCCTCGGCAGTCACCGAGAATCGCACCTCGCAACGTTCGGGAGCGAGCTCGGCCCAGGCGGTGCCCTGCACGGTGATGATGGTCTCGGTCATGGGGCTCCTTCGTGGGGGCGCCGGCGGCTTTCGGCGCGCGGACAGGGGTGTCGTATACTGTAGGGCTGCGCCTCGAACGGCGCCTGACACCGGGCTTCGGCTCGGTACTCAACTCCACAGTGCGTGACAGCGACCCGCTCGACGCGAATCGGCCTTTCGGGGCCGTGCAAGCGTGAGTGCTCATGGGGATGATCGGTTTCGACATCGCCTGCGAGACTGTGAGAAGCGGGTCGAGGATGCAGAGTTATCTCGTAAACGATCTCTGCAAACAACAGGTGCCAATGCTAAGCGCACCGACTTCGCTCTCGCCGCCTAAGGCAGAGTAGAAAGTCCGTCAGCCCGGGTTCGTCTCCGCCCCGGTCGCTGGCGTCATTGAGGAGACTTGCTGCGTGCTTGAGTCTCAGGTGCACGCGGGACTTTCACTGAGGCTGGGCCCGTCGACCTAGGGGTCTGCAACAAAGGTCGGGGCCGAGCAGAACGTTTCAGCAGACTGCACCCGGAGAATGCACGGAACCACAGCGATGGACGGGGGTTCAATTCCCCCCATCTCCACCACTGGTCGCTGTCACGCACTGTTGAGTCTGCTGATGCGCCCTGATCTGCCAGACTCTGTCCATGCGCACCCTGCTCAACATCATCTGGCTCGTGCTCTCGGGCTTCTGGCTGTTTCTCGGCTACGCCCTCGCGGCGCTCGTGATGTTCATCCTCATCGTGACGATTCCCTGGGGCATCGCGGCCTGGCGCATCGGTGTGTATTCGTTGTGGCCCTTCGGCAAGACGGTGGTCGATCGCCCGAATGCTGGCGTGTTCACGGTGATCGGCAACGTCATCTGGGTCGTGCTCGCCGGGTGGTGGCTCGTGATCGCGCACGTCACCTCGGCGGTCGCTCTCGCGATCACCATCATCGGCATTCCCTTCGCGTGGGCGAACCTCAAGATGGTGCCGGTCGCTCTGCTGCCTCTCGGCAAGCAGATCGTCGACCAGCCGTGAGGTCAGCGGCTTCGCTCGTATTGCCGCAGTGACTCTCAAGCACTCGCTTCTCGCGACCCTCGTCGTCATCATCTGGGGCGCCAACTTCGTTGTCATCGATGCGGGTCAGGCCGACGACGTGCCGCCTCTCGTTTTTCTCGCGCTGCGGTTTCTCGTCGTCGTCGTTCCTGCGATCTTCTTCCTCAAGCCACCGCCCATCGGCTGGCGCACTATCGTCGCGATCGGGGCGACGTTGAGTCTGGGGCAGTTCGCCCTGCTCTACCTCGCCCTCGCCCTGGGCATGCCTCCTGGCCTCGCGTCATTGCTGCTGCAGACGCAGGTGATCTTCTCCATCGTGGTCGCGGCGGCCGTGCTGCGCGAGCGGCCGACGCGCCGGCAACTGGTCGGAACCTCCATCGGCATGGTGGGCCTCGCGCTCGTCATCGTTGGTCACAGCCAGGCGGCGCCGTGGCTGCCGCTCGTGGTCACGCTCGCGGCAGCACTCGCGTGGGCCGTCGGCAACGTGCTCGCTCGCCGCGCGGGGGCGCGCTCGGGGTTGTCGCTCGTCGTCTGGTCAGGCGCCGTCGTGCCCCTGCCGAGCCTCGCACTCGCCCTCATCGTCGACTCTCCCGCCGTGGTGTGGCACTCACTGCTGAACCTCAGCGGCGTCGCCATCGCGAGCACGATCTACACCGCGGTGTTCGCGAGCCTCATCGGCTATGGCATCTGGAACTCGTTGCTGGCTCGTTACCCGACGGGCGCGGTCGTGCCGTTCACGTTGCTCGTACCGGTCGTGGGCATCCTGACGGCCTGGATCGTACAGGGAGAGGTTCCCGGCGCCACCGAGCTCATCGGGGGAGCGATCATGCTCGGGGGTCTCGCCGCCGCCGTGCTGCAGCCGCGTCGACGATCTCGCCCGAGCACGATTGGGCCAAGTAAACAAAACTTGACATGATGTCTGCAAGGCTTTACCTTCGTGCATGTCAGCAATTGTTGACATTGTGATCGAAGGGAGGGCCTCATGGCCTTCGAAGAAAAGGGCGCTTGGGTCGGCCTCATCGCTGGCATCATCACGCTCGTCGTGTACAGCGCGGTCGTGTTGACGCGAGCATCCGCGAGTGGGGCCCCTCTGCACCAGACGCCCTACATCGACGCCATGCTGTGGAGCATCGGCATCGGCATTGTCGTCATGATCGTCGCGACCATCATCATCGCGGCGACCGCGGGGCGAGGTGGCACCGCCACCGACCTGCGCGACAAGCAGATCTCCGCTCGAGCCGAGTACACCTCGCGCGCCTTTCTCATCATGGGAGGAGTCGGCGCCCTCGTGCTTGCCATGTTCGAGCAACCGCACTTCTACATCGCGCACGTGCTCTACTTCGGGTTCGCCCTCGCGGCGGTGCTCGAAACGATCACTCGCATCGCTCTCTACCGTGCAGGCATGCCGCAATGGTGAAGCCGACGCGCGTGACGAACAGCATCCGCGCGCTGCGATTCGCGGCTGACGAGATGACGCAGGCCGAACTCGCCGAGCGGGTGGGTGTCACGCGCCAGACCATCATCGCCATCGAGCAAGGCAAGTACTCGCCGTCGCTGGAAATCGCCTTTCTCATCGCCCGTGCTCTCGGCACGACGCTCGACGACGTGTTTCAGTACCCGATCGCCCACCACGATGAGGAGCACACAGAATGACCGAGAGCACCATGCGCGCCCTCGTGCAACACGGCTACGGCGGAGTCGAGCAGTTGCGTCTCGAGCACCGGCCGACTCCGACGCCCGGTCGTCATGAGGTGCTCGTGCGCGTGCACGCCGTGAGCCCAGACTCCGGCACCATTCACTTGCTGCGGGGGAGTCCGACGCTCGTGCGTGCCGCTCTCGGCTGGGCGCGCCCCCGTCAACCCGTCATGGGGCTGGCCTTCGCGGGGATCGTCGTCGCCCTCGGCGCAGACGTCACGTCAGGCTTCGCGATCGGAGACCGCGTCGCAGGCTCGGCGACGGCTGCCTTCGCTGACTACGTCGCAGCACCGATTGCCAAGCTCGCGCGGGTGCCCGATGCCGTGGAGCTCACTGACGCGTCGACGCTTCCGGTATCGGCGGGCACCGCCGTGCAGGCGATTCGCGACGCTGCACGCGTACAGCGCGGACAACGAGTGCTCATCATCGGTGCGGGCGGAGGAGTGGGCAGCTTTCTCGTGCAGCTCGCCGTCGACGCCGGAGCGCACGTGACGGGCATCGCGAGCGCTGCCAAAGCCGACTTCGTGCGATCGCTCGGCGCCGAGCGCGTCATCGACTATCGCGAGCAAAGCGATCCGAAGCAGTGGGGGCGATTCGACGTCGTCATCGATACCGCCGACGGTCGTCCGCTCCGCGTGCTGAGGAGAGCGCTCACCGATCGCGGCACACTCGTCATCGTCGGCGCTGATCACGTGGGCGGTCCGATGCTCGAGGGTACCGACCGGCAGCTACGAGCGATGCTGGTCGACCCCTGGGTTCGGCATCGCATCGTGCCGGTCATGCAGCGCGAGAGCGGTGACGAAGTGGCTGGGCTGCTCGACCTCGTCGCCGAGCGCAGGCTGCGCCCGCCGGTCGAAGAGGTCGTGCCCGTCGAGCAGGCAGAGCACAGCATCCAGCGACTGCTCGATCGTCAGGTGCTCGGCAAGACGGTCATCTCGTTCGCGAACGAGGCGCCGCAATGACGACAGCCGGGTCGGCGCACACGCGCTGACCCGGCTGACTGTCACGCCAGGTGATGCGCGCTACTGACCGATGTTCTCGAGAGACCCGGTGATCTGACCGGCCTGGTCGTAGGCGAAACAGAGAATCTCGCGGTCACCCTCGGCCCAGCTTCCCTCCGTCGGGAAGTAGTAGCTGTAGTAGTACTGCGAGTCAGCGTACGGAATGCCGATGAAGTCGGGGAATGCGCCGAGGCACACCTCATCGCCCTCCGCCGCGATGGCGTCCTGACCCGGGTAATCCACATCCGACATGATGTGCGAGAAGTAGATCTCGAAGTCGTGAGGCTCATCGCACGGCACCGTCGGGATGGTCGAGACCACCTCGCTGTCGTCGGGAGAGTTGCCGCAGTCGCCGACGAGCAACGTGAAGACGTCAGTAGCGTCGTTGCCTTCGATGACTTCGCCGCTCTCGTCGCGAGTGGCTTGGCCACCGCCGAAAACGCCGTTGATGATGCTGCAGCCGCTCAGCGCGACCGAGGCGAGAGCGAGGAGGACCAGAGCGGCCGCACGAGTCGGGCGCGAGGGGGTGAGAGTCGACATGCCCAGAGCTTATCGAGCAGCGAGGCGCCGCAACACCTCATCGTGCAGCGCGCCGTTCGTGGCCAACGCACTGCCGTGCCACGGCCCTGATGCTCCGTCGACCGACGTGAATCGTCCGCCTGCTTCCTCGACGATCGGCTGAAGGGCTGCCATGTCGTACGGCTGCAGATCGAACTCGCCCGCAATGTCGATCGCGCCCTCGGCCACCAGCATGTACGACCACATATCGCCGATCGCGCGTGCACGCCAGACCTCACGCGTGAGCTCGACGATCTGCTGCAGCCTGCCCGCGTCGTCCCAGCCGGGAAGGCTGTTGTAGCTGAGGGCGGCGTCGGCGAGATCGGTGACGCCGCTCACGTTCAGGCGTCGCGCCGCCCCACCGTGCTGCGAGGTGTATGCGCCCAAGCTCGTCGCGCCCCACCACCGCTGGCCGAGCGCGGGAGCGCTGACGACGCCGAGCACGGGTACGGCATCCACAGCGAGGGCGATGAGGGTGCCCCAGATCGGTACTCCTCGCAGAAAGTTGGCCGTGCCATCGATCGGATCGATGATCCACTGTCTGCCGGTGCCCGCACCTGTTCCGGCCTCGGTGCCGTATTCCTCGCCGAGAATTCCGTCGTGCGGACGAGATGCTCCGAGCCCGTCGCGAATGGCGCGCTCAACCGCCTGGTCGGCGTCGGTGACGGGAGTGCGATCAGGCTTCGTCGACACGTGCAGGTCGACCGAGCGGAAGCGCTCGAGAGAGATGGCGTCGGCCTGGTCGGCGAGATCGAGAGCGAGGGCGAGGTCGGCGCTGAGGTCGGTCACGAACCCAGGTTATCGCCGCCCACTCGCGCCACGAGTGTCGTCAGCAGTCGTTGCAGCGAGTCGAGCCGCTCCGCCCCGAACTCGCCGAGCTCACCGCGGGCCGCGCGCTCGACGAGTTCGCAGTCGGGGGCGTCGGGCAGATGCGTGCATCCTCGAGGGCACTGCTCTGCGATGAGAGCAAGGTCGCCGAAGGCGCGCACGATGTTGTCGGGGTTGACGTGGCCGAGGCCGAAGGAACGCACCCCGGGAGTGTCGATGATCCAACCTCCGCCGGGCAGTCGCAACGAGACCGTCGACGACGAAGTGTGGCGGCCCCGACCCGTGACGGCGTTGACGTGACCCGTCGCCCGAGCCGCCCCCGGGACGAGTGCATTGACGAGGGTCGACTTGCCCACACCCGAGTGCCCGACCGCGACTGTCGTGCGGTCGCGCAACTGGTCGAGCAGGTCATTGACGGGTGGATGCTCAGCTGAGCTTTCGACGACGCGCAAGTCGAGCCCCCGAAACTGCTCGAGAAAGGGCCCCGGGTCAGCGAGGTCGGTCTTCGTCATAACGAGCAGAGGCTCGACCCCGGCGTCGAACGCCGCCACGAGGTAGCGGTCGATGAGGCGGGCGCGGGGTTCAGGATCAACGGTCGCGACGACAATGAGCAGCTGATCGGCGTTCGCCACGATGATGCGCTCGACCGCGTCAGTGTCGTCGGCACTGCGACGCAAGAGGGTGCGTCGATCGTGAATGCGCACGATGCGGGCGAGCGTGCCATCGTCGCCGCTCGCATCGCCGACCAGGTCGACTCGGTCGCCCGTGACGATCGCTGTCGAACGCAGCTCTCGCGCCCTCGTGCACAGCACGTCGCGCTCGCCGGGTTCGCCCTCATCGACAAGGCACGAGTAGCGCCCGCGGTCGACCGTGATGACGCGCCCGACCACTGCATCGTCGTGTGCCGGACGCTGCTTCGACCGGGGTCGATTGGCCTTCGGGTTCGGCCGCGACCGCACAGCCGACTCGTCGAACTCGCCCCAGGGCTCGTCGTCATCGTCGTCCGGCGGCAGCCAGCTCACGCGGTCACTCCTGCCGCTCCGCCGTCTGCTGCAGCATGCCGTGCCAGAGTTCGACGAACTGCGGCATCGTCTTCGAGGTCGAGGCGATGTCGTCCACGAGCACGCCGTCGACGGCGAGCCCCACGATGGCGCCGGCGGTCGCCATGCGGTGATCTTCGTAGGCGTGCCAGAGCCCGCCGTGCAGCGGTTCGGGGGAGAGTTCGATGCCGTCGTCGAGTTCGCTCGCGCTGCCGCCGAGTGCGCTGATCTCGGCAACGAGGGCGGCGAGACGGTCGGTCTCGTGACCGCGCAGGTGTCCGATGCCGGTGACAGTGCTGGGTGCGCTCGCGAGCGCTGCGAGAGCGACGAGCGAGGGCGCGAGTTCACCGCCTGTCGACAGGTCGAGCTCGACTCCCGGCAGCTGCGTGCCGCCGCACAGGCCCGTGCCACCGTCCACCACGAGCCGCGTACCGTCGCGGTGGGTGCGTGCGCCGAAGTGCGGCAGCAGGTGTTCGAGGTCGGCACCGACTTGAGTGGTCTGCGCGGGCCAGCCGTCGATCGCCACTGTGCCGCCGGCGACGATCGCGGCGATGAGGAACGGCGCGGCATTGGAGAGATCGGGTTCGATGTCGACGGTCGCGCCGGCGATGTCTCCCGCGGGCACGATCCAGACGCCGGGCTCAGGGCTCTCGACGTGCACACCGCGCGAGGCGAGCGTGGCGATTGTCATCTCGATGTGCGGCATCGAGGGCAGCCGCTCGCCGGTGTGACGCAGCACGAGTCCTTCGGTGAACCGGGGCGCCGCGAGCAGCAGCCCCGACACGAACTGACTCGAGGCCGAAGCGTCGATGGCGATCTCGCCGCCGCGCACCGACCCTGCACCCCACAAGCTGAAGGGCAGGGCCCCGCGACCGTCGTCGCCGACCTCGACGCCCAGTGCGCGCAGCGATTCGATGGTGGTGCGCATGGGGCGTCGGCGTGCCGACTCGTCGCCGTCGAACGCCACCGGGCCAAGGGCGAGGGCCGCGACAGGTGGGAGAAAGCGCATGACGGTGCCGGCGAGACCGCAGTCGATCGACGTGCTGCCCTCGAGTTGCTGAGGGGGAGTGATGCGCAGGTCGGCACCGAAGGGGCCGTCTCCTGGCACTTCCTCGATGGTGACGCCGAGCGAACGAAGGGCCTCGATCATGAGCATCGAGTCGCGGGAATGCAACGGGCGCCGCAAGAGTGAGGGACTACTCGCGAGAGCGCTCAACACGAGTTCGCGATTGGTGAGACTCTTTGAGCCGGGCAGCACGACGGTCGCCGCGAGCGGCGCGGTCGCGCGCGGAGCGGGCCAGTCGCCGTGGTCGGCACCGGCCGCAGCGATATCGGTGCGATCGTTCTCGCCGTATGGGTCGAACCGGGCACCGGAATATGTGAACGCCTGCATCGGTTATCAGGGTATCGGCACCGCACACCGGCAGGAGCACAGCGCATGGCAACGATGACCCTCGAGAGGCCTCTCTCGACGCGCACTCGGTCGCGCGGAGCGATCGACACGCAGGCCCCGTCGCTAGACTCGCGCCTGATGACCGACACGACCGATGAACTCGCCGAGCGCCGCGCGCTGTTTCAAGAGCAGGCATTGCCGTTCATGGATCAGCTCTACGGGGCTGCCATGCGCATGACGAAGAACCCTGCCGATGCGGCCGACCTTGTGCAAGAGACCTTTGTGAAGGCATTCGCCGCGTTCGGCCAGTTCGAGCAGGGCACGAACCTGAAGGCGTGGCTCTACCGCATTCTCACGAACACCTTCATCAACGTTTACCGCAAGAAGCAGCGCGATCCCTATCAGGGCGCCCTCGACGACCTCGAAGACTGGCAGCTCGGAAGTGCTGAATCGGCGACATCGACGTCGAGTCGATCCGCCGAAGCCGAGGCGATCGATCGCATGCCGGCGAGCGCGGTGAAAGACGCCCTCCAGTCGATTCCCGAAGACTTCCGCCTCGCCGTCTATTTCGCCGACGTCGAAGGCTTTTCCTACCAAGAGATCGCCGACATCATGAAGACGCCCGTCGGCACCGTCATGAGCCGTCTGCACCGCGGGCGCCGGCTCTTGCGCGAACTGCTTGCCGACTACGCCCGAGAGCGCGGCATGACGGCGGAGAACGCCGGGCCCCGCGCTGCGACGACAAGGAGCACGAGATGACCGACTGCGGTTGCGACAAGGCCAAGGCTGAGCTCGAGGAGTTTCTGCACAACGAACTCGACGCCCAGCAGTGTCAAGACATTCGAGACCACATGGCGAACTGCGACGACTGCAGCGCCGAGCATCTCGTGGGCCTCACCTTGACCACCAAGGTCAAAGAGGCCTGCCAGGAGAAGGCACCTGACGAGCTCAAGCAGCTCATCGTGGGTGCGATCGACCGACTGGATGCTCGCGCGTAGTCCTTCTGCTACGCCAGCGCCGCGTCCATCACCTCGGCGTGCTCCGCGGCACTCCGCTTCGTCGACCCCGCCGCCGTTGACGCGCTCGCCGGGCGGCACACGACCCGCAGCGACGGCATGCCGCGCTTCTGCGACTCGAGTGCGAGGAACGGCCATGCGCCCTGGTTCTCGGGCTCGTCTTGCACCCAGACCACTTCGGCGTTCGGGTAGCGGCTGAGCACCTCGCGCAACTGCAACTCGGGCAGGGGAGCGAACTGCTCGAGTCGAACGAGCGCAATGCCCTTCGACTCGCGCTTGTCGATCTCGGCCTTGAGGTCGTAGTGAATCTTGCCCGAGTGCAGCAGCACGCGCCGCACCGATGTCGCATCGGTGACCGTTGCGTCGTCGATGACGGGCTCGAAGCGGCCGCTTGTGAACTCGGATACCTCGCTCGTGGCACCTCGCAGTCGCAGCATCGCCTTCGGGGTGAAGACGACGAGCGGTCGACGGGGCCGGG
>SXMH01000021.1 GCA_005777405.1 Actinomycetota bacterium
CCATGAACCTGATTCTCGATAGCAAACATGACAGTTCTACACCCCTTTGATTCACGTTGTGGTTGCGGGCTCAAATGCTTTATAAAAGCATTGCACGGTGACACCTTGCTCGAGCAACGCGCGAGGCAGGGGAAGGTTGCCGACTTCAGGCATGCCGGGGTACCCCTTGGGCCCGACGTTGCGCACGACGAGAACATCGTCGGCCGCGATGTCGATCGCGGGGTCATCAGCGTCGCGCAGGTAGTCGTCGAGCGAGTCCCACACCACGGCGCGGCCGCGATGCGTCATGAGCTCGGGTGCCGCCGCGCTCTGCTTGATGACGGCTCCGCGAGGAGCAAGATTGCCGCGCAGCACGGCGATGCCCGAACCGGCGGGCTTCACGGGGTTGTCGAGCGGGCGGATGACCTCCCGGTCGTAGCACTCGGCTCCCGGGTAGCTCTCCGCGAGCGGGCGCCCCGTCACGGTCAACGCTTCGCGCCGCAGCAGGTCGCCCAGGGTTTCGACGAGCGCGCCCGTGCCACCCGCATACTCGAACTCTTCCATGAGGAATCTGCCGCTCGGCATGAGGTCGGCGAGCACGGGCACGTCGCGCACGAGCGTGTCGAAGTCGTCGAGATCGAGCGGCACGCCGACGCGGCGCGCGAGGGCGAGCAAGTGGATGACGGCGTTGGTCGAGCCGCCGAGCGCGGCATTCGCGCGCACGCCGTTCTCGAATGCTTCCCGCGTGAGGATCGCCGAGGGTCGCAGGTCTTCGTCGACCATCTCGACGATGCGACGACCAGCGAGATGTGCCATCGTCAGGCGTCGCGAGTCGACCGCCGGAATCGAGGCGCTACCCGGCAGCTGCATGCCCATGATCTCGCTGACGCAGGCGAGCGTGGATGCTGTGCCCATCGTCATGCAGTGGCCACGGCTTCTCGCCATGCAGCCTTCGGCCTCAGTGACCTCCTCAGCGCCGATCGTGCCAGCGCGATAGGCCTCGGTGAAGCGCCAGACTGACGTGCCCGAGCCGATGTCGGTGCCGCGATATTTGCCGTTGAGCATCGGGCCACCAGTGATGAGCAGGGTAGGCAGGTCGACGCTCGCGGCGCCCATGAGATAGGCGGGCGTCGTCTTGTCGCAGCCCGCGAGCAGCACGACGCCGTCGAGCGGGTTGGCGCGCAGGGTCTCTTCGAGGTCCATGGCGATGAGGTTGCGCAAGAGCATCGCCGTCGGTCGCACGAGCGGCTCGCCGGCCGAGGTCGTCGGAAACTCGAAGGGCACACCTCCCGCTTGCCAGATGCCGCGCTTGACGTGCTCGGCGACCTCGCGCAAGTGGATGTTGCAGCTCGTGAGCTCTGACCAGCTGTTCGCGATGCCGATGACGGGGCGCCCGCGGAACGAATCGTCAGGCAGTCCTTCCGATCGCAGCCATGAGCGGTGCATGAAGCCGGTCTTGCCCTCGGCGCCGAACCACTGCTGACTGCGCAGGCCGTCGCCCCATGGCCGATCGTTCGCCCCGGTGCTGCCGAGGTTCTTCGCGCTCATCGGAACCTCGGCAGGTGCTCAAGCTGCGCCTCGATGAGGTCGTCGGCGAGCGCGGCAGCGGCATCAGCATCCGTCAGTCCGCCGTCAGCGATGATCGCCTCGACCACGAGACCTCGATCGCCACGGAGGGCCGCCTCGACCGCGATCGAGACCGAACTCAGCCGCCGGGCGAGAATCGCCGTGAGCGGTGCCGAGAGGTCGGGCACCGCTTGCGGGCGGATGCCGCGCGCAGTCGCGATGCCGGGAATCTCGACGGCCGCCCCGTCGGGCAGGCCGGGAACGAGGCCGTTGTTGATGACGTTGCACGAGAAGGTCTCGCGCGAGTCGGTGAGAATCGAGCGAATGATGGCGATGAGCTGCTCTTGCTCGCCTCCGCTGCGGTCGAAGATGCTCGTGTCGAGCGGTTCTTCACCCAGCGCCTGTCGACGCATCGCCTGGTAGCGGTTCTCACCCCACTCGAGAATCTCGGGCAGCGAGAACGCGTCGATGCCGAGGGTCTTGCCGTAGTACTCGCCGTTCGCAAAACGCTCGGGGAAGAACTCGACGACGTGCCGGTCGCCCGCAGCCGCAAAGGCTCCGTAGCGCGAGAAGAGTTCCCAGGCGAAGGGGTTGTGCCAGGCGCTCGGCGAGTCGTAGAAGATCGTGCCGATCTCCGCCGTGTCGGGCTGCTCGGCGAGTTCGCGCTCGACCCGCTCGCGCACGAGAGGCCACGCGTCGGCGCCGTCGAGGCGGAAGTCGTAGATGAACGTGAGGTGGTTGATGCCCGCGTAGAGCGTCGAAGTGCGCTCGAAGGGCACGTCGATGAGCTGGGCGAGCTCGCGCTGGATATGGTGCACACCGTGGCAGAGGCCGACGACGTCGAGACCGGTCTCGGACGAGATGGCCTGGATGTTCGCGGTCATGGGGTTGGAGTAGTTGAAGTACAACGCTTCGGGGGCGAGCTCGGCGATGTCGTGCGCGATCTCGACGAGCACGGGCGTCGTGCGCAGCAGCCGCGAGATGCCGCCGGGGAGGATCGAGTCGCCGACCGGCTGGAACACCCCGTGGCGCTGCACGATCTCGTGGTCGAGCTGCCATGCCGGGCGGCCGCCGACGCCGACGCACGTCACGATGAAGTCGGCGCCCGGCAGCTCAGCACGGCGATCGCCCGAACCGCGCACCGAGATGCGGTGCGAGACGTCGCGCGAGGCGATCATCGCCTCGGCGAGTCGCACGGCGACATCGAGCGCGACCGGATCGGTGTCGACGAGGCGGATCTGCCACGCGCCGAGGTCGTCGGCTCCGATGAGGTCGGCGAGCAGTCCGCGCGTGAAGACCGCGGAACCTGCGCCGATGAGAACGAGCGTGCGCGACTCGGTCATGCTGCGACCTCCGTGCGGATGACGACTCGATTGACGAGCTCGCCGATGCCTTCGACGCCGACCTCGACGACGTCGCCGTCGCGCAGGAAGCGCGGCGGCGTGCGGAATCCACCCGCACCGGCGGGAGTGCCCGTCAAGATGACGTCTCCGGGCTCGAGCGTGGTCGCCGCGCCGATCCAGGCGAGCAGCGCGGCGACGTCGAAGACCATCGACGACGTGGAGTCGTCTTGCAGCAACTCGTCGCCGATGGAGGTCCAGATGCGGCGGCCCGAAGGATCACCGAACTCGTCGGCCGTGACGATGTGCGGGCCAAGGGGTGTGAAGGTGTCGAACGACTTCGCGCGCGTCCACTGGCCGTCGCTGAACTGCACATCGCGCGCCGACACGTCGTTCGCGACGGTGTAACCAAGCACGTCCGCAAGCGTGGCCGTGGTCGAGCCGCCGCACCGACGACCGATGACGAGCGCGAGCTCGGCTTCGTAGTCGGGCTGCTGCACGAGGTGGCCGGGCACGATGATGTCGTCGACGGGCCCGATGAGCGAGCTGGAGTACTTCGCGAAGGTGAGCGGTCGCTCGGGCGGAGTGAATCCGGTCTCGGTCGTGTGGTCGGCATAGTTGAGTCCCACAGCGATGATCTTGCCGGGCTTGGCAATGGGCGCGAGCACGCGATCGCTACCGGTCGCATAGGCGGGCCAGTGCTCCGTGGCTCCCTCGCGGGCGAGCTCGACGGCGACGACGATGTCGTCGGGCACGTCGGCGGGCGCGAGTCGCGGCCCCGCACCAGCGTCGATGATGATGCGCGGCTCGTCGTCGCGCAACACTCGGGCGATCTTCATCGTTCTCCTTTGATCACGTTGCCAGCATCCTGTCATGAATGAGCAGAAATGAGCAAGAATGATCAGATGCATTCATCTCAGCGGATCGTGTCCCCCGGCGGTTCGACCGGGCCTGCCCCGGTTGCCCAAGGCGTCTACGGGGAGCGCGGCAATCTCGAACTGCTCGTGGCGCACGCGAGCGACGGTCTCGTCGTGCACTGGTTCAACAACGACCGGCCCGGCAGCGAACCGGTCTCGGGCATCGCTCCGGGGTCGTGGAGTGCCGGCTTACAGTTCGCCCACGGCACGCGCTACCGCGCAGCCCAGATCGCGCAGAGTCCTCTCGGGCCCGATCACCTCGAAGCGATCGCGCTCACCTCGCGCGGCGAACTCGAGCACTGGACCTGGTCACCCGAACCGGGGTTCGTGCGCCACGGCACGCTGGCCTCGGCGGTGAGCGACGCCGAACTCACGGTTGCCGCTGACGGCGCCCTGCGCATCGAGGTGCTCACCGACCGTCTCGAGCGATTGACCCTCGACGCCGCGCCCGAGGGATACCCCGCTCGCTCGTGGAACTCACGCGCCGCCACTGGCGCCGTGCGGAACGTGGATGCTGCGCTCGCGCTCGTGCGTGCGGCGAGCATCCCGCTGCCGACTGTCTCGCCGCGCGATCTGCGCGTTGCCCGCAGCGATCGCGAGGGCGGCACCCTCGAAGTCACCTGGCGTGACGACGACGGGCACCTCGTGCATGCCGCCGCGCCGCTCCCGGCGACTCTCCTCCTCGCCTAGCGGAGGCGGTGGATCATCGTGTTGGCGAACTGGTAGCGGTAGCCAGCGTCGCGCACTGCCGCGTCGTGGCGAGGGCTCTGCCCGTGCGACGAACCGTGCAGCCAGACGAAGGCGGGTGCTTCCTGTCCCGTCACGGCCTCGAGCGCTGTCTTCGAGCCGACGACCTCGCGTTCGATATCCGCGTCAGAGAGCACGGTGTCGAAGCCTTCGTGGTGCGCGGTGTGCGGAAAGACCACGTGGCGCCGGCTGAGCTCAGCCACTTCGTCCCAGTTCATGGCGATGCGGCCGCCGCGCGTGTCTTCTTCGACGAGCGAGATCCAGTGCGCTCGCGCGAACGCCTCCTGATGCTCGGGGTCGCAGTCGACGAACGATGTCGCGATGGGAAACCATCCGGTGAGCCCGAGCTCGTCGCAGAGCGGCGCGGCGACGGTGGCGCTGTTGCGGTAGCCCTCGTAGAACACGGGGATGAGGCCCGGCTTGTCGTGCCGCCACTCGCCCGTCTCGAACAGGCGATCGAGGTCGTCGAGCGTGACGGGGGCGTAGTCGCGCGCGAAGCCGGCAAGCTCTCGCGCGAGCTCGTCGCGTGTGGCGCGGGGCGTCGAGTGATAGTTGACGACGCGAATGAACGCCCCCCGGCGGTAGCGCTCGAGGGTGGAGGACAGGGCGGGGAGCGTCATCGCGCGTCCTCCTCGGTGACGGGCGCCGCTCCCGGCGCGAAGTGGGTGTAGGCGAGCACTTGCATCGCGGTGATGAGGGCTCCTTCGTCGTCGTCGCGCGCCCACGGCGTGAGCGCTGCCGCGTAGCGTTCGAGCACGTCGGCGTACGCTCCGCCTTCGACTCGGCGGTCATCGTCGGTGGCGGTCACGAGCGGGCCGCGCTCATCGGCGAGCGTCAGCACCATGGGAATGCCTTCGCGTTCGAGCCGACGTTCGTGGCACGCGCGCATGATGCCGGTGATGTCGCCGCGCGCCAGCAGTTCGGCCGTGCTCGGCAGCGGCTCGGCGGGGCCGGAGGAATCGAGGGGTGGTGTCGACATGGTGCTCCTGGTCGGGGTGGTGAGGGTGGTGAGTCAGGACCGCACGGGTGCGAGCGCGCTCAGCAGGCGCTCCACGACGTCGGCGATGGATGCTCGAGCGGCGGTGAGCGCGGCCCGCGGGTCTGCTCCGCTGCGGGCGGAGAACTCGTGGCGCAGCGTGCTCGTGTAGGCCTCGCTGATCTGCGTGCCCACATTGACCTTGCGAATGCCCGCGGCTGCCGCGGCTCGCAGCGCCTCGTCGGAGACTCCCGAGCTGCCGTGCAGCACGAGCGGTACGGGCACCGCGGAGGCGAGGGCCGAGATGAGCTCGACGTCGGGACGCGCCGTGCGCTCGGTCATCGCGTGCGACGTTCCCACCGCGACCGCGAGGCCGTCGACTCCGGTGGCCGCGACGAAGGCCGCGGCTTCGTCGGGTTGCGTGCGCACGCCGGGCGCATGCGCGCCGTCTTTGCCACCGATCTCTCCGAGCTCGGCTTCGACCCACAGTCCGCGCGAGCGGCCGAAGTCGGCGACCTCGCGCGTGAGTTCGACGTTGCGGTCGTAGGGCAGGGTCGAGGCGTCGATCATGGCGGAACCGAACCCGAGGTCGGCCGCCTCGCGCACCAGGTCGGCGCTCTCGCAGTGATCGAGATGCAGTCCGATCGGCACCGAAGCGCCCTCCGCGAGCGCGAATGCCGCGCTCGCGATGGGCGCGAGCCCACCGTGGAAGCGCACCGCGTTGTGGCTGATCGAGAGCAGCACGGGCCGCCCCGCTCGAGCAGCACCGAGCACGATGCCCTCCGCGTACTCGAGGGTGATGACATTGAGCGCGAGCAGCGGCTCGTCGGGCGGCAGCGCGTCGAGCAGCTCTGCCGCCGTCGTCAGCACGTCTCGACCTCGACCCCGGCCTCCCGGAGGTCGGCGAGCGCGTCGCGGTCGGCGCCGTCGTCGGTGATGAGGCGGTCGACGGCCGAGATCGGCACGAGTCGCGCGGGGCCGCGCTGCGCGAGCTGCGAGTGATCGGCGAGCAGAATGAGCTCGGCGGCGCTCGAGGCGAGAGCACGGTCGGTCTGCGTCTCGCTGAGGTTCGTACCCGTCACGCCCATGCGTGCGTCGACACCGTAGGCCCCCGAGAAGACCTGGTCGATGCCGAACTCGTCGAGCCCCGCGATCGTCAGGTGCCCGAGCAGCGACATTTCCTGACGCCGCAGGAGGCCGCCGAGAACGATGAGGTCGATGTCGGAGTACTGCGAGAGTCGATTGACGACCATGAGGCTGTTCGTCAGCACGGTGAGGCCGCGCACGCTGCCGAGGAACGGGAGCATCGCCTCGGTGGTGGTACCGCCGAGAATGAGCACGGTCGAGTGGTCGGCCACGTGTGCGGCCGCCGCATGTCCGATGCGGCGTTTCTCGTCGGCGAACGCGACCTCTCGCAGCGGTCTGATTGGCTCGACGTCTTCAGAAACGGGAGCCGCCCCGCCGTGCACGCGTTCGAGGAGTCCGCGTGACTGCAGCTCATTGAGATCGCGACGCACCGTCGACGTGCTCACGCCGAGCACGCGGGAGAGCTCGTTGACCGAGCCCATGCCGTACGCGCGCACGTAGTTGAGCAGCTCGCGCTGGCGCTTGGGTCCGAGCAGGGGTTCAGTAGCCGGCGACACGGTCCACCTCGTTCAGTAGGGGCCGACCGTCGAGAAGTCGGCGCAGGTTCTCGATGACGAGTTCGAGCGTCTGAGCATGGTACTGCGGGGCGAGTCCCGCGACGTGGGGTGTGACGAGCACTCCGGGCTCGCTCCACCACGCAGCATCAGCCGGCAGGGGCTCGGTGTCGAACACGTCGAGTGCCGCGCCGCCGATGCGACCGTCACGCAGGCGTTCGAGCAGCGCGGGCTCATCGACGATGCCACCCCGCGCAATATTGATGACGAGAGCACCGTGCGGCAAGAGGTCGAGCTCGGGCCCGCTCAGCAGGCCAGCCGTGAGCTCGGTCTTCGGTACGACGACGACGAGCGCATCAGTGCGGCGCAGCACCTCGTGCAGCTGATCGATGCCGACGACCTCGGTCGTGTCGACGTCGGCGGCCAGTCGACCGGAGTCGTACTGCTCGGCGGTCGTGCTCGTGGTCGAGCGCCGCACCCCCGTCACCGTCATGCCGAAAGCCTGCGCGAGGCGTGAGATCTCGCGACCGATGCGCCCGTAGCCGATGATGCTGAGGTGGGCGCCCGCGATGGGTCGAGGCGTGAGCGTGCGCAGCCGCTCCTCTGGCGGCGGCCACGCCCGGTCGGAGCGCAGTTGCTGAATGAGGGGAATGCGGTGCGAGAGCTCGAGCAGCGCCATCATGGCGTACTCGGCCATCGGCACGGGGGCGATGCCGCCGATGGTGGCGATCGGGATGCTCGTGCTCCAGAGATCGGTGCGCTGCACGTGATCGACGCCCGAGGTGTCGAGTTGCACGCACCGCAACGCCGGCATCGTCGCCGCCGCCGGGAACCACGCCGCGGTGTGCAGCATCGTCGTGCGCTCGAGTACTCCCTCGGCGAGATCGTCCCCGGGACGATGGCGCACGATCTCAACGTCGGGCAGAGCGTCTGCCACCGAGGCGAACCAGTCGTCGGGCATCGGCAGCGTGCTGAGCAGGGTCGCTCGCGTCATCGAATACCCGTCCGCGCGAAACCCTGCACGAAGTACCGCTGGAAGGCGAGGAACAGCACGACCATGGGCAGCACAGAGATGAGCGCGAGCGCCATGATCGCGTTGTAGTCGGGAGTGGTCTGACCCTTGAGGTACAGCAAGCCGATCGGCAGGGTGAAGAGGTCGGGGTCTTTCAGGGCGATGAGCGGCCAGGCGAAGTCGTTCCACGACCCCATGAGGGTGAGCAAGATGAGCACCGCGATGAGCGGCTTGCTCAGTGGCAGCACGATCTGCAGAAAGACCCGCACCGGCCCAGCACCATCGATGCGCGCCGCCTCGATGAGCTCGTCAGGAATCGCGATGAAGAACTGACGCGCCAAGAAGATGCCGAACGCTGCAGCCGCGGCGGGCAGGATCACCGACCAGTACGTGCCGACGAGGTCGAGGTCGGCGACGAGCCGGAACTGCGCGACCATGATCACCTGCACCGGCACCATCATCGTCGCGAGCGCGAGCATGAAGAGTGCGGTTCTGCCCGGAAAGCGCAAGCGCGCGAAGGCGTAGCCGGCGAGCAGATTCAGCACGACCGTGAGCGCTGTCGCGACGAGCCCGATCGAGACCGAGTTCACGAACCAGTCGGCGACGGGAAACTGGCCGAAGACCTTCGCGAAGTTCTCGAACGTGAACTCGCTCGGCCAGAGTCGAATGCCGGGTTCGAAGACCTCGCCGCGCGGAGAGAACGCGACGACGAGCATCCAGTACAGCGGAAACATGACGATCGCCGAGACGACGACCGCGATCGTGATGCGCGCGGCGAGGCCCCAGGGGCTGCCGTGGATGCGCGAGCTCGAGCGCGTCGCGGGTCGCCGGGTCGAGGTTCGAGTGTTCGACGAGTGCAGTTGCGGTGCGGCCGTTGCGGTCATGGTGAGGATGCTCCTAGCCGACGAGATCGCGCGTGCGACTCGTTCTCCACTGGATGTAGGTCAGCAGCAGCGTCACGACGAGCAGCACGACGCCGATCGCAGCGCCGTAGCCCTGCTCTCTGATCTGGAAGGCGTTGCGGTACGCGTAGGTACCCAGCACCGAGGTCGAGTATCCCGGGCCGCCGCCGGTCATGACGAAGATGAGATCGAACACCTGGAACGACGCGATGATGTTCATGATGAGCAAGAAGAAGGTGGAGGGGCCGACGAGCGGCACGGTGATCGCGCGGAACTGCTGCCAGCGCGAGGCACCGTCGAGGCGCGCGGCCTCGTAGAGCTCGGGTGACACGCCCTGGAGCCCGGCCAAGTAGATGATCATGTTGAAGCCGAGCCGAAGCCAGATGGCCGTGATGACGACCGAGGCCATCGCCGGCGCACCCGCCGACTGCCATTCGACCGGGTCGAGTCCGATCTCGACGAGCACCTTATTGATGATGCCGTTCGACTGGTAGAAGATGATGACCGCGATCATCGCCGAGGCGACGCCCGAGATGACCATGGGCAGCACGATCATGGTGCGGAAGACCCCGCGGGCCGGCAGTACCGAGTTCAGCAGCACCGCGAGACCGAGGCCTCCCGCCATCTGCAGCGGCACCGTGAGGATCGTGTAGATGATCGTGTTGCCGAAGCTCTGCCAGAAGACAGGGTCGGTGAGCAGCCGCACGTAGTTGTCGAGGCCCACCCACTCCGGGTCGCCGAAGCCGATCGTCTCTTGCAGGCTCAACTGCATCGCCCACACGATGGGGGCGAACAGGAACACTGTCATGAGCAGGAGGTTCGGGCCGAGGAAGGCGTAGCCCACGAGGGCTTCGCGCCACCGCGCACGGCCGGGTCGGCGCCCCGACCGGGGCCGGGCGCTGAGCGCCCGACCCCGGTCGGTGGAGTGGGTCGTTGACACTACTGCGTGACTTCCTCGATAGCCGCCGAGATGTTCGCCAGGGTGTCTTCGGTCGATTGACCGCCGACGAAGGCGAGCTCGAGCTGGTCCTGCAGGGCTACCGCGATGGCAGCCATGTAGGGCGAGGTGAGCTGACGCACGTCGCTCGGCTCGATCGCGGCCGCCTGCTGCACGAAGATCGGCATGAGATCGGGACGCGTCACGAACTCGAGGTCAGCGTCGGCGAGCGAGATGAGCGTCGGAAGCTCGTTGGTCTGCTCGCAGAACGATGCCATCGCGTCTTCGGAGACCATGAACTTCAGGAACTCCGCAGCGAGGTCGGGCGAGTCGGACTCGGCCGTGGCGACGAGGGCGTTGCCGCCGAGGTCGGTGGCGCCACGCTCGTCGACCGGCATGAACGTTGCCGTCCACTCGAACTCGTTGAAGTACTCCATGTCGGGCACGAGGAACGAACCCACGAAGGCCATGGCGGCCGTCTGCTCGGCGAAGACCGAGTCGGCGTAGCCCGACGACTTCACCGAGCTCGTCGGCGGCACCCACTCGTTCTCGAAGAAGCTCTTCGTGAAGTCGAGCGCACGAGCACCCTCGGGTGAGTCGATGGCAGGGGTCACAAGGTCATCCTCGACGAGGCTGCCACCGGTCTGGAAGAGCCAGCTGAGCCAGCGGCTCGTGCCCCCGAGCTGCCAGTTGTAGACGAAGGGGTACTTGTCGGCCGGCAGGCTGGCGCGGAGCGCCTCGGAGACCTCGGCGAACTCGTCCCAGGTCCAGGCTTCCTCGGGAGTGTCGGGAATGTCGGTGATGCCGGCGTCGGCGAGCATCTGCACGTTGAGCAGCAGCGCCGAGACGTCGGTCTGGTGCGGCACGCCGTAGGGAACGCCCTCGTACGACACGGCTTCCCACATCGCGGGCACGAAGGCGGCTGCCTCCTCGTCGCTGAAGTAGGGGCTGAGGTCGAGCAGCTGGTTCTGGCTCGAGTAGACGCCGAGGTTGCCGTAGTCCACACGGAAGATGTCGGGAGCGTCGCCCGCCGAGAGCTGCGCGTCGATGCCGCTGAACATCTGGTCGTACGGCACGACGTTGAGCTCGACGGTGGATCCTTCGTTCGCCGCCTCGAACTCAGCGATCAGGGCGCGGAACGCTGCCTCTTCGCTCTCACTCGCCCACGTCGTGAAGGTGATCGAGTCGGGGCCGGCCTCTTCGGAGGAGGGGCCGCCGAAGCCCGCGCAACCTGCGAGCATCGCGCTCGACATGACGAGAGCTGTGGCGCCGAGCAGCCGTTTGGTGCTGTGGGTCACGGTGCATTCCTTTCGTGAAGTGTCGACGCTGCGCGAGGAAGCTCACGGTACGTCGTTGTTCCCGGCAGTATTCATCATATCGTCGCAAATAGTCAATAACTTTCATTCCCTGCTCATTTCTGATTGACTTTGCTCATATCGCTCCGGGTGAGTGCCCGGGATGCACGGAGGAGCACCGATGAACCACCCCTCGATCGCACCGGCCGGTCACACCATCGCCGAGCTCAGCAGTCAACCGGCGATCTGGTCGACAGCTCTCGCCCTCGACCCCAGCGTCTTTGCGCTGCTCCCCCAGCCAGGAGAGCGTGCGCTCGTCATCGGCTGCGGAACCTCGTACTACATGGGCCAGAGCTACGCGTACCTTCGCGGAGACGCCGGACTCGGCCGCAGCCGGGCTGCGATTCCCACTGAGCTCGATGCCGTGCATCCCGATGATCACATCGTCGTCATCTCGCGATCGGGAACGACCGCCGACGTCATCGAGATCGTCGAGAAATACCGCCACACGCACCGCATCACCGCGCTACTCGGCGATCTCGACACCGAGCTCGGGCGTCTGTGCGATCGCGTCATCGATCTGTCGTTCGCCGATGAGCAGTCGATCGTGCAGACGCGATTCGCGAGCACGGTGCTCACGACGCTGCGGGCCTCGATAGGCCTCGCGCCCGCCGACCTCACGAACGCCGCGGAGCAGGCACTCTCGGTGCCGCTGCCCGCCGACCCCGCCACCCTGCGCCAGGTCGTCTTTCTCGGACACCGCTGGAGCGTCGGAGTCGCTCACGAAGCGGCGCTCAAGGTGCGCGAAGCCGCAGGAGCGTGGACCGAGGCGTACCCCGTCTGGGAGTACCAGCACGGCCCGATCTCGTGCGCCGGCCCCGGCTCGCTCGTGTGGTTCCTCGGCGAAGCCCCCTCGGTCGTCGTCGACGACGTGCTGTCGACGGGTGCCGAGGTGCGTGCGACCGGCGCTGATCCTCAAGCAGAACTCGTGCTCGCGCACCGACTGGCGGTCGCGATGGCATTGCACGCGGGCCGCAACCCTGACACCCCGCCCTTCCTCAATCGCTCGGTGCTCGCTGCCGACTGATGCCCGTTCTCACTCTCACTGCGCCCTCCGAGGTCGACCACAGCACGCTCGTGCCGCGGCTCTGCCTCGCGGTCGCGAGTGCTCTCGGGCTCACGGCGCATGATGTCGTCGGACACAGCGTGCCGAGCTCGACGACGTTCGACGGTGCAGGTGCTGCCGCGCCGTGGCTGCTCGTGAGCATCCACGGTTCACATCGCGGCGATGAGGCGCACACGGCGGCGAGGCTCGCGGCCGAGGAGAGCGCCCGATCGTGGGCAGTCGACGCCGGCATCGACCTGGGGGGAATATGGGTCGAGTGGATGCCGCCCCAACCCGAATCGCCGAGCACGACGTGACGCCGGCACAAGCTCAGCCACTGGCACAGCCACTGTCACAGCCACCGACACCGCACATCGTCGTCGTCGGCGAACTGTGCGTCGATGTGATCGTGCGGCTCGACGGGCCGGTGCTCTTCGGTCAGCACGAGCAGATCGTGCCGTCGACAACCGTGACGATGGGCAGCTCGTCGGCGATCACCGCGTGCGGCATCGCCCGGCTCGGCACGAGCGTCGACCTCGTCGCCGTGCGCGGAGCCGACGACTTCGGCGACTACCTCGACTCGGTCCTGCATCGCCGTGACGTCGGCACGGCCGGGGTGCGCATCGACGCGAGTCTTCCCACCGGATCGTCGGTGCACCTCACGCGCGCGGACGGCGATCGCGCGATTCTCACGGCGATGGGCTCGATCGGCACTGTCACGGCACGTGATGCGCGTCCATGGCTCGACCGCGCAGATCACCTGCACATCGGAAGCTGGTTTCTGCAGCACGCGCTCGAGCACGACGGAGGCGCCCTCTTCGCCGAAGCGCGAGCGGCGGGAGTGCGCACCTCGCTCGACGGCAACTTCGACCCCAGCGAGCGCTGGAACAGCAGCATCCTCGAGGTGCTCGAGCACTGCGACATCTTCTTCGGCAACGACGACGAGATCGCGGGCATCAGCTCGGCAGCGACGGCGCTCGAGGGCGTCGCGGCACTGCTGGCACGCATGCCAGCAGGAGCAGCGATCGTGCGCAAGACCGGAGCGGACGGCGCGGAACTGTGGCGGATGCCCGCGGGCGAGCTCGTCGGCGTGCATGCCGCCGTGCCCGCCCTCGACGGTGTGCTGCACGACACGGTCGGGGCAGGCGACAGCCTCGCTGCCGGCGTCATCAGCGGTATGGCACGGGGAATGACCGATCGAGAGGCTCTCGCGCTCGGAGTCGCGTGCGGGTCGCTCTCGACTCGAGCCGTGGGCGGGATCGACGGCCAACCCGACGAGGGTCGCGCCCTCGCGACTGCCGCATCGGTGGCGGTCTCACCTGCCCGCGCCTAGGGAAAACTACCTAGAGCGCCGCGCGGTGAACCCCGCTACCGTCGAGACACTGCCTGGTCGACTTCGGAGGATGTCATGCGCCGCTCCACCACTGCCGTTCTCGCCGCAGCGAGCCTGCTCCCGCTGCTGCTCGTCGGTTGCACGACGTCGTCGGAGGGGGATCTTGCCGTCGACCCCGACGCGCCAGCGTCCGCAGAACCGGAAGCGCCCGCTGACCCCACCGACCCGGCCTGCCTCATCGGCGACTGGCTCATCACCGAGGCCGAGATGCAGTCGTTCTACGATGCCGTCTCCGGCAGCACCGAAGGCTTGCAGCTCACCATCGACGGCGACACGGGGTTGAGCTTCACCGCCGACAGCTTCACGTACACGCCCGACTTCACGCTGCGGCTCGACATCGCGGGAGTCGCGGGAGAGGGTGTGACCACGGGCTCGCTGAGCGGTGGTTGGAGCGCGGCAGACGGTGTCGTGACGACGACCGTGGGAAGCAACGACATCGACGTGCAGGTCTCGATCGCCGGCACCGAGGTCGACGCGTCCGACTCGGTCGGCAGCATCATCGCGAGCGACCCGATCAACCAGGCACCGTTCGACTGCTCAGTCCCCGCGGCACCCGTGCTGCAGTTCGACACGGGCACCGATGCCCGCGTGCCCCTCACGTTGAGCCCGCGCGGCTAGCACGCAGCCACTCGCCCGGAGAGCATCCGCCGGGCACATGAACTCCGTCGCGCCATCGTCTTGATCCTTCCCGGGGTGGAGCCGGCGCGGCGGTGCAACGACGACGCGGGGGCCCGGCCAGTGCGGCCGAGCCCCCGCGGAGTCGCGACGCTGCTAGAACGTGCCGGCGTTGAGGCGCTTCTGCAGGGCCTTGACGGTCTGCGGCCCCACTTCGCCGTCGGCCGTGACGTCGAGGTGCTTCTGCAGCGCCTTCTTGCTCTGCGGGCCGAATACGCCATCAGCCTCGACCTTGAGCTTCTTCTGCAGTGCCTTCGTCGACGCGGGGCCGAACTTGCCGTCGACCTTCACCCCGAGAACGGCTTGCAGCGCCTTGGTCGTGGCCGGGCCCCACTTTCCGTCGACCTCGAGATCGGCCTTCTTCGCAGCGGCCTTCTTCTCCGCAGCCTTCTTCGCTGCAGCATCGGCGGCAGCCTTCTCGGCAGCCTCCTCAGCGGCCTCTTCGGCAGCAGCAGCGGCGGCGCGGGCTGCCTTCGCTTCTTCGAATGCTTTCTCGTTGCGGGCCTGCACGCCCGCCTTGCGGGCAGCGTCGCTGCGGGCCTGACGCGCCGCGTCGTCGTCGTCGATCTGAGCCACGGTTTCTCCTCGGGTGTCGGCCCTGAACGACAACGGTTCGATGCCGCACGGCTGGCCGGTGAGCGTCACGCTAGTGCACCGAAATGACTCCGCGAAAGAGTGGATGCTGGGCGCACGATCGCCCCGGCTGCCTCGCTCTAGAGGCCGGAGTAGGAGTGCAGCCCCTTGAAGGCGATGTTGACGACCGTGTAGTTGAACACGACAGCCGAGAAACCGATGATCGCGAGCCAGGCGGAGCGGTCACCGCGCCAGCCACGCGTGGCACGAGCGTGGATGTAGCCGGCAAAGAGGGTCCAGATGATGAAGGTCCAGACCTCTTTCGTGTCCCAGCCCCAGTACCGGCCCCAGGCGCGCTCGGCCCAGATGGCGCCGGCGATGAGCGTGAAGGTCCAGAACACGAAACCGACGACGTTGACGCGGTAGGCGAGCGATTCGAGCGTCGTCGCGCCGGGCAGCGTGTCGAGGAACCGGAGGCCCTCGGCCTTGCGCATCTCGCGTCGGGTGCGCAGCAGCTGCATGATCGAGAGCCCGGCACCGATCGCGAAGAACGCGGTGGCGAGCGTCGCGACGAGCACGTGGATGACGAGCCATGCCGACTGCAGCGGCGGCGGCGTCGGCACGACGTCGACGTAGAAGTTGACGGTGACGATGCCGAGGGCGAGCAGCGTGAAGCCGGTGATGTACGCGCCGAGATAGCGCAGGTCTTTCCAGAGCTGAGCGATGAGGAAGATGCCCATGCCCATGGCCGTCGCGGTCAGCCCGAACTCGAACATGTTGGCCCAGGGCACGCGCTCGGCGGCAATGCCGCGCAGGAGGGTCGCGCCGAGGTGCAGCAGCCAGCCGAGAATCGCGAGAGCGAAAGCGACGCGCTGGAAGCGTGTAGCCCCCCGCGGGGCTGACTCATCGCGCACGCGCGGCTTCTCGACCGTCGCGACCGAGCCGCCAGCACTCGCAGTGGCGTAGGGGTTGGCCGCAGCGGCGTTCACTGCCGCCGGCTCCTCGGCAGATCGCTTCGCGAGGTCGAGCGTGAAGAGGATGAAGGCGATCGTGTAGACGGCCATCGCCGAATAGACGGCCACGAGCGAGAGCGCGACGAGATTCTCCATGAGGGTTCCATGGTACGACCGCAAGACTGAGAAGCTGGCGGAGTCTGTGACCTTCGACCCTGCCCCTGTCACTCCTCAATCAATCAGGATGGATCTCATGGCACGCCCCTCTCGACCCTCGACCGTGAAGACCCCGAAGGGCAAGACCACGAAGCCGCCGATGTCGCCTCTCAAGGCACAACTCATCGCCGTCGGCGTCGCCCTCGGCTTCATCGCTCTGGTCGTCGCGATCATCGTGACCTCGAACCAGGCCCGCCCCGCCCCCGAGGCGTTGCCGAGCGTCGCCCCGAGCGATGCCGGTCAGATTCTGCGCGCCGACTCGCACGTCATCACCGAGGTGACACCCGAGGCTGCCGACGCCGTGCTCGTCGAGTTTCTCGACCTGCAATGCCCCGCGTGTGCCGGCTCTGCGCCGCTCATCGACGAGCTCGCTGCTCAATACGGCGATCGGCTCGCGATCGTGCAGCGACACCTGCCGCTCACGAGCATCCACCGTCACGCGATCGAAGCGGCCGTGGCCGCCGAAGCCGCTGCCCAGCAGGGGGCATGGCATGAGATGGCGACCGCGCTCTTCGAAAGCCAGTCGAGCTGGAGCGAATCCGTCGCCTCCCAAGCCGGCACCTTCCGTGACCTCGCCGAGGGACTCGGTCTCGACATGGCGGCATACGACGCAGCGGTGGCCGACCCGGCGACGCGCGAGCGCGTCGCCGTCGACGCCGCCGATGCTGCCGCCCTCGGGCTCGCGAGCACGCCGAGCTTCATCCTCGATGGCGAAGTGCTGCAGCTGTCGAGCTTCGATGACCTCGTCGTCGCGGTGGATGCTGCGCTGAACTAGCGCGCACTCTCCGCGGGCTCGGCCAGCCGCGCGAGGTGCTGCTCGGCGAGCTCGTCGACGGCGCGCTCGAGGTTCGGGTCGTCGCCGCGCGCGAGGCCCGCGTACTGCAGCCGCACCTCGTCACCGTGCTGCTCTGCGACGACCCACAGCCGTCGACGCGGCACGAAGAGGCTGGCCAGCAGGCCCAGCAGCACGAGCACGGCCGAGATGAAGACTCCGGTCTGCGTGGGGTCGTGGTGCAGGTCGAGACTCACAAACCTCGGCAGGCTCGTGAACTCGACAGTGCCACGACCACCCGGCAGCTCGGCCGACTCGCCGAGTGCGAGCACGATCGACTCTTCACCCGTCTCGCCACCCGTGAGCTGCTCAAGGCCGAGGCCCTCGACATCGAGAGCGTAGGCGTTGCGGGGAATGCCCTCGTCGAGTCCGAGATCGCCTTCGAAGAGGTTGAGGCTCAGCACCGGATTGTCGGGCTCGGGGAAGGCCGACGAGAGCGCGCCCGACTCGAGCTGCACGGCCGAGGGGTAGAAGAATCCGAGCATGCCGAGTTGGTCATCCAGCCCGTCGGGAATCTTGACGACGCCGAAGCTCGTGAGGTTGGCATCGGAGGGCAAGAACGGCACCGGTTGGCTGAAGACCACCGTGCCCTCGGCGTTCGAGACCGTGATCCACGGAGCGAAGCCGTTGCCGAGCAGGTAGGCAGTGACGCCGCCGACGTCGATGGGCTCGTTGACCTTGACCTGCTCGTGACGCTCGACGCCGTTTTCGACGACTGTCACCGATGCGGTGAAGTCGAGCGGCAGGGGTGCACCCGTCGTGCGGTCGATGTCATAGACCGGCTCGAAGTCGTCGAGCCGGATCGAGAAGGGGTCGAGGCGTGCTTCGTCGAAGAAGCGGCCGGGGTTGAAGGAGTCGAAACTCGTGAGCTGGTTGGTGAAGGTCTGCCCCTCGATGATGACGCGCTGTCCGTTGTAGCCGAAGCCGCCCGCGAGACCGACAGTTGCAAGAATGCCGACGAGTGCGAAGTGGAAGACGAGGTTGCCGGTCTCGCGCAGGTAGCCGCGCTCAGCAGAAAGCGAGGCGACCCCTCGCGCGTCGACGTAGCGCTCGACCCTGAAGCGTTGTCGCCGCAACAGCTGGTGCGCCGAAGTGAGCGCCGTGTCGGCGTCGCCCGAGACGGTGCGCTCGGTGTAGCCGACGAGCCGCTGCAGTCGAGCGGGCGTGACCGGCGGCCGCGCGCGCAGCGCGCGCCAGTGGTGCCGCGTGCGCGGAATGACGCAGCCGATGAGCGAGACGAACAGCAGCAGGTAGATGGCCGAGAACCAGATCGACGTGTAGGTGTTGAAGACGCCGAGCGCGTCGAGCACCTCGGAGAGCTGCGGGTTGTCGCGCTTGTACTGGATGACGCCGTTCGGGTCGGAGCTCACCTGCGGCACGAGCGAGCCCGGGATGGCCGCGATGGCAAGCAGCAGCAGCAGGAAGAGCGCG
>SXMH01000207.1 GCA_005777405.1 Actinomycetota bacterium
GCATCATCGGCGGGGCGACCGCGCAGCTCGTCGGGCGCATCACCGCGGGGGAGGCCGACGAGGTCACCGAGCACGCCGTGCCGCTCTCGGCGGAGCGCGAGGCGCTCGCGGGCGCGCTGGATGCCGCGGGCGAGAGTGCGGCGTTCGACTTCGGCACTGACTAAACCCCGGCGGCGCCTGGGTCGCGCAGAAATACTTATAGAGTGGCAATCATAAGTGCTAAACTTATGAGTATGGCCACCGGCACTTCTTCGACGGGCGTCGCGATCATCGTTGACATCGTGGCGTCACGCGAGCTCGATGATCGCGGTGCCGCGCAACGCGCTGTGCTCGCTGCCCTGGAATCCGCGAGTGCGGGCGTCGCGGTGGTGCAGGCGCCGTGGGCCACGGTCGGTGACGAGTTTCAGGTGCTCGTGGCAAGCGTGGCAGACGCGTTGCGCATCACCGCCCTCACGAGACTGACGCTGCCTGAGGGACTCGAGTGCCGTTTCGGCATCGGTGCTGGCGACGTGCGGCAGATCGACGAGGGTCGCTCCGGGCCGATCCACGACGGTTCAGCCTGGTGGTGCGCACGCGATGCGATCGACGAAGTGGGCCGTATCGAGCAGCGCAGCGCACCGTACTGCCGCACCTGGTTTCGCGCGGACGCGAGCGATTCGTCGATCTCGGCCGACCTCGTGAACGCGCACTTGCTCGTGCGCGATCTCGTCATCGGCGACATGTCGCCGCGGGCACGCCGACTCACGGCCGGGGCGCTGCTCGGCACTCCGCAGACCGAGCTCGCGCGCGCCGAGCGCATCTCGCAGTCGGCTGTCTCACAGAATCTGCGCAAGTCAGGCGGCGCAGCGGTGCTCGCCGCACACCGCGTGCTCGTATCGGGAGCCCTGACATGATCGCCTCATTGCTGCTCATCGCCATCGGCGCTGCGGATGCCGTGCGCATCGGTCGACGTCGGTCGCTCTCACTCGGCCTCGGGCTGGGGGTCGTCGTGGCGGTGAGTCTCGCCGCATGGTTGTTCGGTGGAGTGCCGCTTTTCGCCGCGGTGGTCGTGCTCGCGGTTTCCGCCGTGTGGGTCGTCTCGATGTCGCTCGAAAGCGAGAGGCCTCGCATCTGGCCGGTCGCTCTGGTCGGTGGGGCGTTCGCTGCTCTCGCGGTCGCGCCCATCACGGTTGCGCCGCATGCCGTCAAGGAGATCGCGGGTTTTCCCCTCTCGTGGGTGCTCGCACTGCTGGGAGTCTCCCTCGTCATGACCCAGACGGCCAACGTCATCGCCCGCACGACCCTCGCTCGAGTGAGACCGAGCGGTGGCGACGTCGTTCGCCCGGCGACACACTGGCGGCTGAGGCTGGGTTCCCGCGTCGTCGGCCGAGTCGAGCGCTCGGAGCCGGAGCCGCCAAGTGAGCTGGCGCAGGGCGCCGGCACCCTGCGCGGCGGCCGACTCATCGGCCCCATCGAGCGGTTGCTCATCGTGGCGCTCGCGCTCGCGGGTGCCCAGGGAGTCATCGCAGCTCTCCTCGCCGCAAAAGGCATCGTTCGTTTTCCCGAGATCTCGGCTGACCGCGCGACGGGCTCCAAGGCCGAAGAGTTTCTCATCGGCAGTCTCACGAGCTGGGGGCTCGCAGCACTCGGGGCCGGCTGGCTCTGGTTCGTGCAGCGCTCCTGATTCGCGCTGTGCTCAGTGTCGTCGGGCGTCGACGAGCGACATTCCCGCCGCTCTCGCCGCAAGGCCGCGTCGCTCCCCATCGACGAACACCGAGAGAACGACGGCAACGGCGAGACCGAGAGCCATGAGGTCGCCGACGACCGGCACGAGCTCGCTCGAGACGATGACGCCGCCGAGACCAAGTGACGCGCGCACCGCGCGAGCGAGCACGAGGGGGCTCCAACCTCCCTCGCCGCGCAGCAGCACGGCGGATTCGCCGATCGTCGTTCCGGTGACGAGCAACGGTATGAGGTAGACGAGCAGGCCGATGACGATGCCGAGCGAGGTCTCGAGCGGGTCAGAGACAGCGGCCGAGTCGGGGGCGAGCACGAGCACCCGCAGCAGCGATGCCAGCAGGCCGACGAGCAGCGAGACGAGGGTGAAGACGAGCACATCGCTGAGCATCCCGAGCAGTCGTCTGCCGGCCGTGATGCGAGCAGGTGCCACGGACTCGGGCAAGCGGGCCGCGCGTCGGCGCAGCAGCGCGAGCGCGATGAGTGAGCCGATCACGGCACCCAAAGTGTTGTGCAGCAGGTCGCCGACCGAAAACAGTCGATAGGAGCAGGGATACACGCCCCAGAGACCGGTGAGTTGCGTGGTCTCGACCGCGAGCGAGACGAGCAGCCCTGCGGCCGTCGCCCGCACCACTCCCCAGCTGAACAGGAATCGCAGCAAGAAGCCGAGGGGTATGAAGAAGATGATGTTGAGCACGACGACCTGCAGGGCGGCGTTGGCGACGAGACTGCTGCCGCCGTGCTGCAGCGCCAGAATGTCGCGCAGGTCGGTCAGCAGATCGAGGTTGGGTGTGGTGCAGCGGTAGTTGTCGGTGATCGCGGGCGCCGGAAGGATCGTGTACGTCCAGATCGCCAGGAACGACACGAGCAGAGCGGCCCAGCCGAGGGTGCGCGAGACGGTGAGGCCTCCACGAAGTCGGTAGCTCGCAGCGACGAAGGGAACGAACAACAGCACGGCCACGATGGCGCCGATGACGATCGCAATGATGCCGGGAGTAATGCGGTCCACCGGGTGTCCTGATCTCGAAGTGCGGGGGAGGACATCACCCTAGCCGGTACGCGCAGATCGACTGATATCGACGCAATCATCAGTCGATCTGCGCGCACCTGGCTCAGGAGTCAGTGCAGGCGCAGGAGTCGGCGCAGGCGCAGGCTCAGGCGCGAGCGAAGGCGCGCACCGGCGAATCGGCCAGCACGAAGCGCGTCGGCGCGATGCTCGAGAGCACCGTGAGCACGAGCGCGGTGATGAGCACGAGGACGATGAGCGGCCACGGGATCATCGGCACCACGATGCGCGATGTGAGCGCCACGCCGAGAATGCTTTGCGCCCCGACCCATCCCAACAGTGTGCCGAGTGCGAGACCCGAGACCGACGCGGCGACACTCAGCACCGCGGCTTCGATCACCACTGCCGTCGCCGCGTCGCGTCGCGATTGGCCCAGAATGCGCGTCACGGCAATCTCGCGCGAGCGCAATCGCGTGTTGAGGGCAACAGTCGTCGCGAGCCCCACAGCGGCGATGAGCACGACGAATCCGATGAGCGCGCTGATGATCGCCAGCACCGACAGCAGCACGTCGTCGGCCTGATCAGCGAGGGTGGTGTCGCGGTACTCGATCGCGAGCGAGAGGTTGGCACTCGCAGTGGCCACGACGAACATCGACACGACGGCGACGCCGATGAGCACCCCGAGTGCAGCCCGAGCGGTGCGAGCGGGATGCTCGGCCAACGTGCGTCGCGCGAGCGAGGCGGGCCCCGTGCGTGGCAGGGCTGCCGCGAGCACTCGCACGATGCGCGGCACAAATCCCCGAGCGCCCGCGAGCACTCCGACCGCCATCACCGTGCCGGCGAGCACGCCGAGGAAAGCCGCCAGCGGCGTCACCATGCCCGCGACGAAGGTGAGACCGAGGAGGGCGAGTCCGGTCACGAGCGCGGCAGTGGCAGTGCGGCCAAGCTTCAGGTCGTCGGAGCCTCCAGCGTGCTGGGTGGCCGCGAGACCGAGTGCCTGCACCGGTTCCGCGCTGAGCACGGCGGCGGATCCCCGCCACGCGGCAACCACCGTGCAGACCTGCAGCGCGAGAAGGGGCACAACGACGAGCGGGTTCACGAGATCGCCGGCAGTCGCGCCCTCGAACATCCCCTCGTTCTGCGCGCCCAGCGCGAAGATGCCGAACGCGGCAGCGGCGCCCAGGCCGATGCCGAGCGCACTCGCGCCGAGCGACAGTCGGAGGCCTTCGCGCGCGATGCGCGAGCGCTCCGCGCTGGCCGAGGCGCCGAGCAATCGGCGCAACGCGATCTGCTGCACGCGCGAGGCGGTGACGAGCACGAACGCATTCGTCACGACCACGGTCGCGACGATGAGCGCGACGATGAGAAACGCTGAACCGAGAATGCCGAGCACGAGATCGGCGGTCTCTCCCTGCCCAAATGGCGTCGACACGAGTCCCGCGCGCACGAGCGACATGACCGACGTCAGCAGCACGATGTACATCGCGCTCAGCGCGACGACCGTGATCGCCGCGACGGTGCCACCTCGACCGTTCATCGGGTGCTCTCCGCTCGGGCGTCGAGGGCGTCGGCGAGCATGAGCGCCGAGATTTCGGCCGCCGTGGCACGACCGAGCTCGGCGACGAGATGCCCGTCGCGGATCGAGAGCACGCGATCAGCGGAACTGGCCGCGACCGGATCGTGGGTGACCATGATGATGCCGCAACCGCTGTCTCGGACGAGTTCGGTGAGCAGCTTCAGTACTTCGCCGCCGGTCTTGAGGTCGAGATTGCCCGTGGGCTCATCGGCGAAGACGACAGCGGGTCGGTGGGCGAGCGCGCGTGCGATGGCGA
>SXMH01000208.1 GCA_005777405.1 Actinomycetota bacterium
GTGCTCGAAGGCGACGTCGAACACGTGCTCACCGAACAGCGAGCGCTCCCGATGGCGGTCGGTGACGTCACGCTGCACGCTCTGCCGCGATCATTCGTGCAGACGAACACGATCGTCGCGGGCGAGCTCTATCGACAGGCCGCGCTGTGGATCAACGAGCTCTCCCCCGCCTCCGTGTGGGATCTCTATTGCGGCGTGGGTGGCTTCGCATTGCACGCCGCCGCTCCGAGCCGCCATGTCGTCGGCGTCGAGGTGTCGCCAGAGGCCGTCACGAGTGCCGAGATCGCCCGGGATGCTCAGCTGCCGACATCGGAACGCTCGAACGTCAGCTTCATCGCCGCCGACGCGACGGCGTGGGCGGCGGCGCAGGATGCGCGACCCGAGCTCGTCATTGTCAACCCTCCCCGCCGCGGACTCGGAGCACCCCTCGCCGAGATGCTCGAGCGCCGTGGCCCGCGCACCATCGTCTACTCGAGCTGCAATCCCGACTCGCTCGCGCGCGACCTCGCCGCGATGCCCTCCTATCGCGTCACTCGAGCACGTGTCGTCGACATGTTCCCGCAGTCGCGCCACACCGAAGTGCTCACGCTGCTCGAGCGACGCCACCACTAGCCGCGCACAGCGCGCCACAGAGCCGCCCACTGCTCCGGTCGAAGGTCGCGCGGCAACGACATCTGGCGAGCTCTTGCGGCGTCAAGCGCGCGAGCGGCGCGTTGTGGAGTCACGCCGGTTGCAGTCTCCAGGATGCGCGTGAGTCCACGCCCTCGAGCGCTGAACACTCGTCGCGCAAAGGCTTCGTACGCCCGTCGCTCGTCGAACGGCACGAGCGGCGAATCTCTGCGCTCAATCTGCAGCAGTCCGCCGTCGACGCTCGGCCTGGGCGTGAACGCCCACGAGGGAACGCGACCGCGCAGCTCGACGGTGAACCACGGCGCTGATTGCGCAGTGAGGAGTGTTCCGCCACCGACTCCGGCACGCTTGCGCGCAACTTCCCACTGCGTCAGCAGCACCGCGCGGGTCCACCGACCCGAGCTCATGAGTCGCCGGAGCACCGGGGTCGTCAAGTGGAAAGGAATGTTGCCAACGATGGTGTCGTCGTCGAAAGGCACGCGCAGCAGATCTGCGTGCAGGATGACGACGCTCGGCAACGCTCGGCGAAGCGCGCCCGCTCGATGCTCGTCGAGTTCGACGGCCGTGAGCGGTCGTCCGAGCGCAGCCAAGGCGCGGGTGACCGCGCCGTCGCCTGCGCCGAGTTCGAGAATGCTGCCGCCGCTTGCTGTGACGAGTTCGGTCATGCGAGCGATAGTGGGGCGATGGTGCAGAAAGTTCTGGCCGAGTTCGTGTCGGCCGCCGAAAGATGATCGAGGCATGGGTGCGCTCCGGGTCGTGAGAGTCGGAGCACCGCAGACGTGGAACGCGCGAGAGAAGGCGCAAACAGAGACCGTCCGAGGTGCCGAGGTCAGCTCAGCGTGACGGCGTGCGGCGAAGAGGAAAGAACGCGAACGCCGTCAGGCGCGACGGTCGCGAACGAGGAGAGTGCACGCCATCACCGGCGCGCTGTACGTGTATCCCACGCTCGAAGCCTACCCGACGCGCGCGAGCGCCAGAAAGTCGGCGAGGGTGAGTTCTTCGCCGCGCGCGGTGGGCGCGAGCCCCGCCGACTCGAGTGCGGTGCTCGCCGCTGCGGACGAGCCGTAGAGCTCGGCGAGCGCTTGGCGCAGCATCTTGAGACGCTGGCCGAAAGCGGCGTCGACGAGTTCGCCAACCCGCACGCGCTCCGCTTCAGTGCCGGGATGCTCAGCGCGCGTCATGCCGACGAGCACGCTGTCGACGTTGGGCACCGGCCAAAACACCTGACGGCTGACCTGACCTTCGACCTTCCAGCGCCCGTACCAGGCGGCCTTGATCGATGGACCGCCGTACACCTTCGAGCCGGGCTCGGCCGCGAGGCGATGGCCGACCTCGGCCTGCACCATGACGAGCACGCGACGGATGCCCGGCTCGAGCGCCAGCAGGTGCAACAGCACCGGCACGGAGATGTTGTAGGGCAGGTTGGCGACGAGAGCCGTGGGTCTCGACCCTCCTGGCGCCTCGGGAACCTCAGCGACGCGCAGTGCGTCGGCGGTGACGACGGCGAGCGATGCCTCAGGCTGCAGCGCCGCGACGGTTTGGGGCAGCTGGGCGGCGAGGCGAGCATCCACTTCGATCGCGACGACCGGATGCCCGGCCTCGAGCAGTCCGAGCGTCAACGAGCCCAGCCCCGGGCCGACCTCGAGCACGGGCTCACCGGGCAGCAGCGCCGCGGTCTGCACGATGCGCCGCACGGTGTTGGCATCGTGCACGAAGTTCTGCCCGAGCTTCTTGGTGGGCGTGACGTCGAGCAGCTCGGCGAGGTCACGCACCTCTGCCGGGCCGAGCAGTGCGCTCATCGCTCGCCGGGATAGTTCTCGGGCAGAGCGCCGCCGATGTCATCGAGCTGGTGGGGGTCGCCCGGCACTTCTTGCGCCGCCCAGGGATCACCGGGAGCGACGACGGGCTCGGAGTCCCACGAGCCGTAGACGAGCTCGGTGTTCGACGCAAGCTGGGCGCTCAACATCGACACGTCGGTGCCGAGGTGATCGGCGATGGCGCGCACGGTGAACGGCATGAGATACGGGCCGTTGGGCCGACCGCGGTAGGGGTGCGGCGTCAGGAAGGGCGCATCCGTCTCGACGAGCAGCAGCGCGCGCGGCAAGATGTCGAGGGCGTCGCGCAGGTTGCGCGCGTTCTTGAAGGTCACGGTGCCGGCGAAGCTCGCGTACCAGCCGCGCTCGGCGAGCACGCTCGCGAGTTCGACGTCGCCGCTGAAGCAGTGGAACACGACCTTCTCGGGCGGGCCGATACGCAGCAGGGTCTCGACGACCTCGTCGTGCGCGTCGCGGTCGTGAATCTGCAGCGCGAGGCCGTGCTCTTTGGCGATCGCGATGTGCGCCTCGAAGGCGGCGATCTGGGCGTCGCGTCCGCGTCCGGGCTCAGTGCGGTAGAAGTCGAGGCCGGTCTCGCCGATGGCGACGACGCGGGGCTGCGCGGCGAGCTCGTCGATGACCGCGAGAGCGGCATCCAGTTCGCCTGCCTCGTCGAGCGCGGGAATCTCGTTCGGATGCAGCGCGACCGCAGCGAGCACACGCGGTTCACGCGCGGCGACGGCGGCCGACCAGCGGCTCGTGAGCACGTCGGTGCCGACCTGCACGACTCCGCGCACACCGACGGCAGATGCCCGGTCGAGGTGCTCGCGATAGTGGAGGGGGTTCTCGCCGTCGGCGATCTCGAGGTGCGTGTGGTTGTCGTACACCGGCACGACGAGCGCTTCAGGGCTCGGCGGATAGCTGAGGTCGCGCGTCGAGCCCTCCATCACGGCACGGGCGCGCAGATGTGGATCGATCTCGTCGCTCACGGTGGTGCCTCCCACTCACGACCGTACCGTGCCCCGCTGGATGAGGCCGGGGATTGACGCCGTGGGCGCCGGCGACTACTCCGTCTCGATGCGCGGGAAGAGCGCCTCGAGCGGCTGGGTCTGGGTACCGGCGGGCAGCTGGCCCCAGCGAGCGACATCGGGGATGCTCTGCTCGAGCAGCGGGCCCACGGCCTGCTCGGCACCGAGCGCGACCCACAGCTTCTGCGATGCCTGCGGGGTCACGGGTGAGAGCAGCACGGCGAGGGCACGCAGGCCTTCAGCCGCGGTGTAGAGAATCGTGTGCAGGCGAGCACTCTGCGACTCGTCCTTGGCGACCTTCCACGGCTCCTGCTCGGTGAGGTAGCCGTTGAGCTCGTCGACGAGCGTCCACACGGAGGCGATCGCGTCGTGGATGGCGAATGACTCGAGGGCGCGCTCGGCCCCGGCGAGAGCATCCGCCAGCACCGTCTCGATGCGGCGATCGGCGTCGGTCACCTCGGTCGCCGCGGGCAGCACGCCATCGCAATAACGGCCGACCATGGCGACGACGCGCGACGCCAGGTTGCCGAAGCCATTGGCGAGCTCGGCCTGGTAGCGGGCAGCGAGGTCCTCCCACGAGAACGAGCCATCTTGGCCGAACGAGATGGCGCTCATGAAGTAGTAGCGGAACGCGTCGCTGCCGAAAACGTCGGTGATCTGGTGCGGCGCGATGCCCGTGAGCTTCGACTTCGACATCTTTTCGCCGCCGACGAGCAGCCAGCCGTGGCCGAAGACCTTGGCGGGGGGCTGCAGCCCGGCCGCCATGAGCATCGCCGGCCAGATGACGGCGTGGAAGCGGGCGATGTCTTTGCCCACGAGCTGCACAGCCGGCCAACGGCGATCGAAGTTCGCGTCGTCGCTGCCCCAGCCGATGGCGCTGATGTAGTTGAGCAGGGCGTCGAACCACACATAGGTGACGTGCGTGTCGTCCCACGGGATGCGCACGCCCCAGTCGAAGCTCTGGCGCGAGATCGACAAGTCGTCGAGGCCTCGCTTCACGAAACTCACGATCTCGTTGCGCAAACTGCTCGGCTGGATGAAGTCGGGCTGCGACTCATACAGATCGAGCAAGCGCTGCTGGAAGCTGCCGAGAGCGAAGAAGTAGTTCTTCTCTTTCAGCACTTCAATGGGTCGACCGTGGATCGCGCAGACGCGCTGGCCGTCAAACTCGCCGGTGCCGTCGACGAGATCGTCATTCTGCTTGTATTCCTCGCAGCCGACGCAGTAGTAGCCCTCGTACTCGCCCTCGGTGATGAAGCCGTCGTCGTAGAGCTTCTGCAAGAACTGCTGCACAACCTTCTCGTGACGCGGTTCGGTCGTGCGGATGAAGTCATCGTTGGCAATGTCGATGGTCTCGAGCAGCGGCACCCAGGCCGAGTCGACGAGCTTGTCTGCCCACTCTTTCGGCGTGACGCCGTTGGCGACCGCGGTGCGCAGAATCTTCTGGCCGTGCTCGTCGGTGCCGGTGAGCGACCAGGTGTCGACACCCGACTGCCGGTGCCAGCGCGCGAGCACGTCGGCGGCGACCTCGGTGTAGGCGTGACCGATGTGTGGCACGTCGTTGACGTAGAAGATCGGCGTGCAGATGTAGAAGCTGTCGGCGCTGGCCATAGTGTGCCTCAGTCTACGGGCGGGGCTCACCGTGTGACGGCGCTGGGCATGCCCTCGACACGCCGGGCCGCTGCAACGGGTGAGGGTAGACTGTGCGTCCGTGAGGATCTCACGATTCTGGGGCGGGGGGCTCGTGGGTGCGGCGGCAGTCGTCGCACTCAGCGGGTGCGTTGGCGCGCCCGCGCTCGACGTGCAGGGAGACCTCGTGCCGGTCTGCTTCAGCACCGAGACGAGTGACGACGGCTTCATGGCGATCGTCGCCGTGACCCTTCACAATTCGTCAGCGCGCGACCTCATCTTGCGCGAGGCGACTCCCGTCACGCTCGAGAACGCGCGCGTCGACGACACGTCTGCCATTCCTCTCGCAACCCCCTATGACCGCTTCGGTGTCGCTCCAGGCGGGATGCTCACGCCACCCCAGCGTCCGCTCTACAACGATCGCGTGCCGGTGGAGGGGTTGCAGGTTCTCGCGGGTGAGAGCGTCGACCTGGTGCTCGAGGTGCACGCGCGCGACTTCCGCGAATATGCGGGCATCAAGGGTGTGCGCGTGAAGTACGACGACGGCTGGTTCTCGGCCACGGCGAGCGCCGACACCGAGCTCGGCTTCGTGCCGCCGTGGACGAGCTGCTCGGCACACGGGCGATGAGCGCTCGACCCTTCGCGCTCGCGGCCGTCGCTCTGACGGCGCTCGCTCTCGCCGCGTGCAGCGGTCCCCCCGAGGACGACCCACTGGCGGGGTGCCTCGCCGGCGAATCCGGCACCATCGCGCTCGGCGTCGTCAACTCCTCCGGCGACGACCTCGTCATCGAGGCCGTCGAGTTGGGTGCCGCGAGCGGCGTGGAGATCATCGACCGCTTTCTCGTGGTGTCTGACGACGCGCGCACGGCGACGGTGGAGTTCACCACCGACGGTCGCGCCGGTTACGGCGCGGGCGACCTGGACTCGGCCGTGATCGCGCCCGACGAAGCAGCCTTCGTGGGTGTCGAGGTCGACCTCACGGGCTCTGAGCCGGGCAGCGTCGACGGGCTCGTCGTGACCTCAGGGGGCCGCGCTCAAGCTGTGCCGGTGCGACTCGAGCTCGGCGCAGACTGCGGCTGAGCATCCCGAGGCCTCAACCGCGGGATGCTCGCGAAGCGAGCGCCGCCTCGTAGAGTTCGCGCTTGCCGAGACCCGTGGCGTCCGCGACCGCCGCCGCGGCCTCTTTGAGCCGCTCCCCCGCCTCGACTCGTGCGAGCACCTCGGCCACCGCGGTCGGCAGGTCACTCGCGCCGGCGGGCGCTCCCCCGACGACGAGCACGATCTCGCCGCGCGCGCCCTCGGCGAAGCGTTCGGCGAGCTCGGCGAGCGTGCCGCGCGCGACCTCTTCGAACTTCTTGGTCAGCTCTCGGCAGACGGCGGCCCGACGGTCAGGGCCAAACGCCTCGGCGGCATCGGCGAGCGCCGCAGCGATGCGATGCGGCGCCTCGAAGAACACGAGCGTGCGCGGCTCGCTCGAGAGCGCGCGTAACGCCCCGGCACGGCCCTTGCGCGGCAGAAAGCCCTCGAACACGAAGCGGTCGGTCGGCAAGCCGCTGAGCACCAGGGCGGTGAGCACAGCACTCGGGCCCGGCAGCGCGGTGACCTCGACGCCCGCGGCGATCGCCGCTTCGACGAGCACGAAACCGGGGTCACTCACCGCCGGCATTCCGGCATCGCTGAGCACGAGCACGTCGTCGACCCGCGCGAGCTCGACGAGCTCGGCCGCCTTCTGGCGCTCGTTGTGCTCGTGCAGGGGAATGAGTCGCGGCCGGTTCTCGATGCCGAGCGCGCGCAGCAGGTGGGCGGCAGTACGAGTGTCTTCCGCGACGATCGTCGTGGCCTCGCCGAGCGCCTCGATGAGGCGGCGGCTCGCGTCGCCGAGATTGCCGATGGGGGTGGCGGCGAGCACGATCATGCGCCCATCCTCCCACCGGGCATCCGCCGCGCTCCGCGATGAGTGGATGCCCCGCCTACGATGGGCGGGTGCAAGAGGTCGGCGAGCGAACGATGCGCGACCCCGCCGTGCGCGCGCGACTGCTGAGCTGGGGCATCCCTGCCGCGGTGCTGGGCGTGGCGGCGGCGACGAGACTCATCGGTCTCGAGCATCCTGGGGAACTCGTCTTCGACGAGACCTACTACGTCAAAGATGCTGAGTCGCTGCGGCAGCTCGGCTACGAGGGTCGCTGGCCCGAGGGCGCGAACGACCTGTGGGCGGCGGGCACTCCCGGCAGCCCCAGCGAGATCGGCGCGTTCATCGCCCATCCTCCGCTCGGCAAGTGGGTTATGGCTCTCGGGCTCGCGCTGCTGGGCCCCGAGAACCCCGCGGGCTGGCGACTCGGCACCGCGATCACGGGCATCGTTCTCGTCGGCCTCACGATGGTGCTGGCCCACTTGCTCTTCGCTCGACTCGTGCTCACGGGCATCGCCGGGCTGCTGCTCGCGATCGACGGCAACGGCATTGTCATGAGCCGTGTCTCACTGCTCGATGGCGTGCTCGCCGCCGTGGTCGTGCTCGCCGTCATTTTCGTCGTGCTCGATCGACGGGATGCTCGCTCGCAGCTCGCCGCCTGGCTCGCCGAGCGGCGCGAGCGCGGGCGCTCGACCGACTGGGGTCCTGCGCTGTGGGGGCGCCCCTGGCTCGTCGCTGCGGGTGTCACGTTCGGGCTCGCCATCGCCGTCAAGTGGAGCGCGCTCTACCTGCTCGCGGCTTTCGCTCTGCTCACCGTCGTCGCTGACGCCGTCGACCGACGTCGCGCGGGTGTCGCCTTGTGGTCGAGCGGAGCACTGCTCAAGCAGGGCCCAGTGAGCTTCGTGCTCATGGTTCCGGCGGCGGCCGCTGCGCACCTCGTCACGTGGTGGGGCTGGTTCTCGACGAGCGGCGGCTACGGCCGCGATCGCGTCGTCACCGACGAGAACCGGCTGCCGGGCATCCTCGGCTCATTGCCCGATGCCCTGCAGAACTGGTGGGAGTACCAGACGGCCGTCTACGGCTATCACGTCGGCGAGTCGAGCCCGCACGGCTACGAGTCGCCCGCCTGGCAGTGGCCGCTGCTGCTGCGCCCGACGTACATGCACTACAACGATCTCGGCAACGGCACGGCTGAAGCGATCAGCGGCATTCCCAACCCGCTCATCTGGTGGGCGTCGTGGCTGAGCGTGCTCGCCATCGTCGTGCTGCTGGTGCTGCGCGCGCTCCACAGATCGCCGAACCTTGCTCTTGGTTCGACCGGCGCACTCGCGATCGTGCTCACGGGGGTCGCCGCGGGCTGGCTGCCGTGGTTGCTCTACCCCGAACGCACGATGTTCTTCTTCTACACGATCGTCATCACGCCGTTTCTCGTGCTCGCCCTCACTGCCGCGCTGGGCGCCGCGCTCGGCCCGCGCGATGCCGAGCAGCCGAGGCGCAGCGTCGGCATCGCCGTCGTCGTGCTCGTGCTGTTCTTCGCCGTCGTGATCAGTGTGTTCTTCGTGCCGCTATGGACAGGCGCACCGATCTCGATCGAATGGCTGCGGCTGCGCTACTGGATGACCTCATGGGTCTGATCGTCGGGAATCCGCGTGGGTAGCGGCGGCCGTGGCGTGCACGGTCGAGGCCGGCGCCTACCGCCGCCGCCCGTACACCGCACGACGCAGCAGCGCTTCGGCGGGCCCCGGTTTGTCGAGCGCATGCAGCACGTTCGCGAACACGAGCGTGCCGAGCCAGGTGAGCACGGCGACCTGCGTGGCGACGGCGACACTCGCGGTGGCACCGAGACCGAAACCGTAGGGCGCGAACACGATCACGAACACGACTGACTGAGTGAGATACCCGGTCAGCGATCGTTGGCCGAGCGCGCTGAACAGGCGCGTGAAGATGCCCGATCGCTGAGCGCCGGCCGTCGCGCCACCGACGAGCAGGGCGGCGAGCGCCGCGTAGGCCGCGCCGCCGATGGCACCGGTGCCCGCGTGCAGCATGGCCGCGAGCGGTTCGACGAAGATGGTGAGCTCGATGACGCCCAGTAGCGCCAGCGCGATCGGCAGGGCGCCGAGAATCGACAACGGTAGTCCGATCGCCGCCACCCGCACGAGAGCGCGGCGGTGCGAGGCGGGGTCGTCGAGCACCCGGTGCCGTGCGGCCCACAGGCCGAGAATCATGGGCGCGAGGAGCCCCAGCCCGCCGAAGGGCACCGAGACGAGAGCGAGAGTCCACTCGCCGAGGCGCGCAAGCACAGCGGCAAGGTAGGTCTCGGCTCCGGGCGAGCCGAAGAGCGCGAGGCTGATTCCGCCGCTGGGAACAGAGGCGAGCAACCCACTCACCCCTTCGACGATTCCCGTGAACACGAGTAGCGCGAAAGCGATGCCGCCGACGATCGCGAGCACGCGACCCGAGGCTCGAATGAGCAGCACGAGACCGAGACCCAGCAGCCCGTAGGTGCCGAGAATGTCGCCGAAGAATAGCAACACCCCGTGGAAGGCTCCGAACGCGATGAGCCAGAGGTTGCGGCGCACGAGCAAGCGCCGAGCATCCACCCAATCCACGCCGAGCGCGGTCTCGCGCAGCAGAATCTGGGTCATGCCATAGCCGTAGAGCAGAGCAAACAGCGGATAGCTGCGGTTATCGGCGAAAGTCGCCACGATCGCGTTGACCCAGGGGTCGGCGGCGGCGTCGGTGACGGGCTTGAAGAGAATGCCAAGCTCACGCCCGTACAGAAAGAAGGGCACGTTCGCGAGCGCGATGCCGAGCAGCACGAGGCCGCGTGCAACGTCAGGGGCCGGCGACCGCAGTGCGCGGGGCGTCGGGGCGAGAGCGGACGGGCGCGGGTCGGGCTGAGCATCCGTGGTCATGACTCCACGATAGGAGCGCGATCATCACCACGCCTCCGTCGCGCGACGGATGCTGAGCGCACGTTACGGCCCGTGACATCGCCGACGGCTGCCGCGGATGAGCCGCCGTAGGCTGGAGCAATGGCAGATCGCGACTATGGTTTCCGCACGCGCGCGCTCCACGCGGGCAACGTTCCCGACTCGGCATCAGGGGCTCGCGCCCTGCCGATCTACCAGACGAGCGCCTTCGTCTTCGATTCGACCGAAGATGCAGCCGCGCGATTCGCCCTGCAGAAGTACGGCAACATCTACTCGCGCCTCGCGAACCCGACGATCGCGAGCTTCGAAGAGCGCATCGCGAGCCTCGAGGGCGGCCTCGGCGCGGTCGCGACCGCGAGTGGTCTCAGCGCCCAGTTCGTGACGATCGCTTCGCTCGCGGGTGCCGGCGACCACGTCGTCGCATCGTCGAACCTCTACGGCGGCTCGATCACGCAGCTCGATGTCACGCTGCGGCGCTTCGGCGTCGAGACGACGTTCGTCGCGAGCGACGACCCGGCCGACTACGCCGCCGCCATCATTCCCGGCCGCACGAAGCTCGTCTTCGCCGAGACCATCGCGAACCCGAGCGGCGACATCGCCGACATCGAGGGTCTCGCCGCCGTCGCCCACGCCGCGGACATTCCGCTCATCATCGACTCGACGATCGCCACCCCCTACCTCTGCCGGCCGATCGAGTGGGGCGCCGACGTCGTCATCCACTCGGCCACGAAGTTCTTGGGCGGTTCGGGTACGACCCTCGGCGGCGTGGTCGTCGAGTCGGGACGCTTCGACTGGTCGAACCACAACTTTCCGCTCTTCGAAGAGACCGTGCCGCACTACGGCGGCCTCACCTGGTACGGCAACTTCGGCGAGTACGCGTTTCTCACCCGGCTGCGCGCCGAGCAGCTGCGTGACATCGGCCCGTCGCTCGCCCCGCACTCGGCCTTCCTGCTGGCGCAGGGCGTGGAGACGCTGCCCTATCGCATGCAGGCGCACGTCGACAATGCTCGCGTCGTCGCCGAGTGGCTCGCCGCTGACGACCGCATCGAGACGGTGAACTGGGCGGGGCTGCCCTCGCACCGGCACCACGAGCGCGCGAACAAGTACTTGCCGCTCGGGCCGAGCTCGGTCTTCGGCTTCGTCGTCAAGGGCGGCCGCGCTGTCGGCCAGGGCCTCATCGAGCACGTCGAGCTCGCGAGCCACGTCGCCAACATCGGCGACGCGAAGACCCTCATCATTCACCCCGCCTCGACGACGCACGCGCAGCTCACCGAGCAGCAGCTCGTTGATGGCGGCGTGCACCCGGGCCTCGTTCGCTTCTCGGTCGGCATCGAAGACGTCGACGACATCATCTACGATCTCGATCAGGCACTGGATGCTGCACTGAAGGGGGCGTCGGCATGAGCATCTCTCCCGCCGTGGAGCCGGCCGATCAGGCCACCGTCACTCTCGCCAACGGGCTCACCTGCTCGATTCCGGCGAGCTCGCCGCTCGCCAAGCTGCTGAAGTCGCAGCGCACCTGGGTGGGACCGAGCGCGAAAGAGCGGTTGGGCATCCTGCGCCGTGCAAAGTCGATCGCGATCGTGGGCGCTTCGCCGAACCCTGCGCGCTCGTCGTACTTCGTGGGCACCTACCTGCAGCAGTCGAGCGACTACCGGGTGTACTTCGTCAACCCGAATGCCACCGAGATTCTGGGGCAGCCGGCCTACCCCGACCTCGCCTCACTGCCGGAGGTGCCCGACATCGTCGACGTCTTCCGCAAGGCGAGCGACATTCCTTCAGTCATCGACGATGCGATCGCCGTCGGCGCCCCAACCGTGTGGGTTCAGCTCGGCATCTGGAACGAAGAGGCCGCCGTGTACGGCGAGTCGAAGGGCCTGACCATCGTCATGGACCGTTGCATCAAAGTCGAGCACGCGCGCTTCCACGGTGGGCTGCACCTCATGGGCTTCGACACCGGGGTCATCTCGGCGAAGAAGCAAACGCGCTAGCTCGTTGCTGCCGCGACGGCGCCCGTGATCAGCGGTTGACGCTGTTGCGGGCGCCGTTGTCGTTGAGCACGTCGACCCCGCGGTCGGCATCGATCTCGTTGTCGTTGCCGTTGATCGACGCCGTGCCCACAGCTCCCTCGACGTCGACGTCATTGCGGTCACCCGCGATCTCGAGCGTGCCGAGGTCGCCATCGACGTCGATCTCGTTCTCTTGACCCGCGATTGACAGCGACCCGACCTCGAGCGCGTCGACGTCGTTGCGGTCGCCGCGCACGATGAGCGTGCCGACAGTTCCCACTTCGATGTCGAGGTCTGCACCTTCGACGACGAGCTCGTCACAGTCGTCGAAGCGCTGCGTCGCGGTCTGCGTGACAACCTCGCAGTCGCCACCCGGGGCTGGGCTCGCCGAGGGCGTGGTGTCGATGCGCGTGACTTCGGGTTCGGGCTGTTGCACAACAGTGATGCAGCCGGCGAGCGCGAAAGCGATGGGCAGAGCGAGCACGATACTGAGTGAACGTCGAGCAGTCATCCCGCCAGGCTATCCATCCTCCCTGCACGAAACGCGTACGGTCGAGTCATGACTTCTTCGCTCGCCGTCACCGTCGTCGGGGGTCCGACCGCCCTGCTCGAGTGGGGCGGCCTTCGGCTGCTCTCTGACCCCACGTTCGACCCGCCGACCGTCTACGGTCCGGATCCCGACGACCTCACCAAGACCGAGGGACCCGCCGTCAACGCCACCAATCTCGGCCGCCTCGATGTGGCCCTCGTGTCGCACCATCACCACGAAGACAACCTCGATCTCGCCGGGCGCGATCTCGCGCTCACCCTGCCGCTCGTCGTGACCACCCCCGCGGGCGCCGAAGATCTTGCCGCCCGCGGCGGCGTCGCCCGAGTGGTGGGCCTCGCCGATGACGAGAGCATCGCCCTCGACGACGCGGCTGTCGTGGGCGATGCTGTCGCGTCGCGCGCACCGCAGGGTGCCCGACTGCACGTCGTGCCCGCCCTGCACGGTCCCGATGGCATCGCTGACGCGCTCGGGCCGGTGTGCGGTTTCGTGCTCGTGGCGCCCGGGCATCCGACGGTCTATGTCTCGGGAGACAACGCGCAACTCGGCGTCGTCGAGGCGGTCGCCGCCCGATTCGGCCCCGTGGATGCTGCGCTCCTCTTCGCCGGAGCCGCGACGGTGCCGTCCATCCCCGCCGCACTCACGCTGACGGCCGCCGATGCTCGCGCCGCAGCGCTGACGCTCGGCGCGCGACGAGTCGTCGGGCTGCACGTCGATCAGTGGACGCACTTCGCCGAGTCGCGCGCCGACCTCGAGCGCGAGTTCGCCGGCCTCGAGTCACCCGCGGGCGGCCCGTTGCTCGCGCACACGCCGCTCGGCGCGCGCGTCGAGATCGCGCTCTAGCTCACGCTGCTCTTGACCGCGACGGCCTCGCCGCCCTAGAAGTCAGTGTTGAGCGGGTGCGCGCCGACGCGCTCGTCGCGGTCGGCGGCGGCGATCGTCGCCATCTCGTCGTCGCTGAGCTCGAAGTCGAAGACGGTGGCGTTCTCGATCATCCGCTCGACGCGCGTCGTCTTCGGGAAGACGATGAGGCCCTCTTGCAGGTGCCAGCGGATCGCGACCTGCTGCACGGTCTTGCCGTGGCGCTCGGCGATCTCGGCGAATCCCGGCAGCTCTGCGAGGTCGTACTTGCCGCTGCCCAGCGGGCTCCACGACTCGGTGTGGATGCCGCGCTCGGCGTGGAAGGCGCGCAGGTCGCGCTGCTGGAAGGCGGGGTGCAGTTCGACCTGGTTGACGGCGGGCACGACCTCGGTCGCCGCGGCGAGGTCATCCAGGTGGGTCTGCATGAAGTTCGAGACGCCGATCGACGTGGCGAGGCCGGCCTCGCGCAGCTCGATGAGGGCTTCCCACGATTCGACGTGCTTGCCGTACTTCGGTGACGGCCAGTGGATGAGGTACAAGTCGACCTTCTCGAGGCCGAGGCGTTCGAGGCTGGCCTCGAGAGCGGCGCGCGTGGTGTCGCGACCTTGATCGCTGTTCCACAGCTTCGTCGTGACGAAGA
>SXMH01000209.1 GCA_005777405.1 Actinomycetota bacterium
CGATGACCCCGATCGAGATCACGAGTCCGGCAACACCCGCGAGCGACAGTCGGAAGCCCTGCTGGTTCGACAGATAGGTGATGACCAGGTAGGTAATGATTGCCGCGATCGTGAGCGACATGAGCACGACGCCACCGAGGGCCCGATACTGCAAGAACGAGTAGAGGGCGACGAGGACGAGACCGATGAGGCCCGCGATGAGACCGCTCTGCAGTTGCGAGACGCCGAGCGTGGCCGAAATGTTCTCGCTTGACTGACGCTCGAAGCCGATCGGCAAGGCGCCGAAGCGCAACTGGTCGGCCAAGGTCTGCGCGCTCTCTTCCGTGAACGAGCCGCTGATCTGCGGGCGACCGTCAGTGATAGCGCTGATCGTGCGAGGAGCACTGATGACGCGACCATCGAGCACGATCGCGAACTGGTTCTGCACGCCCGTGAGAGCGACGAGCCGCTCGGTCACGGTGCGGAACTGCTGCGTGCCGTCAGCGTCGAACTCGATGAAGACGCCCCAGTCGTTGCCGGTCACACCCGTAGAGGACGTAATGAGGTTGGCCGAGGCATCTGAGATGCGCTCACCGGCTACTTCGACTGGACCGAGAATGTACTTGATCGAGTCGTCCTGCTCGCAGGTGACCAGCGGCTCATCAGCAGGTGCGACGTTGGCTCCGACGATGTCGAGTGTCGAGCAGTCGAATGCGTCGAATTGCTCTTGCAGTTCGGGGGTCACCCAGGCGAGGTCGCTCGCGTCAGTGGGCGAGGCGCTCGGAGTGGGAGAGGCGCTCGCATCGGGTGACGGGCTCGCACTCGGCTCATCGCTCGCCGAGGGCGAGGCGCTCGGGTCTGCCGACGGGCTCGCGCTCGGGTCGGTGCCATCCTCAGCACCTTCTTCCCCGAGGGTGCTCGATGATGCGACGTCAGCCACGAGCACGGCGCGGAACTCGAGCTTTGCCGAGCTCTCGATGCGGGCGATCGTGGCGTCGTCTGGAGTACCCGGGATGGACACGACGATGTTCTGCCCGCCCTGCGTGTTGATCTCGGCTTCGCTGACACCGCCGGCGTCGACGCGCTGACGGATGATCGCGACAGCTTGATCGAGCTGCTCCTGAGTGACCGACTCGCCGCTCGCTAGCTGCGGGCTCAGAATGATCTGCGTGCCGCCCTCGAGGTCGAGGGCGAGCTTGGGCGTCCACTGCCCGTTATTGAAGAGCACGCTCGCAGCATTCGCGCCGATGAGGGCGACGATGATGACGAGCAGCCACACCAAAGAGCGGATGGCTTTGCGCTCGGGGGTGCTTCTGACCACCTCAGGTACTCATTTCTGCCAGGGGCGCACGAGTGCAACCCCGCGAGGGGCGCCGCGCGAGCGGAGCGGGGTGCGCTAGGAGTCGGACTTCTTCGTCTTCTTGGCGGGGGCGGGGTCGACGCTCGACTCATTGAGTCGCGGCGCGTCGTCTGCCGCGTCGTCCTGCACCGCGACCTCGTCGAGCGAATCGTCGAGCGGCTCGTCTTCGATGACGCGCGCGAGCGTCTGGCGGTGCACTCGCACCGTGCTACCGGGGCTGAGCTCGAGGGTCGCGACGTTGTTCGCTTCATCGATCTCGACGAGGGTTCCGAAGAGCCCGAAGTTCGTCATGACCTCGGCGCCGGGCACCATCTTGTCTTGCAACTTCTCCATCTCTTGACGGCGCTTGCGCGAGTTGCGGAACATGAAGAAGACGAGCAGGGCGAGGATGCCCAGCATGACGTAGGTCAAGAGGTCCATGGGAGGAGGAGCCTTTCAGAGGGATCGTCGGCGGCGCTCGGGGCACCAGTCGGCGCGCGGATGCCGCGCCGAGGCCTGCCGACCACTATAGGTCATCGGCTATTGCTCGGTTCCCGCCGGTGGTGGCACGGCGAGCCCGAGGTGTCGCCACGCTTGCGCTGTCGCCACGCGGCCTCGCGGGGTGCGAGACAGCAGCCCCGACCGCACCAGGAAGGGCTCAACGACCGCTTCAATCGTCTCCGCTTCTTCTCCGACAGAGACAGCGAGTGTGGAAAGCCCGACAGGTCCTCCCCCGAATCTCTCGACAATGGCCGTGAGCACGGCACGGTCGAGTCGATCGAGCCCGTGCTCGTCGACGTCATAGAGCTCGAGCGCCGCGCGTACGGCAGCTCGGTCTGCCACCCCTCCGTGCACGAGCGCGTAGTCGCGCACTCGCCGCAGCAAGCGGTTGGCGATGCGGGGCGTGCCGCGTGAGCGTCCGGCAATCTCGCGGAGAGCATCCTCATCGATCGAGAGGCTCAGTAGACGCGCGGCGCGCACGAGCACGGAGTGCAGCTCGTCGGTCTCGTAGAACTCGAGGTGAGCGGTGAAGCCGAAACGATCGCGAAGCGGGTTAGGCAGAAGTCCCGATCGAGTGGTCGCCCCCACGAGCGTGAACGGGGCGAGTTCGAGCGGAATGCTCGTCGCCCCGGCGCCTTTGCCCACCATGATGTCGACGCGGTAATCCTCCATGGCGAGATAGAGCATCTCTTCGGCCGCGCGAGCCATGCGATGAATCTCGTCGATGAAGAGCACTTCGCCGGGCACGAGCGACGAGAGCACGGCAGCGAGGTCGCCCGCGTGCTGAATGGCGGGGCCACTCGTGAGGCGCAGCGGCCGGTTGCCCTCGTGCGCCACGATCATCGCGAGTGTTGTCTTGCCGAGCCCGGGCGGGCCCGCCAGCAGAATGTGATCGGGTGTGCGGCCCTGCAAGCCAGCGGCCTCGAGCAGCAGTCGCAGCTGACGGCGCACCTTGGGTTGACCGACGAACTCGTCGAGGCTCTGCGGCCGGAGGGCCCCTTCAAAGGCGATCTCGGCGTCCGACTCGGGTGCGGGGCGCAGCAGGTCGTGACTCACGACGTGCTCCTTCGCGGCCCGAGCTCAGCGAGGGCCCGTCGCAACAGCACAGGCAAACCGAGAGCTGCGGCTTCAGGCTCGTCGTCGATGACAGACGTGGCGACCTCGACTGCCGTGCGCTCGGGCCAACCAAGCCCGGTCAAGGCTGCGGTGAGGTCTGCCCGCAATTGCGCGCCCTGCGGGGCACCGTGCGAAGACTCCGACGTGGATGCTGATGCCGAGGTCTCGCGCGGCGCGACGAGTTTGCCCGCGAGCGACACGGTGATGAGTTTCGCGGTCTTCGGACCGATGCCCGAGACCGCGCGGAACGGGGCGTCGTCGCCCTCGGCGATCGCGCGAGCGATTGAGCCGGGTTCCATGGCGCCGAGCACGCCGAGAGCAGACTTCGGACCCACTCCCGATACCGTGCGCAAGAGCTCGAAAATGGCGAGTTCATCGGCACCGAGAAAGCCGAAGAGGCTCATGTCGTCCTCGCGCACGATGAGGGCGGTGTGCAACTCGATGCTCTCGCCCACGCGCAGCGCTCGAGCGTGGCGCTCGGTGACGGCGACCGCATACCCGACGCCGTGCACATCGACGACAGCGCGGCCACCGGAGAGGGCGATGAGGGTTCCGCGGAGGCTGGCGATCACCCGTTGAGCCTACGGGCGCGCTGCGACTTCTCCGCCGCGCGCCACGCCTCCTGGGCGGGCGTCGACAGAGTCGTGCCCGCGCCGCCCGACGCTCGAGTCGCTGCCGCCGCTCCCCCGGTGCGCCAGGCGTGGCAAATGGCGAGGGCGAGGGCGTCGGCGGCGTCCGCAGGCGTGGGCGGAGCATCCAATCGCAAAATGCGCTGCACCATCGCCGTCACTTGCTTCTTGTCGGCGCCGCCATGACCGGTGACTGCTGCCTTGACCTCGGTGGGCGTGTGCATGGTCACGGCGAGCCCGCGCTCGGCAGCCCGCAGCAAGACGACCCCGCTGGCTTGCGCTGTACCCATGACCGTGCGCACATTGTGCTGCGCGAACACTCGCTCGAGAGCCACGGCTTCGGGTCGATGCTCATCGAGCAACTCGGCGAGCCTGCCGCCGATGGCGAGGAGACGGCGCTCGAGGTCGAGCTCGGGTTCAGTGCGGATCACCTCGACGGCGACGAGGGTCGCACGCCGCGTCGGGTCGACATCGACGACGCCGACGCCGCAACGAGTGAGACCGGGATCGACACCGAGCACGCGCACGGTGCTACGCGCCGCTAGTCGTCGTCGGCATCGAGCTCGGCGCGCACCTCAGGCGTGAGCGCGATGTTCGTGAAGACATTCTGCACATCGTCGAGGTCGTCCATGGCATCAACGAGCGAGAACAGCTTGCGCGCGGTCGCGGCATCGGCCTCGATCTGCAGGCTCGCGACGAACTCCGCCTCGGCCGAGTCGTACTCGATGCCCGCCTCCTGCAGCGCCGAACGAGCAGCGACGAGCTGCGAGGGGTCGGTGATGACCTCAAAGCCACCGCCCTGATCGATGACCTCCTCAGCCCCAGCGTCGAGCACGGCGAGCAGGATGTCGTCTTCTGAGACGCCGTTGGTCTTCGTGATCGAGATGACGCCCTTGCGGCTGAAGTTGTAGGCCACGCTGCCCGGGTCGGCCATGGTGCCGCCGTTGCGGGTCATCGCCGTGCGCACTTCGGCTGCAGCGCGGTTCTTGTTGTCGGTGAGGCACTCGATAAGGAGAGCGAGACCACCGGGCCCGTAGCCCTCGTACATGATGGTCTGGTAGTCGATCGACTCGCCCGTGAGGCCCGCACCGCGCTTGATCGCACGGTCGATGTTGTCGTTCGGCACCGAGGTCTTCTTGGCCTTTTGCACCGCGTCGACGAGCGTCGGGTTGCCGCTGAGGTCGGCTCCACCGATCTTTGCGGCGACCTCAATGTTCTTAATGAGCTTGGCGAACGACTTGGCACGGCGCGCATCGATGATGGCTTTCTTGTGCTTGGTCGTCGCCCACTTGGAATGGCCTGACATGAAACTCCTCAGTTCTCAGGGCAACCTGCTCAGTCTACTTCAGCGCTGTGGCGGCCACTCCGGCGCGACGCAGTTCGAGCAGCGCGAGCTCACGCACGACAGCGGCATCGTTGGCGCGCCAGGCAGCACCCGGGTCGGGATGCACCGCCGTGAGTTTCGCGAGCGGCTCACGGGCGAGCGCTCGCGCGGCGAGAGTGTCGGCCGAGAGGCCCGCGGCAAGCATCCGGCGCACCTCACCCGAACGGCGTGCGAAACGGAGCCGCGGAATGACCCAGATGAGCACGAGCGCCAGGAGCGGCAACAGCGCGCTTGCCCACCCGAGCGAGACCGCCAGTTGCTCGACGAGAGCCTGCTGGCCGCGACCCGCTTGCGCGACGGCGCCGCCCGCTCCAGCCACGACGTCAAAGGGGCCACGAATGCCCCCACCGATGAGCGGCACGTCACCGAGCGTGTCGGCGGCGTCGGTGAGGCCCTGCTGGAAGCCTGCACCCGCCTGCTCGAGGTCGCGACCGAAGCTCGCGAGGCCGCGGATCGCTGCCGTGATCGCGAGCGCGACACTGATGATGATCGCGACGCTCACGATGCCAAGAAGGTCGGCGATGATCTGTCGCGCCCGTGCTGCTGAGTAGTCGGAGTAGAGAGCCATGCTCCCTATCGTGACAGGCGACACCGGCTCGGGCGAGGCACAGGCCGAAGAGGGCTTACGCGGCAGCGACGTGATCGAGAAAACGTCGATGGAATCGCGACTCGCCAGCCACCTCAGGGTGGAATGCGGTGCCGAGCAACCGGCCTTGCTCCACCGCGACGACGCGACCGTCGGGCAGCGTCGAGAGCACCGAGACGCCCTCGCCGACCGTCTCGACCACGGGAGCCCGGATGAAGACCGCGTGCACGGGCGGCTCTCCCAACGCCGGAATATCGAGGTCAGTCTCGAACGAGTCGAGCTGCGAGCCGAAGGCATTGCGACGCACGACGACATCGAGCCCGCCGAGAGATTCTTGGCCCGTGATGCCGTCGGCGATCGAGTCGGCAAGCATGATGAGCCCGGCGCACGTGCCGTACACGGGCATGCCAGCGCGAATGCGCTCGCGCAGCGGCGCCTGCAGCCCGAAGAGTCGCGAAAGCTTGTCCATGACGCTCGACTCGCCACCGGGAATCACGAGACCGCCGACGGTCTCGAGGTCTGCGGGTGTGCGCACCTCGCGCACGTCAGCGCCCAAGTGCTGCAGCACGGTGACGTGCTCGCGCACGTCACCCTGCAACGCGAAAACGCCGACGGGCGGCAGCGAGCGACTACCAGCCACGCTCGGCGAGACGGTGCGGCGCGGGCAGGTCGGCGACGTTGATGCCGACCATCGCCTCGCCGAGACCGCGCGACGCCTCAGCAATGACCGCAGGGTCGTTGTACGAGGCGGTGGCCTTGACGATGGCAGCGGCGCGCGCCTCGGGGTTGCC
>SXMH01000210.1 GCA_005777405.1 Actinomycetota bacterium
GGCACGCTCGACCCCATGGCCACGGGTCTGCTCACACTCGGAGCCGGACCCGCCACGCGCTTGCTCACCTACCTCGTGGGTCTCGACAAAACCTACGAGACCACGATGCTGCTCGGCGCCGCGACGACGACCGACGACGCCGAGGGCGACATCACGACCACAGCTGAGCCCGCGGCAGTCGCCGCGATCACCGACGAGCAGCTCGCGGCGGGCGTTGCCGCGCTCACCGGCGACATCGACCAACGTCCGAGCTCGGTGAGCGCCATCAAGGTCGACGGCAAGCGTGCCTACGATCGCGTGCGTGCGGGCGAGCACGTCGAACTCGCGAGCCGTCGAGTCACGATCAGCGCCTTCGACGTGCTGGCAGTGCGGCGCATCGAGACTGCCATCGAAGTGGATGCTCGCATCGACTGCAGCTCAGGCACCTACATTCGCGCCCTCGCCCGCGACCTCGGGGCGGCACTGGGCATCGGCGGTCACCTCACGGCGCTGCGGCGCAGCCGAGTGGGGCCCTTCGAGGTCGCTGACGCCGTCACGCTCGAGACGCTCGCCTCGAGCGGCGCGAGCATTCTCGCGAGCCCCGCCGAGGTCGCCGCGCGACTGTTCGCGGTGCTCGACGTCGACGCCGCGCAGGCCCGAGACCTCGGTCACGGCAAGTTGCTCGACCTGCCGGAACTCGACGATGCCGAGCCGGTCGCCGCGATCGAGCGGGGTGCGGGGGGCGAGCATCCCGATCGTCTCGTGGCGCTCATCAGCGTGCGCAAGGGACGCGGTCGTACCCTGGTCGGGTTTCCGCACGACCAGCCGCAGGAGGCCTCGCCATGATCGAGTGGTTCACCACCATCGCCATCATCGTCAGCGTCATCGCCGGTCTCGTCGCACTCGTGCTCGGCGGCATCGGACGCACGCCCGACGACTACAGCGTGCTGTCGACCGCAGCCGTCGGCGTCGTGCTGCTCGTGCAGATCGTCATCGGCATCATCGCCCCACTCGTCGGCAACCTGCCGACGGGAGACTTGCTCGAATGGTGGATCTACCTCATCACGGCACTCGTGCTGCCGATCGCGGCCATTGCATGGGCGCTCGTCGACCGATCGCGGTGGGCGACAGTGGTCATGGGCATCGCCTCGCTCGCCGTCGCTGTCATGCTCTACCGCATGCACCAGATCTGGTTCGTGCAGGGGGTCGCGCTCGTCAGTTAGTCGCTGTCGGAGTCGTTGCTGAGCGCGTCGAGCGCCGCGAGCACCTCATCGAGTGAACTCGCCAGGTCGGGTACGACGAGCACGGCGCCCGTCTCGCGCAGATCGTTGACGGTGAAGACGCCCGTCGCGACGCCGATGAACGGCATGCCCGCGGCGGCTGCAGCTTCGTCATCTCGCGGGGTGTCGCCGACGATGACGAGCACCTCGCCGGGGAGGGCTGCGCGGGCGGCGCGCGTGATCTCGCTGCGCTCGCGCGCCGTTGCGCCGAAGAACGAGCGATCCCAGTCGAAGAGTTCCGGCCCGAGACCGGCGCCCTCGAGCTTCACGCGGGCGCGCACGAGCGAGTTGCCCGTCAGCAGCGCGTTGTGCCAGCCGCGGGCGGCGACCGCCGTGAGAGCATCCGTCACCCCGGGAGCCGCCTCGCGGCGATCTCCCGCCTGCGCACGCTCGATCGAGAGTTCATCGAGCGTCGCCCGCGCGCGCTCGTGCCACTCGTCGTCGAAGCCGAAGTGGGCAAGAATCTCGCTGAGGATGAGCCCATCGGGCTTGCCGTGCGTGCGGGGGAGCGGCGGGTGCAGCTCACGGCCCACGGTGCGCTCGATCGCCGTGTGATAGAGCTCGCCACCGCCCGAGTACGAGTTGAGCAGCAGGGTTCCGTCGACGTCCCAGAGGATGGTGGTGGTCACCGCTCCATGCTGGCAGAACGGGCCGCGGGCACTCGACCGAGGTGCTGCAGCAACGGGTCGAGCAGGTCTCGCGAGTCGGCAGCAATGCCGTGCAGAATCGACGAGTCGAGTCGGCGCTGCCAGGGCAGCCCGATCCAGTACAGGCCGTCGACGGGAGAAACGCCGCCGTCATGCCGCGGCGCGCCGTACTCGGTCAGCGCCTCGGGAACGTTCACGAAGGGGTAGTGGGTGCGAAAGCCTGTCGCCCAGAGCACCGCATCGACCTCGAGCTGTGAACCGTCGGCCAGCACGAGCGACCGATCGCGAGCATCCACGACGCGGCTCGTGTGCAGGGCGAGCCGACCTGATCTCACCGCGCGTTTCGCCTCGGTGCCCAGGATTCCGTCGCCACGCGAGTGGATGTAGCGGCTAATGCGGCTCTCGGCGGGCGAGTCGAGCACGCCGAAGATGCTGAGCGGCCAGTACACCGAGATGCCGAGGATGCGCTCGGGGATGAACCACGGCTGCTGCGGCGCGATCATCGTCACGTCGCGCTCGCCGTCGCTCGCCTCGGCAAGCTCGACCGCGAGTTGTGCGGCAGAGTTGCCGCCGCCGACGACAGCCACTCGCCCCCCGGGCACATCGGCAGGGGAGCGATAGGCGCTGGAGTGCACTTGGTGCACCTTGACATCGAGTCGCGCGCCGACGCGGGGCACGCGTGGGTACTGGAACGGTCCGGTGGCGATCACGACCGCTTTCGCCTCGATCTCGCCCGCGCTCGACTCGACCCTGAAGCCCTGAGGCGTCTCACGCACCGCGGTGACGCGCGCGCCGTGCGTGATGGGCAGATCGTGCTGCTCGGCGTAGCGCTCGAGATAGTCGGCAAGTTGATCTTTGCGGGGGTAGCCGTCGGCATCGTCGGGCAGTGGCAACCCCGGCAGTGCTGCAAAGCGCTTGGGAGTGAAGAGCACGAGGCTCTGCCATCGCTCGCGCCACACGTCGCCCGTGCGCTCTCGATCGTCAAGGATGACGAACGGCACTCCAGCCTGGCGCAACCGGTAGCCCATGCCGAGTCCGGCTTGACCACCGCCGACGATAACGACGTCGATGACGGCGGCGTCGACGGCGGCGTCGAGCCTGTCGGGCTGTGCCTTGTCGCGCTCGTCGCTCATGGTCTCCACGTCATCGTCTTCGTAACCGGCCGTCGTCACGCCTGGTGGCGAGCCTGCACTCCGTCCCTGGGAGGATAGACGCATGCCGAGTGCCTTGCCCGTCGCCGACCCGGCGCCGACCGACGGGATGCTGCCCTCGAGTGTCGTCGACGGTGTCGAGCAGCGCGACTTCGGTGTCTACCTTCACGTGCCGTTCTGCCGCGTGCGGGGCGGGTACTGCGACTTCAACACCTACACGGCCGACGAGATTCGTGGCGTCAAGCAGAGCGACTTCGCCGATCATGCGATCGCCGAGCTCGAACTCGCCGCACGCGTGCTCGACGAGAGCGGCGTGCCGACTCGAGCCGCCAGCACGGTGTTCTTCGGTGGCGGTACCCCCACGCTGCTGCCGGCCAACGACCTGGCGCGCATGCTCGACGCGGTTCGCTCACTGTGGGGGCTGGCCCCCGGTGCCGAGATCACGACGGAGGCGAACCCCGACTCGATCGACGAGGCCGGGCTCCTCCGACTCGCTGCGGCCGGGTTCACGCGTGTGAGCTTCGGCATGCAGTCGGCGGTGCCCCACGTGCTGCGGGTGCTCGAGCGCACGCACGACCCCGCGAACGTGCCGCGGCGCGTGGCCGAGGCCCGCGCTGCTGGCCTCGGGGTGAGTCTCGACCTCATCTACGGCACCCCGGGCGAGAGCCTCGACGACTGGCGCCAAAGCCTCACCGCCGCACTTGCCGAACATCCTGACCATGTCAGCGCCTACGCGCTCATCGTCGAAGAGGGAACCAAACTTGCGCGGCAGATCGCTCGAGGTGAAGTGCCGCCCATCGACGACGACGCCCACGCCGATGCCTACGAGCTCGCTGACGAACTGCTCGCCGCAGCCGGATACGACTGGTACGAGGTCAGCAACTGGTCTCGATCACCCGAGCATCGCTCGCGGCACAATCGCGCCTACTGGACAGGTCACGACTGGTGGGGCGTCGGCCCCGGCGCGCACAGTCACGTCGGCGGCGTGCGCTGGTGGAACGTCAAGCACCCCGCCGCCTACGCCGACCGGCTCGCGCACAACCTCAGCCCCGCCGCCGGCCGTGAGACCCTCGATGCCGAGACCCGCCGGGTCGAGAGGGTACTGCTGCAGTCGCGACTCGCGGAGGGGATCTCGGTGGATGCTCTCACTCCGCCCGGCCGCCGGGAGGTCGCCGGCCTCATCGCCGATGAGCTCGTCGAGCCAGGGCCCGCGCTGCGCGGCACGGTCGTGCTCACGCTGCGCGGGCGCCTGCTCGCCGACGCTGTCGTGCGTCGCCTGCTGGCAGAGTGACGCGGCTTAGCTGACGAACTTGATCGTGAGCGGGTAGAAGTAGGCCTCGCCCCGGTTGGCGGCGAGGGCCGCGATGATCGAGAAGACGATGACCACCACCCACACCGCAGCAAGAATGAGCACGCCAACGAAGATCAGCGAGGTGACGACGCCGATGGCGTTGGCGATGAGCATCGTGATCTGGAAGTTGAGTGCCGTCGCAGCGTGACCGCGCACGAAGGGGCCGCGATCTTTGAGTACGAGGTACCAGACGAGCGCCGGGATGAATCCGAAGAAGATGCCACCGACGTGGATGAGCGTCGCCCAGAGCTTTTCGTCCTCGGGGCGCATCGGCTGCACGGGAGCGGTGTAGGGGTTCACAGGAGGCTGGTCGGTCATGCGAACAGTCAAGCACAGCGGGCCATGACAGCAAGAGGGCCCGGCCAATCGGCCGGGCCCTCTGTGCGCGCGAGGCGCGACTACTTGATGAGCCGGATGGCCACCGGGTAGCGGTAGCTCACGCCGTCCTTGGTCTTCACAAACGCCAAGATCGAGAAGATCAGTCGCGCGATGTAGACCAGGGGCAAGAGCACCAAGCCGATCAGCACGAAGGTGAGGATGATCGCGACGATCTCTGCGATCAGCGCGGTGATCTGGAAGTTCAGCGCTTCCTTGCCCTCTTGATTCGTGAAGGATCCGCGGTCTTTGAAGACCAGCCAGATGATGAGCGACGGCAGGATGCCGATGATGCCGCCGAGGTGCGCGAATGACGCCCACTGGCGGTCTTCGGCCTCACTGAGGGGAGCCGCAGGCGCTGGAGCGGCGGGGGAGGAGTCTGGTCAGACATGGATGCTGCCTTTCGATGTTCCGTTGACGGACATGGGTTCCCGGGGTGGAGCACAACGTGCGGCGCGTCGGTGCGGTGCGGGTTCCGGCCGTCGTTGGCGCGAGCACGCGGTAAACCTAGCGCGGACTCTCAGTCGTGGCAATCATGACGCGACCGTGTTGCACGGTAGAATTGGCAGTCATCGCTGGCGAGTGCTAGTGAAGCTCGTCCCGCAGTCCGCCGGTCGCGAAGGGAGTCGCCCATGGTCTCCGAACGCGCACTCCACGTGCTCCGCGCGATCGTGCACGACTACGTCGCATCGCGCGAGCCCGTCGGTTCGAAAGCGATCGTTGACCGGCACCAGTTCGGTGTCTCCGCCGCGACGATTCGCAACGACATGGCGCTCCTCGAAGAAGAGGAACTCATCGCCGCCCCGCACACCTCCTCCGGTCGCATCCCGACCGACAAGGGCTACCGCGTGTTCGTGGACCAGTTCGCAGATCTCAAGCCCCTCAGCGCGGCCCAGCGGCAGGCCATCCAGCAATTCCTCGACCAGTCGGTCGATCTCGACGATGTCTTCGCGCGCACCGTGCGACTGCTCTCGACGCTCACGAATCAGGTCGCGCTCGTGCAGTACCCGACGCTCGGCAGCGCTCGAGTGCGGCACATTGAGCTCGTGCCGATGAGCGCGACGCGCGTCATGACCGTCTTCATCACCGACGGAGGTCGCGTCGACCAGCGCATCGTCGAACTGCCGATCGAAGCTGACGAGGTCTTCGTCGGCGAGTTGCGCGCCAAGCTCAATGCTGCGCTCGACGGCCGTTCGCTTTCCGACGTGCCCGACGTGGCGGCGACGCTGGGCGATCAGTTCGCTCCCGACCGGCGCGCAGCCGTCGGTGTCGTCGCGGAAGCGCTGCTCGGCCATCTCGATGCGCACCGATCAGATCGACTGGTGATGGCGGGCGCCGCGAATCTCGTGCGCACCGAGGGTGACTTCGCCGGAAGCGTCTACCCGGTGCTCGAGGCGATCGAAGAGCAAGTGACGCTGCTCAAGCTGTTCAGCGAGATGCAGGTCGACGAGCAGGGCGTGTCGGCGCGGATCGGTCGTGAGAACGAGGACGCGCTGAAAGAGACTGCCGTGGTGACGAGCGCATATCGAGCCGGAGCCGACATCTCGGCCCGACTCGGCGTGCTCGGCCCCACGCGGATGGATTATTCGAACAACATGGCAGCAGTGCGCGCGGTGGCCCGCTACGTGTCGCGCCTGCTCGGTGAGGAATAAGTGGCAGACCACTACGAGGTGCTCGGTCTCGACCGACAGGCGAGCGCCGACGACATCAAGAAGGCGTACCGCCGACTGGCACGCGAGCTGCACCCCGACGTCAACCCCAGCGCTGACGCCGCGGAGCGGTTCAAGCAGGTCACGCACGCCTACGACGTGCTGAGCGACCCGCAGCAGCGGCAGCAGTACGACCTCGGCGGCTCGGGCGGGTTCGGCGGGGCATCCGGCTTCGGGGGCTTCGGCGACATCTTCGAGACCTTCTTCGGCGGCGGCCAATCGCAGCGCGGCCCTCGATCGCGCCGTGAGCGCGGCCAAGACGCCCTCCTGCGCGTCGAGGTCGATCTCGACGAGATCATCTTCGGCACGACGCGGCAACTCGAGGTCGACACGGCCGTCTTGTGCGAGACCTGCCAGGGCTCCTGCTGCGCGCCGGGCACATCGACCCAGACCTGCGACATCTGCCGCGGCTCCGGTCAGATTCAGCGCACGGTGCGCAGCCTGCTGGGCAACGTGCTCACGTCGAGCCCCTGCGGCACGTGCCGGGGCTACGGCACGGTCATCCCCAACCCGTGCCCCACGTGCGCGGGCCAGGGTCGCGTGCGCGCTCGGCGCACGATTCCCATCGACATTCCTGCCGGGGTCGACACGGGAGTGCGCATCCAGCTTCCCGGTCAGGGCGAGGTCGGCCCCGCGGGCGGCCCGAACGGCGACCTCTACCTCGAGATCAAGGTCAAGACGCACGAGACGTTCAGCCGCAACGGCGATGACTTGCTCGCGACCGTCGAAGTGCAGATGGCCGACGCGATTCTCGGCACCACCGTCACGCTGCCCTCGCTCGACGGCGACGTCTCGATCGAGCTCAAGCCCGGCACGCAGAGCGCCGAGATCATCACGGTGAAAGAGCGCGGCATCACGCGACTGCGCGGCTCGGGTCGCGGAGACCTGAAGATCGGCGTGCAGGTCATCACTCCCGTGCGGCTCAACAGCAAAGAGACGGCGCTCATCGAGCAGTTCGCCGCGAGCCGGCGGCCTGTGCCGCCGCAGTTCTCGACCTTCCAGCAGGGTCTGTTTTCGAAGCTGCGCGACCGCTTCCTCAACCTCTAGGTCGGCACGCCTTGGCGCACCTGTACTTCGACTCGACGCTGGCGACGCAAGTCGCCGCCGACGGTGGTCACGGAACCGAGGTCGTGCTGCGTGGGCCCGACGCCCGCCACGCCACCACGGTCGCTCGAGTGCGTGTGGGTGAACGACTGCGGCTCGGCGACGGTTACGGCCTCGTCGTGCACGGCGCCGTGACCGCGGTCGAAGGTGGTGAAGTGCGCCTCGAGGTCGACCTCGTCGAGCACGTCGACGTGCTCGAGCCGCGCATCGTGCTCGTGCAGGCACTTGCCAAGGGAGACCGCGACGAGCTCGCCGTGCAGGCTGCCACTGAGCTGGGCGTCGACGCGGTCATCCCGTGGCAATCGGCGCGCAGCATCTCGCGCTGGAACGACGACAAAGCGCGCAAGGGCCGCGAGCGCTGGTCGACGATCGTGCGCGAAGCGAGCAAGCAGTCGTTGCGCGCCCGCATTCCCGAGGTGGATGCTCTCGCCACTACGCGCGACCTCGCAGCCCGCGCCGCCGACGGAGCGGTGCTGCTCGTGCTCGACCCACTCGCCGAGCACCCGCTCAGCGCACTCACCGCGCCCGAGCGGGGGCCCGGTGAGGTGCTGCTCGTCGTCGGCCCCGAGGGTGGCATTGCCGAGGAGGAGTTCGCGACGCTCAGTGCTGCTGGCGCCCGCCGAGTGCGACTCGGCTCAACAGTGCTGCGCACGTCAACGGCGGGGCCTGCGGCAATCGCCGTGTTGCAGGCGGCACTCGGACGCTGGTGAGGCGTGAGCGTCGACCTCTCTGCGCAGCTGCTCAGCGCTGACGCAGCGCTGCCGTCGCCGCTGCTCGACCTCGCTGCTGCGCTCGCCCCCGGTGCGCGGGTCGTGCCTCTCTGGCGCAACGATCTCGGCGGCATCACGGTACGACTCGAGCAGCCTGACGACGCGCACGCCGCGGTGCTCAAATGGAGCCCGCCCGGCCGCGAGGTCGACCTCGTCGACGAACGCGCTCGGCTCGACTGGGCGGCGCCCTTCCATCCCGTGCCACGGGTGATCGACCTCGGCGAGTTCGCGGCACCCGACAGCGAACTGACCCAATGGATGCTCTCCGAGGCGCTGCCCGGCGAGACCGCGGTGAGCGATCACTGGCGCGCGCGCCCCGCCACCGCGGTCACCGCGATCGCTCGAGGGCTGCGGCGACTGCACGAGGCGGTGCCGGTCGATCAGTGCCCGTTCGACGGCGCCGAGTTGCCCGAGGGCGCCGAGCCCGACCACCCGGTCGTCTCGCACGGTGACGCGTGCGCTCCGAACACGCTGCTCGCCGCTGATGGAGACTTTCTCGCGCACGTCGACCTCGGGGCGCTCGGCGTCGCCGATCGATGGCTCGATCTCGCGATCGCCTCGATGTCGCTCGAGTGGAACTTCGGGCCGGGCTGGGAGGACCAGTTCTTCGACGACTACGGCATCGATCCCGACCCGACGCGCATCGCAGCGTGGCGGCGGTGGTGGAATCGTCCTGTGCAGGGATAGCCCCGGTGCCTCGTCAGACCCGCGCCGTAGACTGGAGCCATGAGCACTGAGACGCCGTCGATCTTCTCGCGCATCATCGCGCGTGAGATTCCCGCCGACATCGTGCACGAGACCGACCGCGTCATCGCCTTCCGCGATATCGCACCGAAAGCTCCCGTGCACCTGCTCGTCGTTCCCAAGACCGCGGCGTACAGCTCCGTCGCTGAGCTGGCGGCAGGCGACCCGGCCCTTCTCGCCGAGGTCGTCGCGACCGCCCAGCAGCTCGCTCGAGAGCACGCTGACGGCGACTTCCGACTCGTATTCAACACCGGCGCCAACGCCGGCCAGACCGTCTTCCACGTGCACGCTCATGTGCTCGCGGGAGGCCTGACTGAAGGAACCCTTGCCCACTGACGATTCCGCGCGCGAGCAGCGCGCCCGCGAGCAACTCGACATCGATGGCGTGCAGATGGTGCGCCTTCTCGGCCCGCAAGATCGCCTCCTGCGCACGCTCGAGCGGCAGTATCCGCTCGTCGACGTGCACGTGCGGGGCAACCAGATCACCCTCGAAGGCGACCCGGCCCAAGTGGCAGCGGCGCGCACCCTCGTCGCCGAGCTGCTGTCGATGGTCAAGGGCGGCCACGATCTCGGCGAGGTCGAGGTGACGAGCTCGGCCCGCATCATCGACGCAGGAGCGGGCAGCCCCGCCGAAGTGCTGAGCCAGGCGATTCTCACGAGCCGGGGCAAGAGCATCCGACCGAAGACGCTCGGCCAGAAGGCCTACGTCGACGCGATCGATACGACGACGATCGTGTTCGGCATCGGCCCGGCAGGCACGGGAAAGACCTACCTCGCGATGGCGAAGGCCGTGCAGGCGCTGCAACGCAAAGAGGTCGATCGCATCATCCTCACGCGCCCGGCCGTCGAGGCGGGGGAGCGAC
>SXMH01000211.1 GCA_005777405.1 Actinomycetota bacterium
CGGGCTCGGCATCGCGTGGAAGGCCTACCTGCTGTCGCTCGACGGGGCTGAACCGCCGGTGATCGACGGGCTCACGGCCGCGCAGCGCTTCTTCTTGTCGTGGGCGCAGGCCTGGCAGATCGCCATTCGGCCCGAAGAAGCCTTGCGCTTGCTGTCGATCGACCCGCACTCGCCGAACGAGTTTCGGTGCAATCAGATCGTGCGCAACATCGATGCCTTCATCGAGGCGTTCGAGGTGCAGGAGGGTGACTCGCTCTGGCTCGCCCCCGAGGAGCGGGTCACCATTTGGTAGAACAGCCCCTGCTGCGCACGAGGGGAGCCCAGGCGGGCCCCCCTCGACTGCCGCGCCACGCGGCCATTGAGCGCAAGCCCGGGTTCACGCCATCGTTCCGATCGCTCGGGGCCTTGGCCTACGAAGGCGCTCGCGTCTCGGTCGCGGTGGTCGACCTCGATAGCGGGGAGACCGTCTTCGCGGTCGACGAGCGGCTCGTGCTGCCGACCGCGTCGATCGGCAAGATCTTGTTGCTCATCGAAGTGAGCGCGCGACTCACCGAGCGGACGGTGAGCGACTATGCGATCGCCGATCGCTCCGTGCAGGATGCCGTTGCCGACAGCGGCATCTGGCAGCACTTGCAAGCACCCGCCCTGCCCATCGCCGACCTCGCGGCGCTCGTCGGAGCCACGAGCGACAACCTCGCTACCAACGTGCTGCTGCGCCAGATCGGTCTCGACGCCGTGCGGTCGCGCACCGAGCGTCTGGGCCTCGTGCGCACCGCGCTGCTCGATCGTGTGCGCGATGTGCGCGGCCCTGACGATGCCCCGCAGCTCTCGGTCGGGTCTGCGGCCGAACTCGCGTGGCTCTTCCAGGCGCTCGCGAGCGATCAGATCGTCGACGCGACGACGAGCCGACGCGTGCTGTCGTGGCTCTCGCTCAACAGCGACCTCTCGATGGTGGCGAGCGCGTTCGGCCGCGACCCGCTCTCGCACCGCGGCGTCGAACACAACACCTGGATGGTGAACAAGACAGGCACCGACCTGGGGGTGCGCAGCGAGGCCGGACTGTTGCGCGGGCCACGCACAGGCATCGCCTACTCGGTCTCGGTGCACTTCGACGACGCCAACCTCGCCGCCCGACTGCGCGTCATGGATGCCCTCCGCACGCTCGGCGTCGACCTCCTGGAGTACGTCCACTAGGCCGGCTGGTCGCTCGCAGGGGCGCACCGACCGTTCTACTTGTCCTCCTTTTGGGGGACCGCTACTCTGCGTTCACCCATGCACTGAAGCCATTCCCGACGCTCGGGCGGAAGTGCGCGCAAGTCCCCCTCTAACCGAACCGTTCCACCCGCCGTCGTCGGAGACGGATGGCTCCCTTCCCCCAGGAGCTGATACCCATGATTCGCTCGCGATTTTTTGCTGCCCTCACGGCGGTCGTACTCGCTCTCGGTTTCTCCTTCGCCGGGTCGAGTGCCGCCCTCGCTGGTCAAGGCGAGAACAATGGCGCCGACAAGGTCTTCGTGTGCAAGTACGTCGGAACCCCCGGTACCGATGAGGTATTGCAGACCGGCCAGAACCCCATCAGCGTCAGCGTCAATGCGATTCCCAACTATCAAGGCGTGGGCTCGTACTTTGCTGATGCTCAAGGGCGTTCGTATGTGCTCGCGGAAGACACGCGCACGGGCGGCGGTCAAACTGGTGAGCCCGATGTCTCGGAGTGCCCGCCGGCCCAGGGACCTGTTGCTAGTGCGTCCATTACGCCAGCGGCAGCGGACTGCGACAACGACACGCAGCTGATTGCGACCAACGGCTCCATCAGCAACGCCACGTGGGGAACCCCCGTGATTGACGGCAGTCAGATCAGCATCACCGCGACACGCACGGGTTCGGCACTCTTTGCGGCGGGCGATGGAGTCTCGGGTGACCGCACGACCAAGACCTTCACGTTCCCCTTCGAGCAGGCGCCCGTGGGCGATTGTGGGCCAGGAGTGGCGACGGCCGGCATCACGATCAACGTTCCCGATTGCTTCGACAACCGTTCCACGCTCATCGCGAGTGACGACGCCAACTCGAGCAACATTGCGTCGTGGAGCACCGTGACGACTGACGTCAACGGTGACGACACCTACTTGCTCATCACCGCGACCGCGGCTGACGGCTTTGTCTTCGCCGCCGGCGAAGGCGTGAGCGATGACGGAACCCAGAAGACATTTCGCGTTCTGCAAGAGACGGTCACTGACGAAGACTGTGTGCTTCCGGCGATCGGAGTCGTTGTTGTCGGAGAGAAGATCACGTGTCTTGATCCCGAGGGCTGGTTCTCGTTCGGCCCCGGAGACGGCGTGAGCGAGGCCGACGCAGCACTGATCGAGTGGACCGTAGGCCCTGCTGAATACGGCGACAACGACGAGCCGGGCATCCAGCACGCAGTGTCTGAGACGGTGACCATCACGGTGACGGCCAGCCTGGTCGACAGCGCGCTCGGCGAATACGCCGTGAGTGACGAGTCGGGTGACGGTGAGGTCGACCCCGAGACAGGTGCGATCACGTGGACCTTCATGTTCTTCGAAGCGAGCGACTGCGATGAGACCGTCGTGGTGCCCGAGGTGGAGTACGTGGACGAGTGCGACACCATGAGCTACACGATCTTCGCGGCAGTGGGCGTGACCTACACCCGCACGGTCAACGGCTTCGAGTACGCCGTGGTCTTCCCCGATGGTGAAGACTCGGTGACGTTCCCCGCGGCGTTGCTCGACGAGGTTCAGGTTGAAGCGACGGCGCTGCCGGGCTACGTGCTGTCCGACGACTACGAGATCTGGGACTACCAGTTCGTCGAGGGCTTCTGCCCCGAGACCGGGCCGGCGACCACGGCTTCGGCCGAGTTCACGCTCGGCGAGTGTGAGGGCGACAGTACGGTCGAACTCACCGACGAAGGCGGAGTCATCTGGCGCATCGACGGCGAGGTCGTCGACGGCAACGCGACGCATTCGCTGCCTGTTGGCACCGAGGTCGAGGTCACTGCCGAGCTTGAGGGCCCGACTGACGAGCAGCCACTGGGCTGGACGTGGAGCGACCCCGAGCAAGTGACGAGTTGGGTTGACAGCATCCCGGCCGTCGACGAGGAGTGCTCGCCCGAACTGCTCGCGTCGACCGGCTTGGGCACTCTCGCCGAGCAGGTGGGCGTGCTCGCGGTGCTGCTGACTCTGGCAGGCATGGGCCTCGTGATCCGTCGCCGCTTGAGCCCGGTGGCGTAGAGCGTGGTCGGTCTGCCCCCACTGCGGGGGCAGACCGACCAGTCTGTCCTTCCTTTCATGTTTCTCATCCGATAGTGTGACCAAACGTCGAGAAGTGGGCGCACCCGACATTCGCCCTCGGTCTCGACGCGCGGCACCCACCGCAGCAACGGTTCCCCCCAGAACCGGCAGCACCACCCGAATAACCCGAATACCCGATCCCCCCTTCTTCGAGCGCGCTCGCGTGCTCGAAGCGCGGGCTCCCTCACCCAGGAGCACCCCCATGCAACGCAAAGAACTCCGTCGTCTTGAGCGCCGCCACAGCCTGCGCAAGCGCATTCTTGCTGGCGGCACCGCCGTTCTCATCGCCCTCGGCATGGCCGTCGGCGGCACGGCGCCCGCATTCTCGACGGGCGGCGGCGGAGCGTCGACGAACCCCAACACCACGGAGTACTGGCAAGCCAAGTACCCCAACGCGGTGGCGTGCTACTACCACGAGAGCAATGGCGGGTCGCACGGCAGCGTGGTCGACGGCGCCGTGGTGCTCGGCGAGTACGGCAGCGACTGGCCCGGCGACCGCTGGGAGGTGCTGATCGTCAAGGGTGGCAGCAACGGCGGTGACGGCAACGGCAACATGGTCTACGAGCTGCCGCAGGCCGGCCTCAAGAACACCTACTACCCGCCGACCAACCCGAACAACGGCAAGCCTTTCGGCGTCTCGCACTGGATCGTGTGTAAGGGCGAGACCCCGGCGCCCGAGGTTCCCAAGGCGGGCAACGACCTCGACTGTGTCACTGCCACGAACTACCCCGGCCGCGCGCTAACCAACGGCGACCACATCAACATGGATGTGGTGCAAGACGGCAAGAAGTTCCAGATCAACGCTCAGATCGACCGTCGGCAGTCGCAAGACCCGCGCAGTGAGTCGGGACTCGTGGTGCGCGTCAACGCCCCCGGGTTCTCCAACATCGTTCTGCCGATCACCAATGCTCAGCGCGACTCGGGCATTTTCGAGTTCGAGTACTCCACCTACCTCACCGGCTCGTGGACGATCGAGTGGGTGCAGTTCAACAGCACCTACTTCAACCAAGACCGCAACAGCGCGAAGTTCCTGATCTGTGGTGACCTCCCGACCGAAGAACTCGTCGAGCCCACGGTCGACTCGACCCCGATGACCTGCGACACCGACGGCAGCTACACGCTCGACCCGGTCGAGGGTGTCGTGTGGTTCGTCGCTGTGACGGCGCTCGATGGCACTCCGGCTGACGACGACTTCGAGCAGGTCGACCCCGGCACTTACCCCGTGTCGACCGACCAGACGGTGCACGTGCGCGCGGAGGTCGAGAGCGATGAGTACGGCTTCGCACCCGAGACGCAGACCGAATGGGCTATCGACTTCGAGCGCCCGGGCGACTGCGCCCCGCCGCCCTGTATCCCGGACGAGTTCATCTCGTACACGTACAACAACACGAACAACACCGGCGTCGTGACCGTCGTGCAGCCCCAGGGCTATGACGACCAGCTCTGCGCGCCGCTGTACGTGACCGCTGCCGCGTGGGCGTTCGACCGCCACGACAACCAGTGGACTCAGACGCTCGTCGTCGCCAACGAGATCAATGGCGGCACGGCGATCACTGAGCCGGGAACCTACGAGTACGGCGCTCCGGTCGGCTGTGGCCAGGGCGACATCTACGCCTCGCGCACCGCGTTCCCGAAGCCGTCACCGTTCCTCAACGGCCCGAACAACCCGGCGTGGCCTGACGGTGTGACGCCGTGGCCCTTCGTCGAGACCTTCCTGCACAACATGGGCTTCGACGGACCGAACCCGACCTACATGGTCACGCAGCCCGGTTGTAACGCTCTCGAGCCGGTCGCGCCCGACTACACGGCGATCGACAAGTGTGAGCAGTACGGCTCGCTGACGCTCGACGATTCGAGCCCCTACATCTCGTACATCGTGCGCGATGAGGAGGGCACCGTCGTCGACGCGGCCGACGCCAAGGAGGGCACCTTCACGGTGACCGCCGTCGCGGCATTCCCCTACGTGCTCAAGAACTACCCTGCAGGCGGCTGGGTCGTCGAGCTCGGCGACTACCGCGAGTGCGTCGAGCCGACGTTCACCGCCAACCCGGTGACCGATGTCGACTGCGTGAGCAACGTTCCCTACATCTCGAGCCAGGTCTCGGTCACCGACCCCGACGGCACGCTGCCGGCAGGCACGCCCGTCTACATGGTCTTCGCCTACCCGGGTGACGCTTCGCAGAACCACGAAGTGCAGATCGGCGTGCTCGATGCTGATGGCAACCTCGTCGGCGACGACGTGCTGTGGCCTGGCGCCGCGGTCGACGGTGACGGCAACGCCACCGACTGGCCCGGTTGGGACTTCGTCGACGGCGCCTGGGTGCCCACCGCTGCCTACGAGCAGTTCGGGTGGACGCGCGACCTCACCGCCGTCACCATTCGGGTGAACCCGGAGATCGAGGTGCCGCTCAGCTACCCCGGCCCGACCGAGGCGTGCTACGGCCCCGTCGAGATCGCGCCCGTTCCGGTCGCGAGCGAGTGCGACGAGCAGCAGGGTCTCGGCTTCGACCTGCCGGCGATCACCGGGGTGACCTGGTTCGTCAACGGCGAAGAGCGCTCGGGCTTCCAGCCCGTCACGGTGGCCGGCGACTACGTCGTGACCTTCGAGATCGACGCCGACGCTGAGGGCGGACCCTTCGCACTCACTCCGGGCGCCGAGGATGAGTTCACGTTCTCATACACGGCGGAAGACCTCACGGCCTGCGACCCGCCGGTGCTGCCGGTGACGGATGCCCAGCTCGCCTTCCTCGCACCCACGTGTGAGCTCGGCCAGCGACTCGACCCCGAGAACTACGTGTTCGACGCCGAGCTCGCTGAGCACGTCTCGACCACGGTCGAGGGCTCGAGCTACACCGTCGTGTTCCGCATTCTCGACTCGGCGGAGGACGCGGTCTTCGACCAGAGCCCCGACGTGACCGTCGATGGCCGCACCGTGACCGATGAGGGCAAGACCCTCACCTTCACGGGCACGCTCAGTGGCGTGCTCACCGGCGAGGAGTGCGACCGTGTCATCGAGGTCGTCGACCCCTACGGCGTGACCGACACCTGCCTCGAGGGCGCGAGCTACTACGTGCGTCTCGTGGAGGGTGTGGAGTACACCATCACGGTCAACGGCGGCACGCCGACGGTCGTCAACTGGAGCGGCACCAACGAGGTGCGCACGTTCTCGGCGGCGCCGGGCGACGTGCTCAACATCACTGCCGCGGCCACCTAGGGCTTCACCCTCGCGCCGCAGCCCGGACCGCTCGACCACACCTTCGAGGTCTGGCCCGAGGAGTGCCTGCCGACCCTGCCGCTCGTCGAGGGCTCGGTGACGTTCACTCCTGCCAGCTGCCTTGACTCGACCAACTGGGTCACGCTCGACGATGTCGAGGGTGTGCAGTGGCTCGTCAATGGCGAAGAGCGCGACGCGGCCCGCTGGCCGATGCCCGCCGGCACCGTCGAGGTCGAAGCTACGGCCCTCGAAGGCTTCGGTTTCGGCCCTGAGACGCAGACGTCGTGGGAGTTCACGTTCGCTGCGGTCGACGACTCGACGTGCGACGTCGATGAACTCGCCATGACGGGCGCCTCGAACGCTCTCGTCGGCACGGGAATCGCCGCGCTGCTCATCACCCTCGCGGGAATGGGCGTCGTCATCGGTCGCCGGGTGCGCCAGGAGGCTTAAGCCGCACTTCTGCACCAGACCGGTGCGCCGGGCCGACCCGAGCGCGACCCGGCGCACCTCGCACCAGCCGAACCGGGTGCTCGCTGATCACAGCGGGCACCCGGTTCTTCGTGCGAGCATCGCCGCATGATCACACCGGCCCTTGCGCGGCAGCTGCGTGACGCCGGACTTCGCTGGAAGCCCGAGTCAGGAGACCGTTTTCAGCTCGACCAGCCTGAGCTCGATGGCGAGACCTACACCGTGAGCGAACTCACGATCGAAACGCACGACTACGCCACCGGCACCGTGCTCGGGTTCAATGGAACGACCGAGTGGGCCCTCGATTCGGTGCCGGTCGATGAGGCGTTATGGCTGCCCCGCGAAGACCAGTTGCGCGACCTGCTGCGTGGCACCTTTCGACGCCTCGAGCGTGATGGAGACGACTACGCCGTCACAATCGAACTCGACGGCGAGCCGCTCACCTCGCGCAGCCTGGTCGCGGCCGAAGCCTACGGCCGCGCCTTGCTCGCGCTGTTGGAGCGGTCGCAGGCCTGAGGTCGTAGGCTGACGAGGTGAGCAGCATGATCGTCGTCGGCGCCGGTCTTGCGGGTCTCATCGCGGCTCGCGAGCTCGTGTTGCAGGGTCATGAGGTGCAGATCGTCGAGAGTGCCGACCGCGCCGGCGGTGGCATCGAACGACGCGAGCTCGCCGGTATTCCCCTCGACGTGGGGGCGAGCTGGTTCGACCCGCGCGACGGCGAGGTTGCTTCCTTGCTCGCGCGCGTGACCGATGCACCCACCATCGTCGCGGCGTCACCCGTGCGCTGGTGGATCGAGGCGGGCTCATCGGCACTGCCGCTTCCGCACCTGACCATCGAAGGGGTGCCCGCGGCGCCGCTGTCGCAGGAGTGCGTCGAGATCGTGGGCCGAGGGGCAGCCTGGCGAGGGATGCTCGACGCGGTGCTGCCCGGGCCCTACGGCGCGAACGCCGCCACGCTGGGCGGGCTCGTGCGGGCGCGGATGGGCGACGGCATCGTCGAGCGGCTCATGGTTCCGGTCGTGCGTGCCACGCGCGGAGTGCATCCGGATGCTCTGCCGATCGCCGCGGCAACGGGACTGCGGCACGCGCTGCTGCAGCAGAACTCGCTCGGTCGTGCCGTCACGCACCTCGCGCTCGACCGCGCACCGAATGAGCATCTCGCGACGCTCGACGGCGGCATGTCGACTCTCGTTGACGCGCTGCTGGCCGAGCTTGACCGTTTCGGTGTTCCCGTGCGACTCGGGTGCGCAGTCGACCCCGTCGCCGAGGCCGAGGATGGTCGCGGGCACGCGAGCGATACCGGGTTGCGCATCGACGGAACGTGGGTCGACGGAAACGTGGTGGTTGCCGCTCCGCTCGACAGCAGCGGTATCGACGGCGAGTCGACGGTCGGCACGATCGTGTTCGATGAGCGCGTCGTGCCTGCCGAGCATCGGGGCGCGGGAGTGCTCGGTCGTGGTGATGCTGATGGACGATTGCGGCGCGCGACGGAGCTGAGTGCGCTGTGGTCGCTGGGGCCTCCGGCAGCCGGTCGCGTGGTGCTGCGCGTCGAGGTGGTGGGCAGGCACGACCTCGCGCAGCTCGTGGCCGAGGTGGCGCGCTGCTGGGGTCTGCCTCTCGACGAGTCGTCGGTGCTCGACGCGCACGTGGGCGTGCGCCCCGACTGGTCGGCGCGGCCCTTCGAGACACCGGGGGACGCCGTCGATGTAGGTCCGTACCGGGGCGTTGTTGCGCAGATCGGCGCGCATCGCAGCGGCACCGGCGTGCACTTGGTGGTCGCCCACACTCTCTCCACCATGCGCCAACTCTCGAGCGCGACGGCGGAGGGCGAGCGCGCCGGCGAGCAGGCCTGACCCGGCCTAGCACGCCGCGAGGCTCCTGGGAATCCCCTCCGCATCACTCGACTGTCAGTCGGGTGCGCGCACTACGCTGGTCACCGCGCCACGATCGAGCCGCACTCGGTCGGGCCGAGAGGAGTTCGCCATGAGAGGCAAGATTCTGTTCGCCACCGGCCTTGCCGTTGGTTACGTACTGGGCACTCGCGCGGGTCGCGAGCGCTACGAGCAGCTCAAGCGCAGTGCGCTCGGCTTCTGGAACGACCCTCGAGTGCAGCACCGCGTCGACCAGGTCGAAGACTTCGTGAAAGAGAAGGCTCCCGAAGTCGCCGACTTCGTGACGGATGGCGCCAAGAAGGTTGTCGGCGCCGTCTCGGGCAAGTCTGACGCCACGAAGCCTGCTCCGAAGTCGACGACCAAGACCGCGTCGAAGACTCCCGCGAAGAAGTCGACCACCGGCAGCTCGACGACGCGCGCGAGCACCTCGCGCTCGTCGTGACTGACGGCAGGAGCATCCTGTGACCACCACATCGACCGACACGGCGCGCGAGCGTCGCGGGCTGTTCAAGCTCATCGCCGATATTCCGGGGTTGCTGCGCGAGCTCATTGAGGCGGAGATCGCCTCGATGAAGGCCGAGATCGTGGGGAAGCTCAAGGCAGCGGGCATCGGTGCGGGCTTTCTCGTCGTGGCGGGTGCGTTCGCGTTCTTCGCCGCCCTCGTGCTCACCGCGGCGGGAGTGCTCGCCCTCTCGCTCGTGCTACCCGGCTGGGCCGCCGCGCTCATCGTTGGCGGTGCGCTACTCGTGCTCGCCGCTCTTGCCGCCGTCATCGGCATCGCGCAGCTCAAGCACGGCGTGCCACCGACGCCCGAGAAGACCATCGACAGTGTCAAGGAAGACGTTCGCGTGCTGCGCGGCGTCAGGAAGCGAGAAGCATCATGAGCGACCCCGTGCAGCAGTCCGTCGCATCGGCGCGTGCCCAGCTCGAAAGCACCCTCGACGCCATCGACGAGAAGCTCGACGTGCAGAAGCGCGCGAGTGAGCTCGCCGACAACGTCAAGCGCTCGTACCAGTCGAACCCGGTGCCGTGGATCATCGGGGCGACTGCGGCTGCCGTGGTCGTAGCGGGCCTCGTGGCATGGGCGATCTTCTCTGACGACTGACGCGGCGAGGGGCGGGCGCTCGATTAGGCCCGTGAGCACAGCGCGGTCATCATGGAGGTGATGGCCTCGCACGATGATTCTTCGATCGAGCGCACACCCACGGGTGCGCTCCCCGTTGTGCGGCCCTTGCTCGGCTGGCCGGTGCTCGTGCCTCGCGGCGGAAAGTGGGGCGACGGGGTCGCCGCGCAGTTGCGCACGCTCGGCGCGACGCCGGTCATCGCTCCTCTCATCAACTTCGCCGGGGCGCTCGATCCCGAGGCGCTCGCGGCAGAGTTCCGCGCCCTGGAGGCGGGCCGCTACGAGTGGCTCGTCATCACGAGTGCTACCACCGTCGACGTACTGGTGGGCCACAGCGTGCGCGTGCCTGAGACGGTGCGCATCGCCGCCGTGGGTGAGACGACCGCACAAGCCCTGCAATTGGCAGGATTCTCCGTCGACTTCACGCCGAGCGACGCCTCGGCGCGCGGCCTCGTGCGCGAGTGGCCCGCGGCACGAGTGCACGGAGCAGTACTGGTGCCGCAGAGCGACATCGCCGAGCCGACCCTCGTCAGTGGACTCGCCGAGCTCGGGGTCGACGCGCGGTTCGTCAGCGCCTATCGCACGGTCGGGGTTCCCGCGCCCGCTGAGGTGGTGAGCGACATCGCCGACGGCCACATCCGTGCGCTGCTCGTGAGTTCCGGCAGCGTGGCCCGTCAGATCGCCGCACAGTTCACCGTGCCCGACTCGACAGTGGTCGTCTGTATCGGCCCTCGCACCGCCTTCGACGCTCGTGATGCCGGGCTCACGGTGCATCGCATCGCCGAGGAGCGATCGACGCTCGCACTCGTGCAAGCTCTCGCCGAACACGCCATGCATCCCGACGACACCTCACCGCCCGTCGTCAGCTGACGCGTGGGGAGAGCTCAGGCGGGCAGCCCTCCGATGAGCAGCAGGATCGCGAGCGCCGGCGGCACTGCCTGCACGAGAGCAGCGCGCAGCATGCGCCGTGACGTGAGCGCCAGAGACACGCCCGCCAGCAGCATGACCCCGGCCCCCGCCACGATGACCGCCGTGCCGACGAGTGAATGCGGGTCGAGCACGAGCAGCACGATGCCGGCGACGACGACGAGCGCGAGCCCGAGGTTGTAGACGCCTTGGTTGGCGGCGAAAAGCGTGAGCGTCGGCGAGAGTTGGTCATCGCGCACGCCGAACAGACGGCGGCCGACGGGTCGGGAGAACAACACGGTCTCGACGACGAAGAACAGCACGTGCAGCAGGGCCGCGAGGGCGGCCAGCACGACTCCTACGACTTGCAGCACGGTCATCGGATGCTCTCTCTCACTCGATCGTCACGCCCACCCGGCCGCGCACAGCGCCGGAGAGCAGCTCGGCGGCCGCGTCGGCGGCCGATTCCAGGTCGACCCACCGGGTCAGGGAGTCGATCATCGACGGCTCAAGGTCAGCACCGAGTCGCCCCCAGGCGTGCTCGCGCACAGCGAGCGGTGCCGCCGTCGAGTTGGCGCCGAGCAGCGCGACGCCGCGCAGAATGAACGGCATGACGGTCGTCGGCAGGTCGGGGGAGGAGGCATTGCCGCACGCCACGACGGCGCCATTCGGCGCTGTCGTCGCGAGCACGGTCGCGAGACTGCGGCCGCCGACCGCGTCGACGGCAGCCGCCCAGCGCTGAGATTCGAGTGGCTTGCTCTCGCGATCGAGCTCGCTGCGGTCGATGACCTCGGCGGCGCCGAGCGCTCGGAGAGCATCCACGTGATCGCGGGAGCCGGTGGCGGCGACGACGCGACGTCCGCTCGCGGCGAGCAGAGCGACGGAGTACGAGCCGAGCCCGCCACTCGCTCCCGTGACGAGTACGTCGCCGTCGGGCACACCGTGCTTCTCGAGTGCGAGTACCGCCATCATGGCGGTGAATCCCGCGGTGCCCACGGCGGCGGCGCGAGCGTTCGAGAGTGACGCGGGCACGGCAACGAGAGTGCCGCCGTCGAGTACGGCGCGCTCGGCGAGACCGCCGTGGCGCGTCTCACCCGCGCCGGCACCGTTGAGCAGCACGCGATCGCCAGCTCGCCACCGCGGATGGTGTGATTCGGTGACGATACCCACGACATCGATGCCGGGGACGAGCGGGCTGATGCGCGCGACCCCTCGATTGCCGTTGAAGGCGAGAGCATCTTTGAAGTTGAGGCTCGAGTGCGTGACGTCGACCGTGACGTCGCCGACGGCCCCCTCGACCAGCAGGGCACCACCGAGCGCGTCGTCAGCGTCGAGGTCGGCGAGTCGGGCATCCAGTGCGGGCGATGCTTCGGAACCGCTCGACGCACCAGCAGCCTCAGAGCGGGTGAGCAGCCAGCCGCGAGTCATGCGACCAGCCTAGGGGGCACGACCGAGCGATCGGCGAGGGGCGGAGCGTCGCGTGGATGCCCGGGGCGCAGCCGATCTCAGCCGAAGAGCAGCGCAGCCTCGTCATAGCGGCTCTGCGGCACCGTCTTGAGCGTGCCGAGCGCCGCCTCGAACCCGACGGTGACGATGTCGGTGCCGCGCAGCGCGACCATGCTGCCCCAGTCGCCGCGGTTGACGAGGTCGATCGAGGCCATGCCGAGGCGCGTGGCGAGCACGCGGTCGAACGCGCTCGGGGTGCCACCGCGTTGAATGTGGCCGAGTGTCGTCGCGCGCGTCTCGATGCCGGTGCGCTCTTCGATGAGCGGCGCGATGCGCTCGCCGATGCCGCCGAGCCGCGGGCGGCCGAAGGCGTCGAGGCCGCGCTCGTTGAGCGGTTCGTCATCGCCGTCGAGGGTGAAGCCTTCCGCCACGACGACAAGTGGTGCACGGCCGCGGTCGTATGCGCTCCGCACCCAGGCGCAGAGCTGGTCGAGGCTCGTGTTCTGCTCGGGGATGAGAATGGCGTGCGCCCCCGAGGCCATGCCCGAGTGCAGGGCGATCCAGCCGACGTGCCGGCCCATGACTTCGGCGACCATGCAGCGATTGTGGGCGTCGCCGGTCGTGCGAAGGCGGTCCATCGCCTCGGTGGCGATGCCGACCGCGGTGTCGAAACCGAAGGTGTAGTCGGTGGCGTCGAGGTCGTTGTCGACCGTCTTGGGTACGCCGACGATCTTGACCCCGGCGTCGGTGAGCCGCTTGGCAGCCGCGAGGGTGCCTTCTCCGCCGATCGCGATGATGCCGTCGAGGCGATTCTCGTCCATGACGGCATTGATGCGATCGACCCCGCCGCGCCCCTCGAAGGGGTTCGTGCGGCTCGTGCCGAGAATGGTTCCACCCTGCTTCGAGATGCCTTTGACCTCGTGACGGGTGAGCGGCAGGGTGTCGTTCTCGACCAGGCCTTTCCAGCCGTCTTTGAAGCCGACGAACTCGTGGTGGTGCACGGTCGTTCCGACAAGCACTGCCGCGCGGATGACCGCGTTGAGGCCGGGGGCGTCGCCGCCCGACGTCAGCATTCCGATACGCATGCGCCTATCCTGCCCGCTCTCGCGAGGGCGCGCGAATGCGCACCCAGCCTCGACCCTGCCCGCGACCGTAGAGTGCTCGCCATGACCCTGCTCGACCTCGCCGACGAACCGTACATTCTGCTCACCACGACCCGCCGCAGCGGGGCAACGGTGCCGACGGCGGTGTGGGTCGTGCGCGACGGCGACACGCTGCTCGTGACGACCGGCGCTGGCTCAGGCAAGGTCAAGCGCATTCGTCACACCCCTGCCGTGACGCTGCAAGCGTGCGACCGTGCAGGCCACCCGCACGACGGAGCGGTAGTGCTCGAGGCGGTCGCGAGCATCGACGAGTCGCTCGAGACGCGCGAGCGTCTCGAGCAGCTGCTGCACGACAAGTACGGCGCGCAATACCTGGCCATCAAGGCCGCGCGCGTCGTGTCTGGCCGCTATGCCGGCTCGGTGGCGGTACGTCTCGCCTGAGGTGCGGTGCGACACGGAGTCGATGCGCAGAACTGCCTATGTCGCTCACGCCCCCGCGCGCAGTACATTCATGCCGAACGCGCTCAATGGGAGCGCGCATCCACCCCTCCGCGCATCGACTCTTTCGCGCAACGACCCCAAGGAGCTCACATGACTGACGCACCTCCCCCCGCAGCACCGCCCGCCGGCGTTCCCGCTGCAGCACCCGCGAACCCGGGCAAGACACTCGGCATCGTGGCGCTCATCCTGTCGATCCTGCCCTTCCAACTGATCGGCATCATTCTCGGTTTCGTCGCACTCAACCAGTCGAAGAAGGCCGGCCAGAAGAACGGCGTCGCCGTGGCGGCGATCGTCATCGGCTTCATCTTCATCGTCATTGGCATCATCGTGTCGATCATCGTTGCCGTCAGCGGCGCCGCGCTCTTCGGCGGCCTCGTCGACGTCTGCTCGCAGCTTGGCCCCGGCACGTGGGACGTTGACGGAGTGGTCTACACCTGCGGCTAAGCCGCACTCTCGCGCAACGGCGGGGAGCTCTCGATGAGCGGCTCCCCGCCGTTCGTGCGTTGCTGGCAGCGGCAGGGTCGCATCGTCGGTCGCGCCGCGTAGCCTGAGCGCGTGGAGCTTGCCGACCTCTCCGCGGCACCGGATGCCGAGCTCGAGCTCGAGACCGACGAGCCGCGCGACCTGCGCGCGACGCTCGGCTTCGTGCGTCGTGGTCGCGGCGACCCGAGCATGCTGCGCTTCGTCGGTGCGGGTGGCGCGTGGGTCGAGGTCTGGCGCGCGCAACGCACTCCCGAGGGCACAGCGAGCCTGCGGTTGCGCGTGCATCGTGCCGTTGACGGCTCGACCGTGGTGCGCGCGGCTGCCTGGGGCGAGGGGGCCGAGTGGAGCATCCACCGCGTGCCCGCACTCATCGGTGAGCACGACGACTGGACCGGACTGGATGCTCGCCTCGACGAGCTCGCCGACGCTGGCACCACGGCCGCGGCAGCCCTGCGTCGGGTGCGACGACGTCACCGCGGCCTGCGCCTCACGAGCACCGCGCTCGTGCTCGAAGCGGCGGTGGCGGGAGTGCTCGAGCAGAAGGTGACCGGAGTCGAAGCGCGGCGGGCATGGCGCACGCTCGTGCTGCAGCACGGCGAGCGCGCACCAGGCCCTGCACCTGAGGGGCTCACGGTCATGCCCGACGCGGTGGGCTGGCGCAGCATCCCCGATCATGACTGGCATCGGGCGGGAGTCGGACCGCAGCGCATGGCGACGATCCGTCGCGTGGCGGCCGTGGCGAACTCGCTCGACCGGCGGCTCATGAGCGACCGCGGGGGCGTGGTGCCCGACGGAGCCGAGGCCGCTCTGCGCTCGATTCCGGGAGTCGGCGTGTGGACGGCCGCCGAGGTGCTGCAGCGCTCGCACGGTGCACCCGACCTGCTGAGCATCGGCGATGCCCACCTGCCGCACGTCATCGGCACGTGGTTCACCGGCGATCGACTCGACGATGCGGGGATGGTCGAAGTGCTCGCTCCCTACGCCGGTCATCGACAGCGAGTTGTGCGCCTCGTCACGAGTGAGGGCGTCGAGGTGCAGCGTTTCGGTGCGAGAGCCACGATCGAAGACCATCGCCGGCGTTGAGTCGCTTAGCGTGTGCGGCGTGAACAAGCTACTGCGCCTGCTCTGGGTCATGGTGAAAGCCCGATTCCGCGCTCCCCTCAAGCCCACCGATGTCGGCACGGTGCGCTTTCGCGTGCTGCCCGTCGATCTCGACGTGCTCGGGCACATGAACAACGGGGTCTATCTCTCGCTCATGGATTTGGGCCGCATGGACCTCATGGTGCGCGCGGGCGTGTGGAAAGAACTCAGCCGCCGCGGCTACTACCCGGTGGTGGTGAGCTCGACGATCACCTATCGGCGATCGCTCGATCCCTGGCAGCGCTTCGAGCTGGAGAGTCGCATCGTCGGGCTCGACGATGTCGCCGGCTACGTCGAGCAGCGGTTCGTGCGCCATGGCGAGATCTGCGCGCGCGCTGTCATCAAAGCGCGGTTCCTCAAGAAGAGCGGCGGCATCGTGCCGATTCCCGAGCTCGCTGAGCTGTTCGGGCTCGACCCAGCCGATCACCCACTGCCCGCGTGGCTCGCCGAGTGGGGCGGCAACGCGGCGTTGCCTTCGCGCCGCGACCCCGCACCGAGCGTGTGGGAGTGATGTGCGTCGCGGTGCACATGACGTTCGTCAAGGGGTGCGATATCGGCGTGTTGGGGCGCTAGCGTGCAGGCATGAGTGACGACGACCGCAGCCCCCGCTCCGTCTACAGCGTGGGGGAGGAGCCCGAAGTGCAGGCTTCGCTCGCGAACGAACGCACGGCACTCTCGTGGATTCGCACGGGCATGGCGCTCGTCGCCGGTGGCGTCGCGCTCGCCACCCTCGCGAGCTTCGGCGACCTGCCGCTGCTTATCATCGTCATCGCCGGGCTCTCGAGCCTCGGCGGAGCCGGCCTCGGCCTCTGGGCGCTCTACTCGTGGCGCCGAGCTGAGCGGGCACTGCGCTTGCGCGAACCGCTGCCCGCGCCGGCCGCCCTGCCCTGGCTCGTGGGCGGCGTCATCGCCGTCGCGCTCGTGCTCGCTGGTTTAACCGCCTTTCAGGCGATCGAACTGGCGCGGTAGTGGCGGCGCGCTCGAGCCGGGCACCGGTCGACCGCACGAGCCTGTCGTGGCAGCGCACAACGGCGCACTCGATCGTCGTCGCGCTCGTCGCCGCGATCACGTCACTGCAGCTCGGCGAGCCTGCCGTGGCCATCGCGGCCGGAATCTTGGCGATCGTGGCGCTCGGCATCGGAGCCACCACCCCCCGCGTGCGCCATTCAACGGCCGAGCGTCGCGAGCCCTGGGCGCTCATGGTGCGCACGGTCGCGGTGCTCGGGCTGTCGGCTGTCGTGGCGCTCGTGCTCGTGGTGGCCGTCGCGTTCGACGCCTAAGGCTTGACACCGGTCGCGTGGTTTGCGACGGTCGTCGTTGAGTCGTGCTCAACCAGAGTGGCGACCGCCCCGTCGAGGAGAACCGTGAGCACCGAGAACACCACCCCTGAGAACACCACGCCCGCACACATCACGCCCGAGAACACCACGCCTGAGAACACCACGCCCGCGCCCGCTGCCGCGCCCGCCCCTCACGGTGACCCTGCGGCTCCCGCACCCTACGTGCCAGCAGCTGCCGCCCCCGCGGAGTCGAAGACCTTCTCTCTGCTGGGCATCATCTTCGGGGCCATCGCCGTGCTGTTCATTCCGATTCTGATCGGCACAGCGGGTATCATCATGGCGATCATTGCGAAGAACAAGCGCGAGAAGCTGGCAAACGTCGCGCTGATCGTGGCGATCGCGGGTACGGTTCTCGGGTTCATCGTCGGCGCCATCGTCAACGCCGCGGTGCAGGCCGCGTTTCTGTAGCACCGCCGTGGCGCCTCGCTCAGCAGTGGGCGAGTTCGTGGTCGGGGCTCGAGGGGGGTGCGAGCATCCTGTCGCGCAGCACCGTGAGCGCTGGCACCTCGCCGCGGGCGCAGACCTCTGACCACGAACCGCGCAGGTCGTCGGTGTACTCGACGTTCATGACCTGGTCGCCATAGACCTCGCGGGCGAGGTCGCATTCGCTCCAGAGGTCGCACTCCTCAGTGATCGCGAACGTGAAGCCAGCCTCGTCACGCCCGCGCGCGCCGAGCTCGAGCGCGTTCTTCTGCCCGGCGGCAAGGCCGAGCTCGGCGGCGGCCGCGACGAGGTCAGTCGCGAGAGCGATGGCACCGTCGGCATTGAGCGCGTCGTGCGAGCGAGCGTAGGTGTCGAGGTTGTCGAATTCGACCGCGGCGAACCCGTGCTCAGCGCACTGCTGAAGTGTCGGAGTGAGGTGCAGCACGATCGCGGCGCGCGTGCCCGCCGTGCGCGTGTCGAGCAGCACTTCGTCGGGCCAGCCGGGGTCGGTGACGAGCGTGCCAGCCTCGTCGCGCAGCAGCGCCTCGGGAGCGTTCTCGAGCCACCCGTCGAGCTCGCCAGGCTGCGTCTGAAAACCGTTGACGTAGCAGATCGACAGGATGCCCTCCGCCGCCTGCTCGGAGGCATCGCGCACGACAACGACCGTGCCGGGCAGTGGCTCGGAGGCCCCGCCGAGCTGGTAGTCGATCGCTCCCGCGCTCGGCAGACCGAACGACGCTGCGGCGGGAGGTGCGGGGGCGTCGGGCGCGGGGGAGGGGAGTTGCTCGGGCGTGGTCGAGAGTGGCACAGGCGCGAGAGCGCACGAGCTCAGCAGCAGCGGCAGGCTCGCGGCGAGCATCCACTGACCGGACCGGCGCGACCGCGTCATCGCGACTCGAGCACCGCCATCGCGGCATTGTGACCGGCGATGCCGCTCACCGCGCCACCGCGGCGGGCGCCTGAACCGCACAGCAGTACACCGTCGATGCCGCTGTCGACTCCCCAGCGGCGGGCGGGGGTGTCGAGGGGCTCGTCGTGCTCGGCCCAGGGCCAGTCGAGGTCGCCGTGGAAGATGCTGCCGCCGGGCAGGCGCAGCGCGTGCTCGAGGTCGCGCGTGGTCTTCGTCTCGACGCAGGGGTTGCCGTTGCCGTCGAGCAGTAACAGGGGCTCGATGGGTTCGCCGAGCACCGAGTCGAGCGAGTCGAGCACCGCGCGCTGCAGGGTCTCGCGCATGGCGTTGTTCGTGCTTTCCGTGAGCAGGCGGTCGGGCGTGTGCAGGGCGAAGACGGTGAGGGTCTGGGCTCCGCTCGCTCGCAACTCGGGGCCGAGAATGCTCGGGTCGGTGAGCGAGTGGCAGTAGATCTCGGCGGGCACGGGGTCGGGAACGCGGCCTGCGACGGCCGCGTCGTGTGCGGCTTGCAGTTGCGTGAAGGTCTCATTGATGTGGAAGGTGCCGCCGAAGGCCGCGTGCGGGTCGAGTGCGGCATCCCGCAATCGAGGCAGCCGGCTCAGCAGCAGGTTGACCTTGACCTGGGCGCCTTCTGCGGGAGGTGCCGCGAAGCCGTCATCGGATGCTCCCGCACCGTCACCCGCCGCGAGCAGCCGAGCGAGCTCGTGCGGCGAGCAGTTCACGAGAACGTGCTGCGCTGCGGTGCTGTGCTCGACGCCAGCGCTGTCGACCCAGTGCACGACGCGATCGCCGTGCAGCGCTGTGACTTCGGCTCCCGTCGTGAGGGTGGCACCGGCGAGCCTCGCGGCGCGTTCGAGCTCGCCCGACACCGTGCCCATGCCGCCCACCGGAACATTCCAGTCGCCCGTTCCGCCGCCGATGACGTGGTACAGAAAGCAGCGGTTGGCGCGCAGGCTGTCGTCGACGTTCGGCGCGAAGGTGCCGATGAGCGCGTCGGTGAGCACGACACCGCGCACGAGATCGTGCTCGAAGGCGTCGGCGATCGCGACGCCTACAGGTTGCTCGATGAGCGACTGCCACAGGGCTGCATCACCGACGGCGGCACGTGCTTCGTCGCGCGTGAGCAGGGGGTCGGTCACGGTCGGAAAGAGTGCGCGCGCGAGACGCTCGGTGCCCTCGTAGAACCTGCCCCACGCGGCAGCGTCGGCGGCAGCGCCGATGCTCGCGAAGCTCGCGGCCGTAGCTTCAGGGTCGTGGTTGTCGACGAGCAACCCGGCGCCCGGTGAGAAACCGTCGCCGCCCGGCACTGGCGTGTACGAGCTGTAGCGGCGCGGCGCGAGGGCGATGCGCAGACCGAGATCGTCGATGATGCGCTGGGGCAGCAGGCTCACGAGGTAGCTGTAGCGGCTGAGCCGTGCATCCACCCCCGCGAAGGCTTCGGCCGAGACCGCGGCGCCGCCGAGCGCGTCAAGCCGCTCGAGCACCTGCACGTCGAGACCCGCCTGGGCAAGGTAGGCCGCTGCGGTGAGGCCGTTGTGGCCGCCGCCGATGATGATGACGTCACGCCGCTCGGTCATGGCGCCAGCGTAGTCGGCAGGGGAGGATAGGCAGGTGACGACGACTGCGAACCCGAGCCCGCGCGACGCCGACGAGGCCGTGGCGCTCGTACGCCGGTGGCTCGCGGCGGTCGAGCGCGCTGAGCAGACGGGCGTGAAGCCCGACGCCAACGCCGCACGACTCGCGGGGCTGCTGCACGACCCGGTGGGGCTCGACTTTGCCATCGGCTTCGTCGACCGGGTGGCGCGGCCCGATGACCTGGGCGTCGCGGCACGCAATCTCGAAGAGCTCGCGCGCAGCATCCCGAGTTTTCTGCCCTGGCCATTGCGCGTGCTCATCGCGATCGGCGGGCCGCTCGCACGACTCGCGCCGTGGCCCATCGTGCCGATCGCGCGACTCGTGCTGCGGCGCATGGTGGGGCATCTCGTGGTCGACGCGTCACCGAACCGGCTCGACCGCACCCTCGAGCAGTTGCGTGCCGAGGGCGACCGGCTCAACATCAACCTGCTCGGCGAGGCGGTGCTCGGCGACGCCGAGGCCGACCGCCGGCTCGCGGGCATCACCGAGCTCGTGAAGCGCCACGACGTCGACTACGTCTCGGTCAAAGTCTCGGCCATCGTCAGCCAGCTCAGCATGTGGGCCTTCGACGAGACCGTCGACCGCGTCGTCGGGAGGCTCACTCCCCTCTACGAGACGGCCGCGCTCGGTGTCTCGCCGACCTTCCTCAACCTCGACATGGAAGAGTTTCGCGACCTCGACCTCACGATCCAAGTGTTTCAACGACTGCTCGATCGACCCGCCTTGCGCAGCTACGAGGGCGGCATCGTGCTGCAGGCGTACCTGCCCGAGGCGCTGCCGGCGCTCGATCGCCTCACCGGGTGGGCGCAGCGCCGGCGCGCGGAGGGCGGTGCGGGCATCAAGGTGCGCGTCGTCAAAGGGGCCAATCTCGCGATGGAGCGCGTCGACGCGGCCCTGCACGGCTGGCCCGTGGCGGTGCTGCCGAGCAAGCGCCAGAGCGACGCCAACTACAAGCGGGTGCTCGATGCCGCCTTACGACCCGACCGCGTGGATGCTGTGCGCATCGGCGTCGCCGGCCACAACCTCTTCGACATCTCGTGGGCGTGGCAGCTCGCCGAGCAGCGCGGCGTGACCGACGCGGTCGACGTCGAAATGCTCTTGGGCATGGCGCCCGACCAAGCCGCCGCGGTGCGCAATACCGTGGGTCGCCTGCTGCTCTACACACCCGTCGTGCACCCGCGCGACTTCGACTCGGCCATCAGCTATCTCATTCGCCGACTCGAAGAGAACGCGAGCAGCGAGAACTTTCTCTCCGGAGTGTTCGAGCTCTCGACCTCGCCCGAGATCTTCGAGCGCGAAGAGCAGCGCTTTCGTGAGTCGCTCTCCACCTTCGAGGCCGCACCCTCAGCACCCGCGCCGCGCCGCGTGCAGAACCGACTCGACGAGCGTCCCCTCGAGTCGTCGCGCGTACTGCCCTCGCCCTCGGGAGTGCGCGAGGGCTTCAGCAACGCACCCGACACCGACCCTGCCTTGCCTGCCAACCGCGAGTGGGGCCGCGCCATTCTGCAGCGCGCGCAGACGACGACACGCGGGCACGCGCTCGTCGATGCGAGCGGCATCGCCAACGTCGGAGCCGTCGAGCGGTTCGTTGCCGAGACGCGCAGCGCTGCTGCCGGCTGGGCCGCGCGGTCGGTCGACGAGCGGGCGAGCATCCTGCACGAATGCGGACGGATGCTCGCCGCGCGCCGCGCCGACCTGCTCGAAGTGATGGCGGCCGAAGCCGGCAAGACGCTCGCCGAAGGCGACCCCGAGGTGAGCGAGGCCATCGACTTCGCGCACTACTACGCCGAGAGTGCGCGCGACCTGGCCCGCATCGACGACGCGACCTTCACGCCCGTGCACCTGACGCTCGTCGTGCCGCCCTGGAACTTTCCCGTCGCGATTCCCGCCGGGGGAGTGCTCGCGGCGCTCGCCGCGGGCAGCGCGGTCATCATCAAGCCCGCACCGCAGGCGCGACGCAGCGCCGCGGTCATGGTCGAGGCGCTCTGGGATGCCGGCGTGCCGCGAGAGGTGCTGCGCTTCGTCGACGTGCCCGAGAACGAGGTCGGGCAGGCGCTCGTGGCGCACCCCGCGATCGATCGGCTCGTGCTGACCGGTGCGTGGGAGACCGCGGCGCTCTTTCGTTCGTGGCGGCCTGACCTGCCTGTGCTCGCTGAAACGAGCGGCAAGAACGCGATGGTGATCACACCGTCGGCCGACATCGACCTCGCCGTCGCCGACCTCGTTCGCTCGGCATTCGGGCACGCGGGTCAGAAGTGCTCGGCGGCATCGCTCGCGATTCTCGTCGGCTCGGTCGCGACCTCCGAACGATTCGAACGTCAACTGGTGGATGCTGTCACCACGTTGCGCGTCGGCTCGGCGCTCGACCCCCGCACGGTCGTGGGGCCGCTCATCGAGCGTGCCTCGGGCAAGCTGCTGCGCGGCCTCACGGCGCTCGACGAAGGGGAAGACTGGCTCGTCGAGCCGCGCGCCCTCGACGCGACGGGCTCGCTGTGGAGCCCCGGCGTGCGTCGAGGCGTCGTGGCTGACAGCGAGTTTCACACCACCGAGTACTTCGGCCCGGTGCTCGGGCTCATGCGGGCACGCGATCTCGACGAGGCACTCGACCTGCAGAACGGGGTCGCCTACGGGCTCACCGCCGGGCTGCACTCACTCGACCCCGCCGAAGTCGAGTACTGGGTCGACCACGCGCAAGCGGGCAACCTCTATGTCAACCGAGGCACGACGGGCGCGATCGTGCGGCGCCAGCCCTTCGGCGGGTGGAAGCGGTCGAGTGTCGGCGGCTCGACGAAGGCTGGCGGGCCCTCGTACGTGTTCGGCTTCGGCACGTTCGCGCCCGTGCCACGAGAGCCTCGCGAGACGCTGAGCCTGCGCGGACTCGAGCGCGGCGTGCGCGAGGTGCTCGAAGCGAGCCAGCCCGGGCTCGACTTCGCGGGCTTCGACTCCGCGCGCGCCGGAGCCTTGAGCGACCAGCTCGCGTGGGATGACGAGTTCGGCGTGGCCCGCGACGACAGCAGGCTTGAGGCGCTGCCCGACCAGCCGGTCGAGAGAAACGTGCTGCGGTATCGTCCCGCGCCCGTCACGGTGCGCGCGGCCTCGGGTGCCGGCATGCCGGAGACCGTGCGAGTGCTGTTGGCGGCTGCGCGCGCGGGCTCGCGCGTGGCGATCAGCACGGCTGTGCCGCTGCCGGCGAGCTTGCTCGCCCTCGTGGATGCGGGGCTGGGCTCGCTGCGAGCATCCACGATCACGGTCGAAACGGACGACGAATTCACCGAGCGGATGCTCGCCGAACGCCCACCGCGCATCCGACTCGTGGCGGCCGCGGGAGCGGGACGCGCGCTGCAGTCGGCGTTGCACACCGCACTCGGGGGCGACCCGGATGTCGCGATCTGGGCAGGACCGGTGACCGCGGCGGGTCGCGTCGAGCTGCTGCCCTTCCTGCGCGAGCAGGCCGTGTCGATCACGACGCACCGGTTCGGCAACCCCTACCCGGCCCTCGCGGACCTGCCGCTCTAGCGTTCATGACGGGAGGGTTCAGGCCTCGCGGGTTCAGGTCTGGCTCATTCAGGTCTCACAGAGCGCGTCGGCGATGACCTCGCCGATGAGCACGGCCGTCGCTGCCGGACCGCTCGTCGGCGTCGAGGGCAGCAGCCCCACGTCGGCGATGTAGAGCCCCTCGACGCCGTGCACCGCTCCGCGACCGTCCACGACCGACGTCGCAGGGTCGGTGCCCATCGGCGTCGTGCCGCACGTATGCAACGCCGTCGAGAGACGAGCGAGCATCCATTCGTCGAGTTCGGCGTCGTCGAGTGCCGCGAGGTGCGGGTGCTCGCTGCGCGCTCCCAACAGGCGCAGGGCGTCGTTCTCGAGGAGTACCGTGGCGAGTCGCACGGCCGCCCGCATCCGCGCTCGATCGGGCTCGGTCGAGAGGTAATGAAAATCGAGCACTGGCCGCCCCGAGTCGTCGAATCGCAGCTCGCCACGTCCCGTCGATTGCAGGGGCGACACGAGCAGACTGAGGTGATGGTCGTCGGGCTCGGTGCCGAGCATGCGGCCGAGCGGGCGCAGCACCGAGAGCACTTCGAGATCGCCGACACCGCCTCCGGCGCCGAGCTCGTCGGCGAGACCGCTGGAGCCGTGGGCCGAGACGCCGAGCGGCGCCTCGACGGCATGCGCGAGCACTGACGCTGGCGCGGTGAAGCGCAACGCGACCTGGGGATGGTCGTGCAGCTGCGCGCCGACGGGAGCGTGCAGCACGACCGGTACGCCGGTGGCGGCAAGCGCCTCGGCCGAGCCGATGCCACTGCGCACGAGCAGCCGCGGTGTCTCGATCGCGCCGGCGCACAGCACGACGAGATCGGCCTCGAGCACATGGCGCTGGCCTTCGGCGAGCACCTCGACACCCGTCGCGCGACCGCGCCGGTCGATCACGATGGCGATCGCCTCGTGACCGCCGCGCAGCTCGACGCCGGGGGGAACGGGGTCGAGAAACGCGCGGGCGGTGCTCCAGCGCTCGCCTCGCAGCACGTTGGTCGGCGTCGATCCGATGCCGGGCGGCAGCTCGGGGCTCGCATTCTGATCGTCGACGAGCGGGAGCCCTGCCTCCTCACCCGCCGCGAGCAGCGCAGCGCTGAGGGGGTGGCTCGATGGTGCGCGCGTGACCGGCATGGGTCCTTCGGTGCCGTGCCCTGGCGCGTGCCCGAACTCGTGGTCGTGCTCGATGCGCGACCACAGCGGGGACGTGGCTGCTGCGCTCCAGCGCGCGTCCCCCGCGATTGTCGCCCACGCGTCGAGGTCACGTTCGCGCGCACGGCGAAAGTACCCGCCGTTGATCGCCGTCGACCCTCCCGCCGCGCGACCACGCACGACCGTGTGGTCGCGACCGGAAACGAGCACGCCGGCATAGCCGACAGCGAGTGGATCCCCGGGCATCGCCCCCGCAAGGCTCGACGCGTCGCGGCTCTCGAACGGGGCAGGCACGGGCCCCCACTCGAGCAGCAGCACGCGGGCTCCTCGCGCGGCGAGTCGCGCGGCGAGCGGCGCGCCCGAGCCGCCCGCGCCGACGACAATGACGTCGGCCGCGGCAGAGGTCACGGTCGCGGCGCGTCGTCGATGAGCATGAGGTCGCGCGCCGCGAGAAAGGCATCGTCGAGCAAGTGGCTCAGCGAGCTCGAGTCGTCGGCGAGCCACTGCTCATAGGCGGCGAGCGACACGCCCAGGCAGACCCAGGCCACGGTCTGCGGCACGAGCGAGTGCGCTGGCTCGCCGCGTCGCTCGGCGACGTACTCGGCGATGACCTGCCTCCAGTCGGCGTAGCGGATCGCCGAGTGCGCCACGAGGGAGGGCACCGTCAGCAGCAGCGTCATGCGCTCGCGGTGGTACTGCAGCTCGCCATCGGGGATGTGGTTGAAGACGACGATCGCGATGCGGAGAGCATCCCGCAGCGACAGGCTGGGCGGCAGGGACGCGAGGTGTGCGCGCATGCCCGCGAGCATCTCGTCGAACTGGCCCCAGGGCAGGTCGTTCTTCGAGGGGAAGTAGCGAAAGAACGTGCGGCGGCCGATGCCGCACGCCGTGGCGATGTCGTCGATCGTCACGCGGTCGAAGCCGTGCTCGATGAACAGCGAGAGGCCCGTGTGGCTGATCTCAGCGTGAGTCGTGGCGGGATGGCGGCCGATGCGAACAACGGGAGCAGCGGAAATCTTGGCGATCTCGGACAATCTGCGTCCTCCTCTTCCCTTCGGCACTGAGTGCCAATACAGTACTGCTCACCGGAAGGTTCCGACATCGACGTCGGAGCATCTACGAGGAGGAGCATGCCATGAGCATCGCTGAAAGCCGCCCCACGACCGCCCACGACGAACTCGTCGAAGAGGAATCACTGGTCGAGGAAGTCTCGATCGATGGAATGTGCGGCGTCTACTAGGCCCGGCATGGACCTTCCGCCGCTCGACCTCAGACTCACCATCCACCCGCGCGTCTCGGTGCGCCCCGAGCCCTTCGGCGCGTTGCTGTATCACTTCGGCACGCGCCAGCTGAGCTTTCTGAAAGACCGCACACTGCTCGGCATCGTGCAGAGCCTTGATGGAGATCGCTCGCTCGGCGAAGCGATCGAGCTCGAAGGCGTCACGCCCGATCGCGTCGACCGCTACCGTCGCGCCATCGGCACGCTCATGGCCTCGTCGATGCTCGTGCCCGCCGCGCGCACGGAGGCTGCAGCATGACGCTCATCGACTCGCCCACCGTCACAGCATCGACGCCGGCGCCGCCCGCTGCACCGCGGCCACCCGCGACGTCACAGACCCTGCTCGGTCACTTCGAGCGCGGACTCGACGCTCCCATCTGCCTGACGTGGGAACTCACCTACGCGTGCAACCTCTCGTGCAGCCACTGCCTCTCGAGCTCGGGCCGTCGAGACCCGCGCGAACTCACGACAGAAGAGTGCAAGGGCATCATCGACGAGCTGCAGCGCATGCAGGTCTTCTACGTCAACATCGGCGGCGGCGAGCCGACAGTGCGCAGCGACTTCTGGGAGCTCGTCGACTATGCGACGGCGCACCAGGTGGGGGTGAAGTTCTCGACCAACGGTGTGAAGATCACCCCCGAGGTCGCGCAGCGCCTCGCGGCGAGCGACTACGTCGACGTGCAGATCTCACTCGACGGCGCGACCGCCGAGGTCAACGACTTCGTGCGCGGCCCGGGGTCGTACGACCTCGCGATGCGCGCGATGCAGAACCTCTTCGATGCAGGCTTCCGCGGCTTCAAGCTCTCGGTCGTGTGCACGCGCCAGAACATCGGTCAGCTCGATGAGTTCGCGGCGATCGCCGAACGGTTCGGTGCGCAGTTGCGACTCACGCGCCTGCGGCCGAGCGGTCGCGGCGCCGACGTGTGGGACGAACTGCACCCCCTGCCCGAGCAGCAGCGCGAGCTCTACGACTGGCTCGTCGCCAACGGCGACCGCGTGCTCACCGGCGACTCGTTCTTTCACCTCTCGGCATTCGGCGAGGCGCTGCCCGGTCTCAACCTCTGCGGTGCCGGCCGCGTGGTGTGCCTCATTGACCCGATCGGTGATGTCTACGCCTGCCCCTTCGCGATTCACGACGAGTTTCTCGCGGGCAACATTCGCGAGCCCGGCGGGTTCACGAGCGTGTGGCGCGAATCGTCGCTCTTCCAGCGGCTGCGCGAGCCCACCGGCGGCGGAGCCTGCGGCTCGTGCTCGTTCTACGACTCGTGCCGCGGTGGCTGCATGGCCGCCAAGTTCTTCACGGGCCTGCCGCTCGACGGCCCTGACCCGGAGTGCGTGCGGGGTTTCGGCGAGCAACTGCTCGCCGAGCGGGCGATGGATGCTGTGCCCAAGCCCACGGGCGATCACTCGCACCGCACCTCGCCGCCGCGCCCGCGCGGCTCGACCGGTCCCGTGCCACTCACGTTGAGCATCCGTCGTCCTGATGCCCCACCGGTGCACGCGTGCGCCGAAAGCCCGCTCGCGGGCTTCTCTCCTGACGCCGCGACAACTCAGACTCTCACCGCCGCAGGGTGCGCCTGCGGAACCGACCACTAGGAGCCGCCCGGCCCATCCACCCTCACGAGCCCGGCCCGCTCACCCGCACCATCTCCCACATCGATGAGCCGCGCGGCATCGCCGCCGCGGTGGTTCGTCGTACCCGCGCGGCGCACGCGCGCAGAACCTTCTGAGCCACACCACTCACCCGCACCACTCACCCACAACACCGAAGGAGGCACGCGATGGGGCGTGTATCAGGAAAAGTCGCATTCGTCACCGGCGCAGCACGAGGACAGGGCCGCGCGCACGCGCTGCGGCTCGCCGAGGAGGGGGCCGACATCATCGCGGTCGATCTCTGTGCTCCCGTGCCCGATCTGCAGTACCCGCCGGCGACGCCGGATGATCTCGCCGAGACGGTGAAGCAGATCGAAGCGCTCGACCGCCGCATCGTGGCGAAGCAAGCCGATGTGCGCGACTTCGCGGCACTGAGCGCGGCCGTCGACGAGGGCGTCGCCGAGCTCGGCGGTCTCGACATCGTCGTCGGCAACGCGGGTATCTGCATCATTGCCGATGCCGAAAGCACGACGCCCGAGATCTGGAAGAACACGATCGACACGAACCTCACGGGCGTGTGGCACACCGTGCAGGCCGCCGTGCCGCACCTCAAGGCACGTGGCGGCGGCTCGATCATTCTCACGAGCTCGGCAGCCGGCCTCGTCGGGCTCCCGTTCCTCACCGCCTACATCGCAGCGAAGCACGGCGTCACTGGGCTCGGCAAGGCCTACGCCATTGAGCTCGGGCGCTTCGGCATTCGCGTCAACACCTTGCACCCGGGCGGAGTCGACACGGCGATGGGCGGAATGGGTGCGGCCTTCCCCGAGTACATCGAGAAGAACCCCGGCATCGTCATGGGCGGCTACGGAGTGCTGCCCGAAACGACCACGCAGCCGCGCGATCAAGCCAACGCCGTGCTGTGGCTCGCCTCTGACGAGGCGAAGTTCGTCACCGGCACGCAGGTCTCGGTCGATGCGGGCATGGTCGTCTGCTGACCCGAGATCACTGACCCATCGGGGGCGGTCGTGAGCGGCCGCCCCCACCACCGGCCCCACCGTGGTGTGCCGGGCAACACCCACCAGGAAGGAGAACGCAATGGGGCGTTTAGACGGAAAAGTGGTGTTCATCACGGGCGTCGCCCGCGGACAGGGTCGCAGTCACGCGATTCGGTTCGCTGAGGAGGGCGCCGACATCATCGGCATCGACGTGGTCGAGCCGATCGCGGGCAGCACCTCGCCGCCCGCCACGCAGGCCGACATGGACGAGACGGTGCGAGCGGTTGAAGCACTCGATCGGCGCATCGTGGCGACCAAGGCCGACGTGCGCAGCCTTGAGCAGGTCAAGAAAGCGGTCGATGACGGTGTGGCGCAACTCGGCCGACTCGACGTCGTCATCGCCAACGCTGGCGTCTCGACCTTCATGGGGCCCGCAGAGTCACTCACCGAAGAGGCGTTCGTCGACATGGTCGACATCAACCTCACCGGCGTGTGGCGCTCGTGCGCGGCAGCGATTCCGCACATCAAGGCGGGTGGTCGTGGTGGCTCGATCATCATGACGAGCTCGGCGGCGGGCCTCATGGCCTACGCCAACGTCGGTCACTACGTCGCGGCCAAGCACGGTGTCGTCGGCCTCATGCGCACCCTCGCGCTCGAGTTGGCACCCGACAGCATCAGGGTCAACTCGATTCACCCGACCACGGTTGACACTCCGATGGTCAACAACGAGGCGACCTTCCGCCTCTTCCGACCCGACGTTGAGAACCCCGGTGTCGACGACTTCATCGAAGCGGCGAAAGTCATGAACGCCTTGCCCATCGGATGGGTCGAGGCCGTCGACATCTCCAACGCCATGGTGTGGCTCGCCTCTGATGAGGCCCGCTACGTCACGGGCGTCACGCTGCCGGTCGACGCCGGCGCCGTCATCAAGTAGTCGCACGAGCCCGGCCCGCGGGTCACGCGGGCCGGGCATCCACCGCAGAGACAACACGAACGTAAAGGAGACCACCATGGGTCGATTGGACGGAAAAGTCGTACTGGTGTCGGGCGTTGCCCGCAGCCAGGGCCGCAGCCACGCGCTGCGCTTCGCGCAAGAGGGCGCCGACGTCATCGGGTTCGACGTGCTCGACGAGATCAAGGGCTCGCCCTCGCCGGCAGCGACGCAGGCCGACATGGATGAGACCGTGCGGCAAGTGGAAGCGCTCGATCGTCGCATCGTCGCCACGAAAGCCGATGTGCGCGACTACGCGGCAGTGAAGGCTGCCGTCGAGGAGGGCGTGGCGCAGCTCGGCCGCATCGACGTGGTGCTCGGCAACGCGGGTGTCTTCACAGCGCCCTCGCTCGCGGAGGATATGGAAGACGACATCTTCATGGACACCCTCGACATCAACGTCGCGGGCGTCTGGCGCACGGCGAAGGCCGCGATTCCGCATCTGAAGAAGAACGAGCACGGCGGGTCGATCATTCTCACGAGCTCGGTCGCCGGGCTCATGGGGTACCCCAACTTCGCGCACTACGTGGCGTCGAAGCACGCGGTGGTCGGCCTCATGCGCACCCTCGCGCTCGAACTCGCGCCGCACCACATTCGCGTCAACTCAGTGCACCCGGGCTCGGTCAACACGGTCATGGTGATGAACGACACACTCGCCCGGCTGTTCAGGCCCGACTTGGAGAACCCGACGACGGACGACTTCAAGGCGGTGGCCAAGCAGATGAACCCCATGGGCATCGACTTGCTCGAGGCCTACGACATCTCGAACGCCATGGTGTTCTTGGCATCGGATGAGGCCCGCTACATCACGGGCGTGACACTGCCAGTCGACGCCGGAACGATGGTCCAGTGACCGAATCACCCGACGTCTCGGCGAGCCGCACGCGGGTCGCCGAGCACCACGTCGGCCGCGAGCGTGAGATCGAAATCCCGCTCGCGGCCGTCGCGGCCGGTCGCGACATCGTGCTCGAGGGCCCGCCCGGCACGAGCAAGACCACGATGCTGCGCGCGATCACCGAAGAGTGGGGCATTCCGCTGCTCTTCGTCGAGGGCAACGCCGACCTCACGCCGGCGAAGCTCGTGGGGCATCACAACCCCTCGCGCGTGCTGCGCGAGGACTATTCGCCCGACAACTTCGTGCCGGGGCCGCTCACCGAAGCCATGCAGACTGGCGGTTTTCTCTACATCGAAGAGTTCAACCGCGCGCCCGATGACACGCTCAACACCCTTCTCACCGCTATGGCCGATCGGCGACTCGCGATTCCTCGCGTTGGCATGATCGAGGCGCTACCGACCTTCCGGGTCATCGCCTCCATGAACCCCTACGACAACGTCGGCACCACGAAGCTTTCGTCGTCGATCACCGACCGTCTCAACCGGCTCGCCGTCGACTACCAAGGCGCTGAGGCCGAGGAGTCGATCGTGCGATTGCGCGCAGCACCCGCGGGGCCGCTCGCCGACCGACTCGTGGCCGATGCGGTCGCCGTCACGCGCGCAACGCGCACGCACACGTTCGTTCGGCAGGGCTCGAGCGTGCGCGGCGCGATCGACCTCGTTGCCGTCGCGATGCAGTTGGCCGAGCTGCGCGACGTCGCTGTTGCCGACGACGATCGCTACCCCGAGCTCGTGTTCGACGCGATGGTCGTGGCGCTCTCCGGCCGCATCCACATCGACGAGGCGGTTGACATCACGCCCGAAGCGGTTCTGCGCGAGATCTGGCAAGACCGCTTCATTCTCGAACCCGCGCTCGCGGAGCCCGGATGAAGAGAGGTGCAGCTCGATTCTCCGATTCGGCGCGAACGTCGAGGTACGCGATCGACGACACCGAGCAGGCCGTTGTCGAGAGCACCAAAGCAGTTGTCGGAGCAGCCGAAGGTGTTCGAGCCGGGCGAAGGTGGGGCGGGGATGGTCTTCCGATCGCGCCCCGCGCCTCGCACCGGTCACACCGTGCAGCGACCGGGTGGCACGGCGGAGGGCTTCACCGACGAGGTCGCCGAGCTTGTACCCGTGGAGGCGACGGGCGAGTTGGATGCCTCGGTGCGGGCGCTCGCGCGGCAGATCGCCTCACGGCTCATGATTCCGCGACCGAAGAACGACGCGCGATCACATCGCGGCTCGGGCGCGCTCGCGAGCGTGCCGTATCGCCGGGGCTCCGACGAGATCGATCTCGACAAGACCATCGAGATGCTCGCCGAGCGGCCCGTACCAGAAGACGAAGACATCATCGTGCGCGAGCGGGTGCGCACGCGGCGTTCGCTCGTACTCGTCGTCGATGTCTCGGGCTCGATGAAGGGCGAACGCATCCGATCGGCAGCCGCGATCGTGGGGGCGCTTGCAGGCGAGCTCTCCGACGACGACCTCGCGGTCATCGCCTTCTGGTCAGATGCCGCCGTGCTGCAGTCGTTCGGCCAGCACCAGAGCCCCGATCGCCTGCTCGATCTGCTGACGAGCATTCCCGCGCGCGGTCTCACGAATGTCGGCTTTCCGCTCGAGCTCGCGGCGCGCGAGCTGCGCAAGCGCCCCGCGCAGGACGCGCGGGTGCTGCTGCTCTCAGACTGCGTGCACAATGCGGGGCCCGATCCGCGACCGATCGCCCGTCGACTGGCGCGCCTCGACGTCATGCTCGACCTCAGCGGCGAGCACGACACCGAACTCGCCCGCGAGCTCTCGCGCGCCGGCCGCGGCATGCTGCAGACCGTCACCACCCACCGCGACGTGGGCCCAGCCTTGACGAGGATCTTCGCCTCGTGAACCGACCCGCCCCCCTCACGCACCATCACAAGGAGAACGCATCATGAGCAAGAACGCCTGGTTCGAGACCGTCGCCGAGGCCCAGCGTCGCGCAGAGAGACGCCTGCCGGCGCCCGTCTATGGCGCCCTCATCGCGGGGTCGGAGAAGGGCGTGACGCTCGACGACAACATCGCGGCCTACAGCGAGCTCGGCTTCGCCCCGCGCATCGCCGACCACCACGCGCAGCGCGACCTGTCGACCTCCGTCATGGGCATCCCCATTTCGATGCCCGTCATCATCTCGCCGACCGGCGTGCAAGCCGTGCACCCCGAGGGCGAGGTCGCCGTCGCGCGGGCGGCGAAGAACCGCGGCACGATCATGGGCCTCAGCTCGTTCGCCTCGAAGTCGGTCGAAGACGTCACGGCGGCGAACCCCAACACGCTCTTCCAGGTCTATTGGAGCGGCGCGAAGGACGAGATGGTGCACCGCCTCGAGCGCGCCAAGGCTGCGGGTGCGAAAGGACTCATCGCCACCCTCGACTGGTCGTTTTCGCACGGACGCGACTGGGGCAGCCCGCAGATTCCCGAGCGCCTGACGCTCGGCGCCGCCATGAACTTTGCCCCTCACGCGCTGCCGCGCATCCCGTGGCTGTGGAGTTTCGCGAAGACCTTCCGTATTCCCGACCTCAAGGCGCCCAACCTCGAACCGAAGGGTGGCGGCGAAGCGCCCACCTTCTTCGGCGCCTATGGCGAGTGGATGGGCACGCCCCCGCCCAGCTGGGACGACGTGCGGTGGTTGCGCGAGCAGTGGGACGGCCCCTTCATGCTCAAGGGCGTGGGCCGGGTCGATGATGCCAAGCGCGCGATCGACATCGGGGCGACGACCATCTCGGTCTCGAACCACGGCGGCAATAACCTCGACACCATTCCGGCCCCCATTCGCATGCTGCCCGGCATTGTCGACGCCGTCGGCGACCAGATCGAGGTCGTGCTCGATGGTGGTGTGCGCCGGGGTTCAGACGTCGTCAAGGCTGTCGCGCTCGGTGCTCGTGCCGTCATGATCGGGCGCGCCTACCTCTGGGGCCTCGCCGCGAACGGGCAGGCGGGCGTCGAGAACGTGCTCGACATCATGCGCGGTGGCATCGATTCGGCGCTGCTCGGCCTCGGTCGAGGATCGCTGAGCGAGCTCACTCGCGACGACATCTACGTGCCCGAGGACTTCGCGAGGGTGCGCTGAGTCGCGGCGGGCGCGTCGAGTCGAGCGACCCCGCTACGGTGGCGTCGTGACCCGACTCGACGAGGCCGCCTGGCCGAGCATCCCGAACGGAGCCCTGCTGCTCGTGCCTCTCGGGTCGACCGAGCAGCACGGACCGCACTTGCCGTTCACGGTCGACGCGCGCGTTGCGTCAGCGGTGGCGGTGGCGGTCGGTGCGCGACTCGACGCGGTGGTCGCACCGGTATTGGCGTTTGGCTCGAGCGGCGAGCACCAGCAGTTCGCGGGCACGCTCTCGATTGGTCAGGATGCCCTGCGCCTGCTGCTCGTCGAGCTCGTGCGCTCGGCGCGCACGTGGGCGGCTCGCGTCGTGCTGGTGAACGGGCACGGCGGCAATGTGCCGGTGCTGTCGGAAGTCGTGCCGAGCTTGCGCGGCGAAGGGCATGATGTCGCGTGGCTCGGGCTCGGTAGTGCTGGAGCGTCGGGCGACGCGCACGCCGGGCGCACCGAGACCTCGCTCATGCTGCATCTCGACCCGGCGCGCGTCGCAGGTTTCGACGACGTCGTTGGTGCGACCGCCCCGATCACCGAACTCATGCCGGCACTACGCGACGGGCGGTTGCGCGAGGTGGCACCAAACGGAGTGCTCGGCGACGCCCGTGGCGCGACCGCGGCCGAGGGTGCGGCGCTGCTGGGCTCGATGGTCGACGAGGCTGTCGCGCGCATTCGGCTCGGCGACGTCGGCCCGCTCGGCGAACTGCGGGGCCGCGCGTGAGACTGCCCGACGGGTTCACCGTGCGTCTCAACCGCCGCACGCACGTGGCCGACAGGGGCGCGACGCTCGTGGGCGGCGTGCCGACGAAAGTGCTCTATCTCACGGCGCTCGCGCAGTCGATGCTGCACGGCGGGGTGCTCGTCGTGCGGTCGGCAGCCACGGCGGCGCTCGCCGAGCGACTGCTCGAGGCCGGCATTGCCGACCCGGTGGTTGCCGAGCTGCCCGAGCTCGAGGCCGGGTACGCCGGAGGGCCATCGGCCAGTGCCGTGACGGTCGTCGTGCCCGCGCACGATCGACCTGATGCGCTCGCGCGGCTGCTCGCGAGCATCCCGTCGGGGGTGCCGGTCGTCGTCGTCGATGACGCCTCGCGGCGGCCCGAGCCGATGCGACGGGTGGCAGACGAGTTCGGCGCGCGACTGCTTGTCATGCCGCGCAACGGAGGGCCGGCTGAGGCGCGGAACGCGGGACTCGCGGTCGTCGACACACCTTTCGTCGCGTTCGTTGACAGCGACATGGTGCTCGACGCTGACACGCTGCCGCTGCTGCTGCGGCACTTCGCCGACCCACGCGTCGGACTCGTCGCGCCGCGCATCGCGGGCCTCGAGCCCGAGGGCGGGTCGAACTGGATCACGCGCTACGAGGCGGCGCGGTCGTCACTCGACCTCGGGGCGGAGCCGGCGAACGTGCGGCCCGGCGCGCGCGTCTCGTGGCTGCCGGCGGCGTGCCTCGTGGCACGCACGGACGCGATCGGCGCCGGGTTCACGCCGCGCATGCGCGTGGCCGAGGACGTCGATCTCGTGTGGCGACTGTGCGAGTCGGGCTGGCGCGTGCGCTACGAGCCCGCCGTCGAGGCGCGGCACGAGCACCGCCGCACCGTTCTCGACTGGCTCGGCCGCAAAGCGTTCTACGGCACGGGCGCCGACGACCTCGCCGCTCGACACGGCGACACGGTTGCGCCCGCCGTGTTCACGCCATGGACTCTGGTCTTCGTCGGAGCCTTGCTCGCTCAACGGCGCTGGTCGCTGCCCGTCGCCGCGGGGGCGGCAGCGGTTGCCGCCGTGCGCATCGGCTCGCGGTTGAGGCCGACGCCCGATCGTGTGCGCATCGCCGTGCGACTCACCGGGCTCGGGGCGCTCGCCGCGACGGCGCAAACAGCTGAACTGTTGACGCGGCACTGGTGGCCGCTCGCTCTCGTCGGCTCGGCCGTGTCGCGGCGGGTGCGACGGGCAACGGTCGTTGCTGCGGTCGCCGACGCAGTCTATGAACACCGCCGCACCGAGACCGGCATGGGGCTGGTCTCGTTCGCGGTGGCGCGGCGGCTCGACGACCTCGCCTACGGCGCGGGAGTGTGGTGGGGCGCACTGCGGGCGCGGTCGATCCGTGCGCTACGGCCGGTCGTGCGGGTGCAGTCGCGCATGCGGTAGCGGGCTGTGTGGATGCTCAGCCGCGCTGCGCTGCCCGAACTAGCTCGAGCGCGCTCGCGTCATCGAGGCCGAGCCGCCGAGCTCGCTCGACGAACTCGCGCGCGGCGACCTGCGCCTGCTGTTGCGCGACATCGCCTTGGGGCGCGATGAACGAGCCGGCCCGGCCGCGGGTCTCGATGATGCCGTCAGCCTCGAGCTCACGGTAGGTGCGCGCGACAGTGTTGACCGCAAGCCCCAGCTGCTCGGCGAGCGCGCGCACGGTCGGCAGCTTGGCGCCTGCCGAGAGCTGCCCGTCGGCGACGGCGTCTCGCACTTGAGTGCGCAGTTGCTCGAACGGTGGGGTCGGCGAGCTCGCGTCGATCGAGTACCTCATGCGCGCGTTCCGACGCTCGGCGCGTGCCGCTCGAGAAACCCGAGCACTTCGGTCTGGTCGACACCGGGAAACGACTCCGTCGGCAGGGTCGCGAGCAGGCTCGCGTGGATGCGCGCTTGCGGCCGCGCGCGGCCCTGCCACTTGGCTGCGAGTGTGTCGGGTGCCCGACGGCAGCAGCCCGGGTCGGGGCACGTCGACGAGCCGCGGCGCGCTGTCTCGCGGCCGCGGAACCACTTCACGTGCGCGAAGGGAGTGCCGACCGAGATCGAGAAGTCGCCCCCCGAGCCCGACTCGATGCGCGAGGTGCACCAGTAAGTGCCCGTGGGCTTGTCGGTGTACTGGTGGTACGGGCTGAACCGGTCGGGCTCGTCGAAGACCTGTCGCGCTGACCACTGACGGCAGACGGTCTGCCCTTCGACTGCACCGAGCGCGTCGGTCGGGAACTGCACCGCGTCGTTCTCGTACGCCTTCGAGAGCACCCCGCCCGACGACACCTTGAGAAAGTGCACGGGAATACCGAGGTGCTCGGTCGCGAGGTTCGTGAAGCGGTGCGCGGCCGTCTCGTACGAGACCGCGAAAGCATCGCGCAAGTCTTCGACGGCGAGTTCGCGGCGCTCTTTCGCCCGCTGCAAGAAGTCGACCGCGCCGGCTTCCGGGATCAGCAGCGCGGCTGCGAGGTAGTTCGTCTCGACGCGCTGGTGCAGGAACTCGGCGTAGTCGCGCGGCTCTGATCGCCCGAGCACGTGGCCCGCGAGCGCTTGGAGGAGCGTCGTGCGAGCATCCCGCCCCGGAGCGTGCTGCACGGGCAAGTAGATGCGGCCGTTCGCGAGGTCGGTGACCGAGCGGGTCGAGGCTGGCAGGTCGCCGACGTAGTGCAGCGTGAAGCCGAGGTGCGCGGCGAGTTCGGCGGCGAGGCGCTGCGAGAGCGGGCCGCCCTCGTGGCCCACGGCCTTCAGCAGGTCGGCCGCCGTGGCTTCGAGCTCGCCGAAGTAGTTGTCGCGAGCGCGCATCGACGTGCGCAGTGCCGTGTTCGCGCGTCGTGCCTCTTCGGGCGTCGCCGCGCGCTCGCTGTGCACGCGCTGCAGTTCGCGGTGCAGGGCGAGCACGGTCTCGATCGCGTCGTCGCTCAGCGACTTGCGCACCGGCAGCGGCGGGATGCCCAGACTCGCGAACAGCGGACCAGCCTGCACTCGCTCGAGCTCGACTTCGAGGGCCGCGCGGCCCGTCAGGGGCTCAGCGCTGAGCACCTGATCGAGGCTCGCGCCGAGCACTCGTGCGATCGCCTGCAGTTCGCTCAGCTTCGCCTCGCGCTTGCCGTTCTCGAGAACGCTCAGGTGCGAGGTGACCGTGCCGATCGCCTGGGCAACCTCGGCGAGGGTCAGGCCGGCGTCGGTGCGGAGGCGGCGGAGGCGGCGGCCGAGCGTGAGGGAGTCGAGCACCTCTTCAGGCTCGCGTGCGGCAAGGGCGTGGTCGAGCATGCGGAGAGCATCCCACGGGTCGTTCTTCGGCGCCAGCGAAATACGCGCGAATTTCAGTCGATTGAACCGGTAGTCGGGGGTTGTTCTTCGCTCAGAGTGGCTGACACGACCCGCCCAACGAAGGAGCACACCATGACCGCCCAGCCGCACCGACCTGGCGACCAGACCGAGACCGCCGCCGAGCTCGAGACCCGTTGGAAGACCGACGCCCGCTGGAACGGCGTGCGCCGCGACTACACCGCCGAGGACGTCGTCGCGCTGCGCGGCCCCGTGCGCGAAGAGCGCACGCTCGCCCGCCGCGGCGCCGAGAAGCTCTGGGAGCAGATCCAGGCCAAC
>SXMH01000212.1 GCA_005777405.1 Actinomycetota bacterium
AGCAGCGTGAGCGCCTCGAAGTACGTGAGTGGCTGCTCTCCGCTGCCCTCGAGCTCGATGTCGACCATCTGCACGTATGGCGCGATGTCGGTCCAATTGTCGGCGAGCGCGCGGTCAGAAATCGGCTCGCCGTCGATGACGATGCGCTCGTTGATGCGCCGCAAGTGCGGACTCGTGAGCAACCCGGTGCGCAGCCCGTAGGCCCGCAGGAGGCTCTCGATGAGACGTGCCGTGCTCGTCTTGCCGTTCGTGCCGGTGATGTGGATGACCGCGAAGCTGCGCTGCGGTTCTCCCAGCAACTCGGCCGCACGGCGCGTGGGCTCGAGCCGCGGGCGTGGCGCTTGCTCGCCGATGCGCGCTAAGAGCGCTGCTTGCACCGCCTCGGCGGCAGCACGGTCGTCGTCGTGGCCCAGGCTTCTCATGCGCGTCGCACCGACACTGTCACGCTCGCTCCTTCGCCCACCGCAGTCGCGGCGCCCTCGCCAGTCTCGCCCACCTCGAAGGTCGTCGCCAAGGTCTCGGCCGCGATGAGGGCTCGATGAGCCTCCAGCGCTGCACGCGTGTCGACATCGGCCGACGCGAGATGCAGCGCAATGCGGTCGCTCACGTCGAGCCCCGCATCTTTGCGCGCCTGCTGCACCGCTCGCACGACGTCGCGCGCGAGTCCCTCGGCGGCGAGCTCGGGCGTCACCGAGGTGTCGAGCATGACGAAACCCCCGCCCGGCAGAAACGCGACAGCAGCTGCGGGGTCGGCGAGTTCGAGCTCGAGACTGAACTCCCCCGGCTCGAGCGCGACTCCACCGACCACGACGCCATCACCGTCGGCGTGCCAGTCGCCCGCTTTCGCGGCCTGGATGACCTGCTGAACCTGCTTGCCGATGCGAGGCCCGGCGGCGCGAGCATTGACGGCGAGCCTGCGAGAGATTCCCCACTGCTCGGCAACGCCCTCGCTGAGTTCGACGAGCTCGACGCTCTTGACGTTGAGCTCGTCGCGCAGAATGTCGGTGAAGTCGGCGAGCGTCGCCGACTCGGTCGTGACGACCGTGAGCGAAGCGAGCGGCAAGCGCACGCGCAGGTTCTGCGCCTTGCGCAAGGCGAGGCCGTTGCTGGCGATCGTGCGCACCGTGTCCATGGCTGCAACGAGGGAGTCGTCAGCAGGAAAGTCTTCCGGCGACGGCCAGTCGGTGAGGTGCACGCTGTCGCCCCCCGTGAGCCCGCGCCACACCTCGTCGGCGACGAGCGGGGCCAGGGGCGCCGACACGCGCGCGAGGGTCTCGAGCACGGTGAAGAGGGTGTCGTGAGCATCCCGGTCGTCGCCCGCCCAGAACCGGTCGCGCGACCGGCGCACGTACCAGTTGGTGAGCACGTCGGCGAAGTCTCGCAGCGCTGCCGCAGCGAGCGGCGCGTCGAGCGACTCGAACTGGGTTGTCACCTCCACCACGAGATCGCGTGTCTTCGCGAGCAGGTAGCGATCGAGCACGTGGGTCGAGTCGGTGCGGCGTCGGGCGGCGCCGAGTGAGCCGGCGTTCGCGTAGAGGCTGAAGAAGTAATAGGTGCTCCACAGCGGCAGCAAGAACTCGCGCACACCCGAGCGGATGCCCTCTTCGGTCACCACGAGGTTGCCGCCGCGGATGACCGAACTCGACATGAGGAACCAGCGCATCGCATCGGCGCCGTCGCGCTCGAAGACCTCACCGACGTCGGGGTAGTTGCGCAGGCTCTTCGACATCTTCTGACCGTCGTTGCCGAGCACGATGCCGTGGCTGATGACGCTCGAGAATGCGGGACGGTCGAAGAGCGCGGTCGCGAGAATGTGCATCGTGTAGAACCAGCCGCGCGTCTGGCCGATGTACTCGACGATGAAGTCGGCCGGGTTGTGGCCGTCGAACCACTCGCGGTTCTCGAAGGGATAGTGCACCTGCGCGAAAGGCATCGATCCGGAGTCGAACCACACGTCGAAGACGTCGTCGATGCGCCGCATCGTCGACTTCCCGCTCGGGTCATCGGGGTTCGGTCGCGTCAAATCGTCGATGAAGGGTCGGTGCAGATCGACGTCACCCTCGGCATTGCGCGGCAGGGTGCCGAAGTCGGCTTCGAGATCGGCGAGCGAGCCATAGACGTCGACGCGCGGAAAGTTCGGGTCATCGCTCTTCCACACCGGAATGGGGCTGCCCCAGTAGCGGTTGCGGCTGATCGACCAGTCGCGAGCGCCCTCGAGCCACTTGCCGAACTGACCGTGCTTGACGTTCTCGGGCACCCAGGTGATCTGCTCATTGAGTTCGAGCATGCGCTCGCGCATCTCGGTGACGCGCACGAACCAGCTCGACACTGCCTTGTAGATGAGCGGGTTGCGGCATCGCCAGCAGTGCGGATAGCTGTGCTCGTAGCTGCGCTGCTGAAACAGCCTGCCCTGTTCGCGCAGCATCGCCGTGAGCGGCTTGTTCGCCTCGAAGACCTGCAGCCCGGCAACCTCGGGCACGGCGGCCAAGAATCGCCCGCCGTCGTCGACCGAGATGATCGTGGGGATGCCCGCGGCCGCGCACGTGATCTGGTCGTCTTCACCGTAGGCGGGGGCCTGGTGCACGATGCCCGTGCCCTCGCCCGTCGCGACGTACTCGGCGACGAGCAGCTGCCAGGCGTTCTCCGTGCCCCAGGTGTCGGTGTCGGCGTAGTAGTCCCATAGTCGCGAGTACTGCACGCCGCCGAGCTCTGCACCCGCGATCGTGCGGGTGACCGCCGCGAGCGCCTCCTCGGCGCTGGCATAGCCGAGCTCTTTGACGTAGGCCGGAATCGTGTCGGCTGCGAGCAAGAAGGTGCGAGCATCCGCCGCGTCGCCGCCCTGCGGCACGACCGCGTAGGCGATCTCGGGGCCGACCGCGAGCGCGAGGTTGGTCGGCAGGGTCCACGGGGTCGTCGTCCAGGCGAGTGCCTCAACCCCGACGAGACCGAGCGCTTCGGCCTTGGCTCCGACGATCGGGAAGGTCACGGTGACTGACTGGTCTTGCCGCATCTGGTAGACGTCGTCGTCCATGCGCAACTCGTGGTTCGACAGCGGCGTCTCGTCGCGCCAGCAGTAGGGCAGCACGCGGTAGCCCTCATAGGCGAGCCCCTTGTCGTGCAGGGTCTTGAACGCCCACAGCACGCTCTCCATGAACGTGATGTCGAGCGTCTTGTAGTCGTTCTCGAAGTCGACCCACCGCGCTTGCCGAGTGACGTACTTCTGCCACTCATCGGTGTAGACGAGCACGCTCTCGCGCGCCTTCGCGTTGAAGGCCTGCACGCCCATGGCCTCGATCTCAGCCTTCTCGGTGATGCCGAGCTGCTTCATCGCCTCGAGTTCGGCGGGCAGACCGTGGGTGTCCCAGCCGAATCGGCGGTGCACTTGCTTGCCGCGCATGGTCTGGAAGCGCGGAAAGACGTCTTTCGCGTAGCCCGTGAGCAAGTGGCCGTAGTGCGGAAGGCCGTTCGCGAAGGGCGGGCCATCGTAGAAGACCCACTCATCGCAGCCTTCGCGCTGTGCGATCGACCGGCGGAAGGTGTCGTGCGCGGCCCACGACGCGAGCACTTCGTGCTCGAGCGCCGGAAAGTTCGGCGACGCGACGACCGAGGTGTCGTCGCGGTGGAGGGGGTAGGTGCTGTCGCTGGGGCTCACGGTGTCTCCGGTGTCGGCTGGTGCTGTCACCGCGAGGACGACGGCGCTGATCGCGCTGCCGCGGTACCACCCCGCTTGCGAGAGCACCCGTCATGCGAGTGGATGCTCTTGCCCCTCTCCAGCGGCTGTGACGGGCCTGCCCCGCTCGGGTCTAGTTGCTCGGCTGTGCGGCTGAGTGTTCTTCCGAGGACTCCCCGGTGATGGCCGGATCGCGGTCGATGGTGGCAAGTCTAGCGCCGTGCATCCGGCGTCTCGCACTCCCTGCTCGTTCCGTCACGCTGCCGTCACGCCACCGTCACAGCGCTCCGACAGCCTGACAGTGCGCATCGGGGTGAGATGCGATCACATCCATCGTTCGGGGGAATGATGCACAGCTCGACCCAGTCTTCGACGCACCGCAGTTCGACGCACCGCAGTTCGACGCACCGCTCGGCACGAAAGGTGCTGGCACTGCTGGCCGGTGTGCTGCTCGCTGGCGCCATGCTCGCGGTGGGCGGCACCGCCCAGCCCGCTTCGGCAGCACCCGTGCTGCAGTGCAACGGCGTCGGTGGAGGTGGCGGCCAGGGCTACGACTGCTCGGTGACGATCACGAACACCTTTGACGTCTCGACCGGTCTCGGAAGCTCGACCGTGCGCACCGTTCTCTGCAATGGCGCGGCGAACACGACGTTCGGCGCTGGTGACTGTGTCGACTCCGGCATTCTGCCGTTCGCCGAGCTGACCCCCTCGGTCAATCAGTGCAACGGCACGGTCGGTGGCAACGGTGGTTCGCTGTACTGCTCGGTCACCATGACGAACACGATCATCGGCGCGGCGACCACTGGCATCGCCACCGTCAACCAGTGCATCGGGTCGCTCGGCGGAGGCGGCATCGTGCCCGGCAGCGGCTGCGATCCGGTGCAAGAGACCACGGGCGCGACGGTCACGCAGTGCAATGGCAGCGTCAACGGAGGCGGCGGCTTCATGCAGTGCACCGTCGGTGCCTCGACGACCAACACCGGCTTCGACGTCGACATCACCCAGTGCAACGGCTCGGCCGAAGGCACCGGCAACCTCATGGTCTGCTCGGCGAGCATCACCACGATCGTGCTCCCCGCCGACGACGGCAGCGGCGACGGTGATGGTGACGGCGGCAATGGGGCCGGTGGCGACGGGGCCGGAGGCGATGATGACGCGGGCACACTCGGCCTCGACGAACTCGCTGCGACGGGCATGCACGACGTGGCGGCTTCCGCGGGATTCGCCGCCGTGATCGTGGTGCTCCTGGGCGCGACTCTGGCGGTCACCGCTCGCCGCGTCGCCCGACGCTGAGCCCGGCACCGGGTCCTGCACTCAGCCCGGCGTACACTGCGACCACGAAGGGTCGTCGATGACTGCAGCGCGCCTCACCTTGCTCGGATCGTTTGACGTCAGCGCAGCTGACGTGCCCGCGGTGGTGTCGAGCCCCGGCACGCAGCGACTCGTGGTGCTGCTGGCGCTGCGCGAACGCGTCGTCTCACGCAGCGCCATCGCCGGGTCGCTCTGGCCTGATGCGACGACGGAGCAGGCGGCAACCCGCTTGCGGGCAGCGCTCGCGCGACTCGATCCCGCGGCGCGACGCGCGGTCGAGATTAGCGCCACCGGCGTGAGGCTCGACGAGAGCTGCGTCGTCGACTATCGGGATGCTCGGCACGAAGCTCACGACTTGCTCGAGCCGGAGCATCCATCGCCGCGACGCACTGCGGCACAAACCCGCGAGTCGATTGCGCTGCTCTGCCTCGAGCTGCTGCCTGACAGTTATGACGACTGGGTACTCGACGAGGCAGAGGATTGGCGCTTGCTGCGGGCCGCGGCCCTCGAGGCGCTGACGGCGTCGCTCTCCGCCGACGACCGGCCTCACTTGGCGATGAGCGCCGCCCGCGCGGCGATTCGCAATGAGCCGCTTCGGGAGACCGCGCACGCCGCACTCATCCGGCTGCATCTCATCGCCGGAAACCAGCATGAGGCTCTGCGGGTCTACGAGCGCTTTGCCGCCGCGTTGCAGGAGGCGCTCGCGCTGAGCCCGAGCGCGATACTGCGTGAGCTCGTGACGCCGTCCGCCGCCGCGACCCGGGAATAGTCGGTCGGCGCACTACGCTGAGTGACTTGTGACTGACAATTCGCGTGGCAAAGCGCCAACCACGTCCTCGGTCGTCACGGAGCACTCCGCTGCGACCGTGACGCCCTCCGACCCCCGCACCGCTCGTCGAGCGCGGTGGGCCTCCCTCGTCGGGACCTCCCTGGAGTCGTACGACTTCTATCTCTTCGCCGACTTCTCGGCCTTCTTCGCCGGCCCGCTCTTCTTCGAGCCGCTCGGTGAGGTGGGGGCGAATCTCGCCGCCCTCGCGACGATCGGCGTCGCCTTCGTCATTCGCCCGCTCGGCGCGATTCTCTTCGGCCACATCGGCGACCGCATCGGCAGGCGCACGACCCTCATCGTGACGATCACGATCATGGGTGTGGCGACCGGACTCATCGGCGTGCTCCCGACCTTCGAGCAGGCGGGATGGCTCGGCGCCATCCTGCTCGTGCTGCTGCGCATCGCCCAGGGCGTCTCGCTCGGCGGCGAGTGGGGCGGTGCCGTGCTCATTGCGACCGAGCACGAGAGCCGCGCCAAGCGCGCCTTCGCGGCTGCCATGCCGCAGCTCGGCTCGCCTATCGGCTCGATTCTGTCGGCTGCAGCGTTCATCTGGCTGACCCTCGCGCTCACGAGCGAAGAGATCAGCGAGTGGGCCTGGCGAGTGCCCTTCCTCACGGCCCTGCCGCTGCTGGCCATCTCGCTCTACCTGCGCCTCGCCATCACCGAGACGCCGGTCTTCACGGCGGTCAAGGATGCCGGTCGCGCGCCGCGCATCCCCCTCGCTGCTCTGCTGCGCGCCCAGCCGGTGACGATCGTCGTCGCCGTGGGCGTCGCGCTGCTCGGTATCGGCTCGTACTCGCTCATGAACACCTACACGCTCAACTACGGCGCGGGGGTGCTGGGCTATGACTACTACGAGCTGCTCATCGCGACGACAGCCGGTGGCCTGTTGCAGCTCGTGACGATTCCGCTGTTCGGAGCGTGGGCGACACGCATCGGATCGGGACTCGTCGTGGCGATCGGTGCGCTCGGCACACTGCTCGTCTCGTTTCCGATCTACTTCGTCTTGCAGACGGCGAGCTTCCCGGTGCTCGTGGGCATGATGATCATCGGGGGCATTCTGCCGACGATGAGCTGGGCGGCACTCGGCGGCATCTTCACCGAGCTCTTCGATGAGCGCTACCGCTACTCGGCCCTCGGATTCGCCTACGCGCTCGCGGCGGTCGTGGCGGGCTTCGTGCCCTTCCTCACGGGCGCGCTCGGTACGGCAACGGGCAATGCGTGGTGGCACCCGGCCATCGTGCTCGCAGCGATGTCGCTCATCACGCTGGTCTCAGCCCTCATCGCGATTCGCATTCGCGTCGACCGCGACGAGGACGACGCTCCGGTCTCGTGAGTGGTGGGGCGGGGCGTCGCACGTGCGCGCCCCGCCTCAGCGGCGCCCTCCTAGCGGTACTCGGGGTTCGCGTCGTAGCCCCAGCGCTCGCCATCGTTCCACTGCGAACGCACATTGCCGAACGCGGGAATGCCACCAGCGTCGTCAAGCGCCCGGGCCTGGTGCAGCAGGTTCCACGTCATGAAGGTGGTGTTGCGATTGGTGAAGTCGTTCTCAGGACCCCCTGAGCCCTCGTCGAGGTAGCTGGGCCCGGGCCCGACCTCGCCGATCCAGCCCGCGTCGGCCGCGGGTGGAATGGTGAAGCCGATGTGCTGCAGGCTGTAGAGCGTCGACATCGCCGCGTGCTTCACACCGTCTTCGTTTCCGGTGACGATCACGCCTCCGACCTTGCCGTAGAAGACGTACTGACCCTTGTCGTTCGTGTCACCGCTGTGCCCATAGAGGCGCTCAATGAGCAGGCGCAGTTGCGACGAGACGTCGCCCAGCCAGAGCGGCGTTCCGAGGACCACGATGTCTGCCTGTGCGACGAGCGGCCACAACTCCGGCCACTCGTCGACCTCCCAGCCGTGCTCGCGCATGTCGGGGTAGACCCCCGGTGCCACCTGGTGGTCGACGAGGCGCACGAGGTCGACGTCGACTCCCTGCGTCTGCATGAGCGCCATGCTGCGACGCATGAGCCCCTCGGTATGGCTGAGCTCAGGACTGCGCTTGAGCGTGCAGTTGATGAAGAGCGCGCGAAGGTCGTCATAGCGGGCGGGAGGGGCATCAGCATCCGTCATGGCACGACGCTATGACCAGCGAGCGCTCGGTACGATGGATGCACACCTCACACTCAGGCACCCTCACACGGTGCCGCACATAGCGAAGCGAGACTTGCGATGAACGACGCCGCCACGCCCACCCCGGCACTGCCCGACAAGCCCGCGCTCGAAGGTCTCGAAGCCAAGTGGGCTCCGCAGTGGGAGCAGCACGGCACCTATCGTTTCGACCGCGCCGCGGCGAGCGCCGCCGGCAGCGACTGCGTCTATGCGATCGACACTCCCCCGCCGACAGCCTCGGGCTCGCTGCACATCGGCCACGTCTTCAGCTACACCCACATGGACCTCGCGGCGCGGTTCCAGCGCATGCGCGGCCAGCACCTGTTCTACCCCATGGGCTGGGACGATAATGGACTG
>SXMH01000213.1 GCA_005777405.1 Actinomycetota bacterium
GAAGAGGTCACCGATGTCGATCTCGTGCAGTCGCAAATGCGGATCGCATACGGTCAGACGCTCGCCGAGCTCGGGCTGTTGCAAGACCAGATCCACTTGCGGGGCGCTGCGCTGCAGTGCCGCATCACGACGGAGGACCCTGCGAGCGGCTTCCGTCCTGACACCGGCAAGATCACGACCTACCGCTCGCCTGGTGGGGCCGGCGTGCGACTCGACGGCGGCACCATCGCCGCGGGTGCTCAAGTGAGCCCGCACTTCGACTCGATGCTGGCGAAGATGACGTGCCGCGGCCGTGACTTCACCGCGGCCGTGTCGCGCGCCCGGCGCGGGCTCGCCGAGTTCCGCATCCGGGGCGTGACCACGAACATCCCGTTTCTGCAGGCCGTTCTCGACGACCCGTCATTCCAGGCTGGCGATCTCAGCACCGCCTTCATCGACGAGCGTCCGCAACTCGTCCGCACGAATCCCTCGAAAGACCGCGGCACCAAGCTGCTGACCTGGCTGGCCGACGTCACCGTCAACCAGCCGAACGGTGCGGGGGATGGCATTATCGCGCCGTCGCTCAAGCTGCCGGAAGTCGACCTCACAGCGCCAGCGCCCGATGGCTCGCGTCAGCGATTGCTCGAGCTCGGTCCTGAAGGCTTCGCGAGTGCACTCCGCGCGCAGACCGCGCTTGCCGTGACAGACACGACCTTCCGGGATGCTCACCAGTCGTTGCTCGCGACACGCGTGCGCACGGCCGATCTCGTGCAGGTCATGCCGCACGTCGCGCGACTGACCCCCGGGCTGCTCAGCGTCGAGGCGTGGGGTGGGGCGACCTACGACGTCGCCTTGCGATTCTTGGGTGAAGACCCGTGGCAGCGTCTTGCCGCGATGCGCGAGGCCCTGCCGAACGTCGCCATCCAGATGCTGCTGCGTGGCCGCAATACCGTCGGCTACACGCCGTATCCCACTGAAGTCACCGAGGCCTTTGTGAAGGAGGCGGCGGCAACAGGCATCGACATCTTCCGCATCTTCGACGCTCTCAACGACGTCGACCAGATGCGCCCCGCGATCGACGCCGTGCTCGGTACGGGTTCGACCGTTGCGGAGGTGGCGATGTGCTACTCCGGCGATCTCCTTGACCCCGCGGAAGACTTGTACACCCTCGACTACTACTTGCGGCTCGCCGAGCGCATCGTTGACTCGGGTGCGCACATTCTCGCGATCAAAGACATGGCGGGGCTCCTTCGGGCAGGTGCGGCCGAGACGCTCGTCGCCGCGCTCCGCGAACGCTTCGATCTGCCGGTGCATGTGCACACGCACGACACGGCTGGCGGTCAGCTCGCGACGCTGCTCGCGGCTTCGCGAGCGGGGGCCGACGCGGTGGACGCCGCGAGTGCGCCCATGGCGGGCACGACCTCGCAGCCGTCGCTCTCCGCTCTCGTCGCGGCGCTCGCGCACACCGAGCGAGACACGGGGCTCGGCCTGGAGCCAGTCGCCGATCTCGAACCGTACTGGGAAGCGGTGCGTCGCGCCTACAAGCCCTTCGAGTCTGGACTCCCCGGTCCGACCGGTCGCGTCTACCACCATGAGATTCCCGGCGGGCAGCTCTCGAACCTGCGTCAGCAGGCAATCGCGCTCGGCCTCGGTGATCGCTTCGAGCTCATCGAGGACTGGTATGCCGCAGCCAACCGCATCCTCGGGCGCCCGACCAAGGTCACTCCATCGTCGAAGGTTGTCGGCGACCTCGCCCTGCAGATGGCGGCAGCCGGCGCAGACCCGGCTGATTTCGAAGCCAACCCCCAGAACTACGATCTGCCCGACTCGGTCATCGGCTTCATGGCGGGCGAGCTCGGCGATCTGCCCGGAGGGTGGCCGGAGCCTTTCCGCACGAAGGTGCTCGAAGGACGATCGGTGAAGATCGGCGTGACGCCGATCACCGACGAGCAGCAGGCGAAGCTCGAAGGATCCACCGATGAGCGCCGACTCACGCTCAATCAGCTGCTCTTCGCCCAACCGACGCAGCAGTTCTTGCAGACCCGCGAGCAGTTCGGCGATCTCTCGGTGCTCGCGACGCCCGATTACCTCTACGGCCTCAAGCCCGGTGTCGAGCACGTCGTCGAGATCGAGCAGGGCGTCAGCTTGCTCGTGAGCCTCGAAGCGATCGGCGAGCCTGACGAGAAGGGCATGCGCAGCGTCATGGCGACGCTCAACGGTCAGTTGCGGCCGATCACGGTGCGCGACCGCTCGGTGGCGGTCGACGCCGCGACGGCCGAGAAGGCCGACCCCACGGTGGCCGGACACGTGGCAGCGCCGTTCATGGGAGTCGTCACTCTCAAGGTCGCGGAAGGTGACAAGGTCGAGGTCGGCCAAGCCATCGCGACCATCGAAGCGATGAAGATGGAAGCCGCCATCACGAGTCCCGTCGCGGGCACCGTGCAGCGACGCGCCGTGCCGGAGACGCAGCAAGTCGAGGCGGGTGACCTGCTGCTGGTCATCGTGTGACGGCTGCTGTCGGGCGACTGCTCAGACACGCTCTCGGCGAAGGCCGATACACTGAGCAGTCGTCCGAACCAGGGGAGTGAACGAGAGTGGCAGAGAAGCGCGTGCGCACGAGGTCGGCGACGGCATCGCCGAGCGAGCCGCCGGCTGCCGTTGTCGACGGCCTCGAGCCGACTGCCGATGATTCCCTCGCGTCGGCCTTGCCGGCCATGACCACCGAGTCGTTGACCGATCAACTGGGCGAGAACCTCACCGTCGCGGTCGAGTTGCCGGCGACGGTGCATGAGAAGCCCGAAGACGAGCAGGCCGTCGCACTCGTCGAGACGGGCATCGACCCGGGCATCGTCCAGCCGGAGCAACTCGCTACGACAGTGATCGAGTTCGACCACGACGAATTGCACGCTGTTGCTGTCGGCCCCGACATCGACGACGAGCCTGTCGCCGAGATTCCGCCGCTTCCGGTCGCCGAAGGCGTGTACTCGCGCCGCGACATGCTCGACGGCGTGCACCAGGGCCCCGAGTCTGCCGCGATGCTCACCGCCGATCGACTCATCGCGCCGACGCGCCGCACGCGCACTGCACCCGAGGGATGGTGGCCGTCGTTCGTCTACGCGATCACGTTCCACCTCGTCAACCTCGGAGACTCCGCGAAGGTGCGCGCACGCAAAGAGCTCGACGCGCGCATTGCCACCGCGTTTGACGGTGGCGCGCGTTTTGTTCCGGTGTTGACGCGCAAGGGAGGCGTCGGCAAGACGACCATCACGACCCTGCTCGGAATGGCACTTGCGTCTGTGCGTGACGACCGAGTCATCGCCATCGACGCGAACCCCGATCGCGGCACGCTCTCCGAACGAGTGGCCCGGCAGACGCGCGCGACGGTGCGCGATGTCGTGAATCGTGCGGCGAGCATCCAAGGTTTCACAGACTTCACCTCGCTCGTGTCGCGCGACGAGACGCGACTCGACATTCTCGCCTCTGACACCGATCCGATGCTGTCGGAAGCGTTCGACGAGAACGACTACAACGTCGTCGCCGACCTCGCGGCGCGGTACTACTCGATCGTGCTCACCGACTGCGGCACGGGCATCGTGCACTCGGTCATGCGCGCAACCCTCCAGCGGGCAGACGCACTCGTGATCGTGTCGGGCGGCAGCGTCGATGAGGCGCGGTTGGCCTCGGAGACCCTCACCTGGCTGGAAGCGAACGGGTACGGAGAACTCGTGCGCGAGTCGATCGTGGCGATCAATACGGCCACCCAGGGCACCAACCTCGTGAAGCTCGAAGAGATCGAGGCGCACTTCGCCTCGCGCGTGCGTCAGATCGTGCGCATGCCGTATGACGAGCAGCTTGCCGCCGGATCGGTGATCTCGTGGAAAGACCTCAAGCCGTTGACCCGCCAGGCGTCACGTGAGCTCGCCGCGCTCGTGGTCGAGGGCATGCCCGTTCGCCGCGGAGTCTGAGTTCTCAAGAGTCTGCGTTCACGAGAGTCTGAGTTCACGAGAGTCTGAGTTCACGAAGTTCCGAGTCCACGAGGTTCTGCATCAATGACGGTACGTCCTATCCGGCTCTTCGGTGACCCGGTCTTGCGCAGCGCCGCTGATCCGATTCGGGTCATCGACGCGAGCACCGAAGCTCTCGTGGCTGATCTCATCGACACCGTGCGGCTGCCCGGTCGCGCGGGACTCGCCGCGCCTCAGATCGGCGTGTCTCTGCGCGCCTTCAGCCTCAACATCGACGGCGAGATCTCGTACGTTCTCAATCCCGAGCTCATCGAAGTGCGGGGAGAGGCCGAGCTCGTCGACGAGGGATGCCTCTCGGTGCCCGGCCTGGGCTATCCACGACGGCGGTACCCGTGGGCGCGAGTCGTCGGCACCGATCTGCAGGGGCACCCCGTCGAGTTCGCAGGAGACGGTCTGCTCGCGCAGGCTCTGCAGCACGAGAGCGACCATCTCGACGGGCGTCTCTATATCGAAGGACTCGAACCCGAGGTGAAGCGAGCCGCGATGCGAGCGGTGCGCGAATCGGAGTGGTTCGCCGCCAGGGTTTAGCGTCGACGCTGCTGGCCGCTCGGCGATTTCACGCTTCGATCCTGCACGGCCGGACGCGCAGGGAGGGCGCCCGGCCTGTGCGGCCGGGCGCCCTCTCGCGTTAGTGGCGTTGCTGCTACTGCAGTGAGATGCCTTGCGTGGCGGGAGCGCCCGAGTACATGCCCTCGATCACGTCGGCGAAGTCTTGCGTGATGACGTGGCGCTTGATGCTCATCTTCGGCGTCAGGTGGCCGCTGGCCTCGGTGAACTCCGTCGCGAGCACGGTGAACTTGCGAATCGACTCAGCACGCGACACTCGCGTGTTCGCGGCGTCGATTGCGCGCTGCACTTCGGCGAGCACCTTCGGGTGCTGAGCCGCCTCGGTGAGCGTCATCTGCGCGTCGAGCTCGTTGTTGTTGAGCCAGACCGGCAGCATCTCTGGGTCGAGCGTCACGAGTGCCGAGATGAACGGCTTCTGGTCGCCCACCACGACGACCTGACCGACGATCGGGTTCGAGCGGATGGGGTCTTCGAGGGCGGCCGGAGCGACATTCTTGCCACCGGCGGTGACGATGATCTCTTTCTTGCGGCCGGTGATGGTGAGGTAGCCCTCGTCATCGAGCGTGCCGATGTCGCCGGTGCGGAACCATTCGCCGTCCATGACCTCCGCGGTCTCGGCGGGCTTCTTCCAGTAGCCGGCGAAGACGTTGATGCCCTTGACGAGAATCTCGCCGTCGTCGGCGATCTTGATGCCGATGCCCGGCAGCGCGGGGCCGGTCGTGCCGATCTTGAACTTCGACACGAGGTTCACCGATGCGGGCGCTGTGGTCTCGGTAAGGCCGTATCCCTCGAGGATGCGGATGCCGAGGCTGCGGAAGAAGTGGCCGAGCCGAAGCCCGAGCGGAGCCGAGCCCGACACGGCGTAGACGACGCGACCACCCATGGCGGTCTTGAGCTTCGAGTACACGAGCTTGTCGAAGATCGCGAACTGCAGCTTGAGGCCGAGCGGCACGCTACCGACGTCGAGCGCCTTCGAGTGCTCGACAGCGACGTCTGCGGCCTTGCGGAAGATCTTGCCCTTGCCGCCTGCTTCGGCCTTCTGCTCGGCCGAGTTGTAGACCTTCTCGAACACGCGCGGCACGGCGAGCAGGAACGTGGGCTTGAACGAGCCCAGGGCTGAGAGCAACTGCTTCGTGTCCGCTTGGTGGCCGACCTTGACGCCGGAGTGCACGGCGAGAATCGAGATGAAGCGGGCGAAGATGTGGGCGGTCGTGATGAAGAGCAGCGTCGATGATCCCGGTGCGACGACTTCCTTCATCGCCACGGCGGCGTTGCGACTGAGCTCGACGAAGTTGGAGTGCGTGAGAATGCAGCCCTTGGGCACGCCGGTTGATCCGGAGGTATAGATGAGGGTCGCCAGGTCGGAGCCGACAGCGGCCGAGCGACGCGTCTCGATCTCGTCGTTGGTGACGTCGGTGCCCGACGCTGCGAGCTTGTCGAGGTCGCCCAGGTGCAACTGCCAGACGTGGCCGATCTGCGGCACGTCAGAGGCGATCTCGTCGAATCGCGCGAAGTGCTCAGCCGTCTCCACGATGATGTGGTGCGCCTCAGAGTCGTCGAGGATGTACTGAATCTGGCTCGGCGAGCTGGTCTCATAGACGGGCACGAGCACGGCTCCGGCGAACCACGCGGCGAAGTCGACGAGCGTCCACTCGTAGCGCACCTTGCACATGAAGCCGATCTTGTCGCCCGGCTTGACTCCGGCGGCGACGAATCCCTTGGCAAGCGCGACCACCTGGCGGTGGAACTCGGCCGTGGAGACATCGCTCCAGCCGCCATCGGAGGTGGGCAGCGAGAAGAGCGGTGCGTCGGGTGTCTGGCGAACGCGATCGATCACGAGGTCGGTCGCATTGGCCTCGGGGTCGGGTGTCACGACGGCCGGGACGACGAATTCTTTCACGGCAGCTCCTTCGGTACCGGGTGGTTCTGGACGGTGGTCTGCTCCCACTGTAGTGCGCGATTCCGCAGGGTTCCTCGGAGTAGGGGAACCCTCCAATCTCAGTAGACTCGTCGCTCGTGCACTCCATCGGAATCGACATCGGCGGGACGAAGATCGCAGGCGCGCTCGTGAGCGACGAGGGCGAGATCATCACCGATCTCCGCGAGCCGACTCCTGCCGGAGATCCTGCCGCCATCATCGACGTGGTCATCGACATGATCGAGCGCTTGCGAGTGGGCACGGACGTCGTGGCGGCGGGAGTCGCCGCGGCAGGCTTCATCGATGCCGCCCAGTCGACCGTCTACTACGCGCCCAACATCAACTGGCGTCACGAACCGTTCCGAGACCGATTGCGCGAGCGCATCGATCTCGACATCACGATCGACAACGACGCGAACGCGGCGGGTTGGGCGGAGTTCCGCTTCGGAGCGGCACGCGACGCGCGCGACATGACCATGCTCACGATCGGCACCGGTGTCGGTGGCGCGATCGTGACCGGCGACCGACTGCTGCGGGGCGGCTTCGGGGCGGCTGGTGAGCTCGGGCATCTCAGGGTGGTTCCTGATGGACTCCCGTGCGGTTGCGGGGCCCGAGGCTGCATCGAGCAGTACGGCAGCGGTCGAGCACTCTTGCGCATGGCGGGCGAGATCGCCGACGCCGGTGGCATCGGGCTCCAGCTCGCTGCCGAGCGCGACCGTGCTGGCGCACTCACGGGCGAGATCGTCGGCAGGCTCATCGCCGATGGCGACGCCGGTGCCGTGCACGCGCTGCGCCAGCTCGGCCACTGGCTCGGGCAAGCCTGTGCGAGCTTGAGTGCGGTACTCGACCCGGAGCTCTTCGTGTTCGGCGGGGGAGTGTCGGTTGCGGGAGACCTGCTTCTCGACCCCATCCGCGACGCATACCTCGCACACCTGCCTGCCCGCGGGTATCACCCTGAGCCTCGATTCGTGGTCGCACAACTCGTGAACGACGCGGGTGTCGTCGGAGCGGCTGATCTCGCTCGCCTGCACGCGACCGCAGCGGGCTAGGCTGAGTCGGCGCGAGAGGAGGAAAGCCCCATGTTCTATTGGTTGATGAAGAACCTCGTCATCGGGCCGATTCTGCTCACGGTCTTCCGCCCGTGGGTGCGCGGGATCGAGAACGTTCCCCGCACGGGTGCCGTCATTCTCGCGAGCAATCACCTCTCGTTCACGGATTCGGTCTTCTTGCCGCTCGTGCTCGACCGGCGCGTGGTCTTCCTCGCGAAGAGCGACTACTTCACCGGCAGAGGCATCAAGGGCTGGCTCATCAAGATGTTCTTCGAGGCGAGCGGCCAGCTGCCGATCGACCGCTCCGGCGGCAAAGCCTCCGAAGCGTCGCTCAACACCGGGTTGCGCGTGCTCGCCGACGGCTACGCGCTCGGCATCTACCCTGAGGGAACCCGGTCTCCCGACGGTGTGATGTATCGAGGTCGCACGGGCGTCGCGCGCATGATCCTCGAATCGGGCGCACCCGTCGTACCCGTCGCCATGATCGAGACCGAGAAGGTCATGCCGATCGGCACAAAGATGCCCAAGGTCGTGCGGCCGGGGGTGATCTTCGGAGAGCCACTCGACTTCACGCGCTTCGCTGGCCTCGAGAGCGATCGCTTCGTGCTCCGCTCCATCACCGACGAGATCATGTACGAACTCGGCAGGCTGAGCGGGCAGGAGTATCGCGACGTCTACGCGACCACCGTGAAGGACAAGCGGCCCGCGAGCGCCCGCTAGGCTGGAGAGCCGGGCTCGACCGTGGTCGAGCATCCACTTGCCGCCCCCGAACACCCTGAAGGAACCCTCTCGTGGTCGATCCTTTCGAGACCGTCGTGCACCCTGATCCTGCTGTTCTCGCAGGTCTCGACCACTGGCGTACCTTGCCCATCAAGCAGCAGCCCCAGTGGGACGATCCCGCGGGTGCTGCCGAGGCGGCGGCGGAACTCGCGACTCTGCCTCCGCTCGTCTTCGCGGGCGAGGTCGACATGCTGCGCGAGCGCCTCGCGCGCGCGGCGCGCGGAGAC
>SXMH01000214.1 GCA_005777405.1 Actinomycetota bacterium
CCGTCGGGCAGGCCCGACTCTTTGAAGAGCTCGGCCATCCAGATCGCGGCCGAGGGGTCTTTCTCCGAGGGCTTCAGTACGACCGTGTTGCCGGCCGCGATCGCGAGCGGGAAGAACCACAGTGGCACCATCGCCGGGAAGTTAAAGGGGCTGATGATGCCCACGACGCCGAGCGCCTGTCGAATCGAGTACACGTCGACACCGGTCGACACGTTCTCGCTGAACTCGCCCTTCATGAGCTGAGGAATCGAGCACGCGAGCTCGACGACCTCGAGGCCTCGCGCGATCTCGCCGCCCGCGTCGCTCAGCACCTTGCCGTGCTCGTTGGTGAGAATCGCCGCGAGCTCGTCTTTGCGCGCGTTGAGACCCTCGCGAAAGGCGAACATGATCTGCTGCCGCTTGGCGATCGAGGTGTTCGACCAGCCCGCGAACGCTGCCTTCGCGGCCTGCACGGCGTGGTCGACGTCGGCGGTCGTCGCGAGCGCGACCTCGCGCTGCGCCTCGCCCGTGGCGGGGTTGTAGACGGGGGCGGTGCGGGTGGATGCCCCGGCGAACTCCGCGCCGTTCACCCAGTGCTTGACGACCGACATGTGTGCTCCTTCGTTGGACGAGTCGTGCCCAGTCTGCGCCCCCGATCATCTGCGATCAAGCACCATCGACGCACAGGTCATGTGCAGAAACGCACAGGCCGATTCGGGATGCTCGCGCGCACTCAGCGCGGCGGCAGCAGCTCGTCCCGCCGCTCGGCGACCTCGCGGCGCAGGGCATCGCGCACGATCGCCACGGCGTCGACCGCGGGGCTGTCGGGCCGCGTCGAGAGCATGAACGGCAGGCGCACGTCGACTGCGCGCGGCAGCACGGGCTCGAGCCCCGCCGCGCCCTCGCCCATGAAGGCGTGCAGCAAGCCGATGCCCGCTCCGGCTCGAGTCGCCTCGAGCTGCGCGAACACGTTCGTCGAGCCGAACCCGAGCCGCATGCCCTCGAGCCCCAGCGTGGCGAGGTCGAGCTCGCGCACCGTGAGCAGGGCATCCACGTAGAAGACGAGGTCGTGCCCCTCGAGGTCGGCGGGCGTGCGAATGGCGGGCCGCGCGGCAAGGTAGCTCGGCGCCGCGTACAACCGCAGCGCGTACTCGGTGAGCAACTCGGCCGTGACGCGCGACCCGGCTGGCGAACCGACCGTGACGGCGAGATCGAAGCCCGAGCCGCGCAGGCTCAGCGGGCGGGTCGAGGTCACGAGTTCGAGCGCGACTCCGGGATGCTCGACCCTCACCCGCGCGAGCGCCGGTGCCGCGAACAACGAGCCGAAACCCTCGGGAGCCGCCACCCGCACGGTGCCCCGCACGGCGTCACTGCCGGAGGCGGCTGCGACCACTTGCTCGACCAGTCCCTCGAGCGGGGCCGCGCGCTCGACGACATCGCGCCCGATCGCCGTGAGTTGCCAGCCGTCGGCACCGCGATCGAGCAACCGTGCGCCGAGGGCGGCCTCGAGGCGGTCGAGGCGCCGACGCACGGTCGTGTGGTCGACGCCGAGCAGGGCCGCGGCGCTCACGAGCCGACCCACGCGCGCGACCGCGAGCAAGTAGCGAAGGTCGTCGGCGCTCACCTCGTGCGGGTCGGGGCCGGTGCTCATGCGCCCAGCGTAGGGCGAGGCCGGGCGTCGGATGCTGATGCCAGACTGACCCGCATGGACTTCCTGCTGCCGCTCATCCTCGGTCTCGTGCTCGGCGCTGGCATCGGCGTCGCCATCGGGCTGCTGCTCGCGCGCCGCGGCTCGATCCCGCCCGCCGCTCTCGACACCCTGCGGGAGCAGCTCACCACCGCCGAGGTGCGCGTGGCTCAGGCAGAAGCTCGGTCAACAGCTCTCGACGAGCAGTTGGCGCTCGCTCGGCAGCGAGACGCCGAACGAGAATCACGCGAGCGCCAAGAGGGCAAGGTGCTCGAGGCGCTCGCCCCCGTTGCCTCGACCCTGCGGGCCATGCAGCTCAAAGTCGATGAGCTCGAACAGCAGCGCAGCCGCCAGCACGGGGAGTTGAGCCAGCAGCTGCGCACAGCCACCGAAGCGGAGGAGCGCTTGCGCGCGACCGCGGAATCGCTCGCGAGCGCGCTGCGCAACAATGCGACGCGCGGCGTCTGGGGCGAGACGCAACTGCGCACTCTCGTCGAGTCAGCCGGGCTGCTCAACCGCGTCGACTTCTTCTTGCAAGAGTCGATCGACGCCGACGGCACCGCACGACGGCCCGACATGGTGCTGCGCCTGCCCGGGGGCAAGTCGATCGCCGTCGACGCCAAGGTGCCCTACAACTCATACATCGAGGCGAGCGCGATTCCGGCGACGGCCACGGGCGAAGAAGAGGCACGCCGCGCATCACTGCTCGCCGACCACGCTCGACGCGTCAAGGCGCACGTCGACCAGCTCGCGGCCAAGAACTACTTCACCGGCCTCGACTCGAGCCCCGAATTCACGATCGCGTTCATCCCCAACGAGCCGCTGCTTGCCGCCGCGCTCGAGAAAGACCCCGCACTGCTGGAGTACGCCTTCGGCAAGCGCATCGCGCTCGCGAGCCCCGTGAGCTTCTGGGCCGTGCTCAAGACCATTGCGTTCACGTGGCAGCAGGAAGTGCTCACCGACGAGGCCAAACTGCTCTTCGACCTGTCGAAAGAGCTCTACGCGCGCGTCGCGAAACTCGCCGAGCACGCAGATGCCCTCGGCGGAGCGATCGAGCGCAGCGTCAAGGCCTACAACCAGTTCGCGAGCTCGCTCGAGACGCGCGTGCTCGTGACGGCACGACGACTGGATGCTCTCGACGAGTCGAAGGTCATCCCCGCGCCGCGCAGCATCGACGAGCAGCCCCGCGCGCTCACCGCCGCCGAACTCACGGAAAGCCTGGCCGACGAGCTGGACACGAGCGGGGCCTAGCGCGGAGCATCCACCGATGAGAGGCTCAAGCACCTCGATCCTCACCACGAACGAGCTCACCACGAACGAGCAAGGAGGCATCATGCCCGCCTATTCCTTCGGATTCTCCAGTTTCGGCGTGCCCGACATCGACGCGGCTCGACAGTTCTACGGCGAGGTGCTCGGCCTCGACGTGCGCGACGAAGACATGGGCCAGCTCTCGATCTCGCTGCCGGGCGGGTCATGGATGCTGCTGTACCCCAAGCCCGACTACGTGCCGGCGACCTCCACGACGCTCAGCCTCGTTGTCGACGACATCGATGCCGCCGTTGATGACCTGGTCGCTCGAGGCATCGAGTTCGTTCGCTACGAGGGCTTCGAGCAAGACGACCGCGCCATCTCGCGCGGGATCGCCAAGGGGCAAGGTCCCGACATCGCGTGGTGCACCGACCCCTTCGGCACGATCATTTCGGTATTGCAGAACGCAGAGTGATAGCCGCTCAACTGTCGGCTGGGTAGGGTGAGAAGCGCAGCATCGTCGCTGCACTGACGCAGCGGCGACCCTTCAACGACGAAGGATCGACGATGACCGATCGCCCTTGGCTCACCCACTACCCGGCAGGAGTCGAGCACGAGCTCGTCGCACTGCCCTTCACCACGCTGCCCGAGCTCGTCTCGCGAGCGTGCAGCGACTACTCCGACCAGATCGCCTTCACGCAGTGCATGCCCAACGGCATGAACGGTTCACTGCGGTACTCCGAGGTCGACGAGCTCTCGACCGCCTTCGCCGCCTACTTGCGTGAAGACCTCGGTCTCGCCCAGGGCACACGCGTCGCCGTGCAGATGCCCAACTGCCTCGCGTACCCCGTCGTCGCGTTCGGCGTGCTCAAGGCGGGGTGCGTGCTCGTCAACACCAACCCGCTCTACACCGCTCGCGAGATGATTCACCAGTTCACCGACTCCGGTGCTGAAGTGCTCGTCATCATCGACATGTTCGCCGACCGACTGCCCGAGGTCGTGAAGGCAACCGGCATCTCGACTGTCGTCACCGTGCGCATCGCCGAATTCTTTCCGCCCGTCATCGCGGGCATCATCCGCCTCGTGCAGAAGTGGTGGAACCGCACGCTTCCGACGATCGAGGTCGAGCACACGTCGTTCACCGAGGCACTTGATCGCGGGCGCGCCTCGGCCGGACGGTCGAGCGGCTACCTCGATGGCGTCGGGCCCGACACCCTTGCGGCCCTGCAATACACCGGCGGCACGACTGGCGTCTCGAAAGGCGCCATGCTCACGCACGGCAACCTCGTGTCAAACACCCTGCAGATGCTGCAGATGCTCGGCGGGCACATCCGCCCGGGTCAGGAAGTGGTCTTGACGGCGCTACCGCTGTACCACATCTTCGCTTTCACGGTGAACCTCATCGGCTTTTTGCACATGGGCGCCCGCAACATCCTGGTGCCCTCGCCGCGGCCGCCGAGCAACCTCAAGCGCGCGTTCGAGAACTACCGCATCACGTGGACGACGGGCGTCAACACCCTCTTCAACGCACTGCTCAACGAGCGCTGGTTCGTCGAGAGCCCGCCGAAGCACCTCGTCGGATCAGCAGCAGGCGGCATGGCGCTGCACCAGTCGGTTGCCGAGCGTTGGCGCGACGTGACGGGCACGCCCATCGTCGAAGGCTACGGACTCACCGAGACCTCGCCCGTGCTCACGTTCAACCCCCTCGGCGGTCTCGTCAAAGATGGCACCATCGGCATTCCCGTGCCCTCGACCGACGTGCGCTGCCTCACCGAAAGCGGAGCCGAGGCGGCCGTGGGCGAGGCCGGCGAACTCGTTGCGCGCGGGCCGCAGATCATGGCGGGCTACTGGCAGCGCGCCGACGATACTGCCGAGGCGATCATCGACGGCTGGTTCCACACCGGCGACATCGCCGAACGAGACGCCGACGGCTACTTCACGATCGTCGATCGCAAGAAAGACATGGTGCTCGTCAGCGGGTTCAACGTGTACCCCAACGAGGTCGAAGAGCACATCGCCGCTCTGCCCGGTGTGCTCGAAGTGGGCGTTGTGGGCCTGCCCGACGACAAGACCGGTGAAGCAGTGCGCGCCTACGTCGTGCCGATCGACCCGAAGCCCACGGCCGAGCAGATCATCGCGCACTGCCGCGAAGGCCTCGCCGCCTACAAGGTGCCGAAATCGGTGCGCTTCGTCGACGAACTGCCGAAGAGCCCCATCGGCAAGATCCTGCGCCGCGAACTGCGGGCCGAGGCAGTGACCTCGGCCACCGCCACCATCGAGACTCAAGGACGGGAGCTGTCATGATCGCCGCACCACTCATCATCGCGACGCAGACCGTCGTCAATGAGCAAGATGTCGTCACGCCCTTCGAGCAGACCCTGCTCGTCGGCCTCGTCTTCGTCATCATGTTCGGCCTCGGGGCAGGGCTCACGCCGCGCGACTTCCGCTTGGCCATCCGCCGTCCCTGGGGGCTCATCATCGGCTTCGTGACGCAGTTCGGCATCATGCCGCTGCTCGCCTACGTGCTCGTCGTCACCGTGCTGTTCACGCTGCCGAGGGAGTACGCCCTCCCCGTCGCCATCGGCGCGCTGCTCATGGGATGCGTGCCGGCTGGGACGACGTCGAACATCTTCACCTACTTCTCGAAAGGCAACCTCGCGCTCAGTGTCATCATGACGACGAACTCCACCCTGTGGGCGATTCTCATGACGCCGCTGCTGCTCGCGCTCTACGGCGGGCTCATCTTCGACGCCGACTCCGAGCTGCAAATTCCGGTGCTCAACATCGTCGTCACGCTCGCGACGCTGCTCATTCCCGTCGTGGCGGGCATGATCTTGCGCAAGTACAGTGCCAACGTCGGCGCCGTCATGGAGCTCTTGGGCGGGTTCTTCGGGCTGTTCTTCATCGTCTTCCTCATGGCGACGTGGGTGCCGCGCAACTGGGCGCTGCTCACCTCGACCCCGTGGCAGACCTACCTCGTGGCGATCGGGCTCGGACTCTTCGGCATCGCCATCGCTTACGGCATCGCGCGAGCCATCAGGCTGCACCCGATGAACGCGCGCACCATCGGGCTCGAGACGGGCATCCAGAACGGTCCGCTCGCGATCGCCATCGTGCTGCTCACCTTCAGCGGAAGCCCCGACATCGGCCTCATTCTCATCGTGCCGGCGCTCTACTCGCTCTTCATCGTCATCGTGTCGACGGTCGTGACTTTCTGGTTCCGTCGGGCGAATACGGCCGAAGAGCAGAAGATTCCGAACCTGCTCTAGTAGTGAGGATCACCCTCGGGCGAGGCACCGAACTGACTCACGCCTCGCCCGAGGGCGAGGCACCGAACTGACTTACGCCTCGCCCGAGGGCGAGGCACTGTGTTGACCTACGCCTCTCCCACGGGCGAGGCGTACTGCGCCTCGTAGAGTCGGGCGTAGGCGCCGGCGGCCGCGAGCAGTTGTTCATGGGTGCCCTGCTCGACGATGCGGCCCGCCTC
>SXMH01000215.1 GCA_005777405.1 Actinomycetota bacterium
CCGACTTCTTCTTGCGCCACCTGCTCGATGGTGATCCGGCCTCCAACACCCTGAGTTGGCGATGGGTCGCGGGTCTGCAGACCGTCGGCAAGACCTATCTCGCGACGACGCAGAACATCGAGTTCGCGACCGAGGGCCGGTTTGCGCCGCGAGGTCTGGCCACGAGCGCGCCGGCCGGTGAGGATGACGCGCCGATTCCAGCGCCCGTTCAGGCACCGCGGCCCGAGCCGCCGCCGAGCGGCCGCGTGGCCCTGCTGCTGCACGAGGACGACCTGCACGCCGAGAGCGTCGAGCCGATGCTGAGCGCGGCCGGTGCGGAGGTCGTCGCGGTCGCGAGCCCGACCGCGGGGGAGGGGCGGTCGACCCTCGCTGGTCCAACCCCGAAACTCGTGGCGGCCTTCACGGCACAGGCGCTCGCCGACGGCCGCGCCCGTGCCGGCGCGCACTACGGAGTCGAGGCCAGCGCGCTCGACGGGCTCACGGCATCCGCGATTCTGCCGTGGCTACGCGCGCACGACGCGACGGCGCTCGTGACCCCCTACGCGCCCGTCGGGCCGGTGCGCGACCGCCTCGACAATCTCGAGCGCGGCCTCGCCGCCGAGGACATCGCGGTCTCGCGCATCCTGCGGCCGTGGGATGCTCGCGCCTGGCCGCACGCGACCCGCGGCTTCTTTCCGTTCCGCGAGCGCATTCCTGCACTTCTGCGCGACGAGCACTGGGGTGGCGAGGGACGATAATGGCGTTATTCCCGTTCCTTCTACTCAAGGACTGATAGTCATGACCGAGAACCGGTCACACTCCCTCTCTGCTGTCGACACCACCGCGCTCGACCCGGCCGATGGCGTGCGCGCCTACGACCTCGACCGCGAGTACGTCTTCCACTCGTGGAGCGCTCAGGGTGCTCTCAAGCCTTTCGTCGCGGCCACCGCGTCGGGCTGCGACGTCTACACCTACGACGGCGAGCGCTACCTCGACTTCTCGAGTCAACTCGTCAACACCAACATCGGGCACTCGCACCCCAAGGTGGTCGAGGCCATTCAGCGTCAGGCTGCTGAACTCGCCACGATCGCTCCCGCGACCGCCAACCTCGCCCGGGGTGAGGCCGCGAGGCGCATCATCGAGAAGGCGGGCAAGGCCTTCAGCAAGGTTTTCTTCACCAACGGTGGAGCCGACGCCAACGAGAACGCCATTCGCATGGCCCGCCTCGTCACGGGTCGCGACACGGTGCTCAGCACCTACCGCAGCTACCACGGCAACACCGGCGCTGCAATCGTCGCCACAGGCGACTGGCGGCGGATGCCCAACCAGTACTCGCGCGGGCACGCCCACTTCTTCGGGCCTTTCGCCTACCGCAGTGAGTTCTGGTCTGACTCGGCTGAGCAAGAGACCGAGCGTGCTCTGCACCACCTCGAGCGCGTCATCCAGTCGCAGGGCGCGAACACGATCGCCGCGATTCTGCTCGAGACGATCCCCGGCACTGCGGGAGTGCTCACTCCTCCTCCGGGCTACCTCGAAGGCCTGCGCGAGCTGTGCGACCGCTACGGCATTCTCTGGATCGCCGACGAAGTCATGGCCGGGTTCGGCCGCACGGGCGAGTGGTTCGCGTGGCAGGGTGCCGACATCAACCCGAGCGGCGTGACTCCCGACCTCATCACCTTCGCCAAGGGCGTGAACTCGGGCTATGTGCCCGCGGGCGGCATGATCATGACCCCGGCGCTCGCTGAGCAGTTCGATGAGCGCGTCTTTCCGGGCGGACTCACCTACAGCGGGCATCCTCTTGCGATGGCGTCGATCATCGCCGCCATTGACGCGATGACCGACGAGGGAATCGTCGAGAACGCGAAGATGATCGGCGAGCAGCACTTGGGTCCGGGCCTGCGGGCACTGGCCGAGAAGCACGCGATGATCGGCGACGTGCGCGGTGTGGGTGTCTTCTGGGCTCTCGACCTCGTGACCGACCGAGCATCGCGCACGCCGGTCGGCGCCGATGTCATCGGGCGCATCAAGAGCGAGCTCATGGCGCGCAAGGTGCTGCCGTTCGCGGCAGACAACCGCATTCACGTGGTGCCGCCGTGCATCGTGACCCCGCAAGAGGTCGCAACGGCGCTGCAGGCCTACGACGAGGCATTCGCGGCCGTCTCCGGCTGAGCCGCCTCGGGCGCCTGCTGTACGAGCGGAACTCGCGCGGCAGGTGCCCGGTTCTCGCACGGCGTCTGTGCGGGTAGAATCGAGCGTTATGCCTGCTGCCGCCAACCCCTATCGCGTGAACGTTCGCGACCTCGTGCATCGCCCCGGCGAGATGCGCGAGCGCTCGCTGTCGTTCGCCGTACCCGAGCAGCTCGGGGCCGGCGCCGTCATCGTGCGTGAGGGTGAAAAGCTCGATCTCGAGCTGCGGCTTGAAGGACTGCACGAGGGCGTTCTCGTCTCGGGCGACATTCAGACAGTTGCTCACGGCGAGTGCGTGCGCTGCCTCGACCCCATCGAGCACGCCGTCGAGGTGACATTCCAGGAGCTTTTCGCGTATTCTCCTGATGAAGCTTTCGACCACACGGTTCACGATGATCACGTGGATTGTGAACCGGTGGTGCGTGATGCGGTGGTGCTGTCGCTGCCGTTCCAGCCCGTGTGCCGAGAAGGCTGCCCTGGTCTCGACCCCGAGACCGGTGAGCGCCTCGCCGACGTGGGGCCGCGCGAGCCGAGCGCGGTCGTCGATCCGCGTTGGGCAGCGCTCGAAGGTTTCCAGGCAGCGCACGACGACGACAACCACCCGGCCTAGCGCCGGCGACACGACCGAACCGGTGCCCTCGGGTGCCGGGATGAACGAAAGAGAGAACCACCATGGCTGTTCCCAAGCGGAAGAAGTCGCGCGCCAACACCCACGCCCGCCGCTCGCAGTGGAAGGCTGAGGTTCCCACCCTGGTCAAGACCATCGAGAACGGCAAGGTCGTCTACAGCCTTCCTCACCGCGCGAAGGTTGTCGAAGACTCGGCCGGCACGCCCCTGTACATGGAGTACAAGGGCCGCAAGGTCGCCGACGTCTGAGTTCTCGGCTCGTCAGCCGATGACCTCGTCGCGAGCAGTCACCGCATCCGGTCGAGAGTCGACCGACCGGGGTGTCGTTGTCGACCGCGCCGGGTTGCTCGACACACTCGGGGTCGAACTCGACCCCGACTTGCTCGACCTCGCGTTGACGCATCGCTCGTGGGCGTACGAGAACGGCGGCGTCGCCACCAACGAACGACTCGAGTTCTTGGGCGACGCCATTCTCGGGCAGGCCGTGACGGTCATGCTGTACTCGACCTTTCCCGACCTCAGCGAAGGTGACCTCGCTAAGCGGCGTGCCTCCTTGGTGTCGGCGGTCGCGCTCGCCGAAGTCGCCCGCACGGTGGGCATCGGGGTGCACCTCAAGCTCGGCAAGGGAGAAGAGCTCACCGGCGGTCGCGAAAAGTCGTCCATTCTCGCCGACACGACCGAAGCGCTCATCGGCGCCGTCTACCTCGATCAGGGCGGAGAGACGGCCACCGCACTCGTGCTGCGTCTGTTGCAGCCGCTGCTTGCCGACCCTCGTCGGTTCGGCACCGCCATGGACCCGAAGACATCACTGCAAGAGATCGCTGCACAGCGCGGACTCGGGCTCCCGGTTTACGAGCTCAGCGAAGTGGGCCCTGATCACTCGAAAGTCTTCACCGCGACCGTCGTGCTCGCGGGCGAAGCGATCGCCAGCGGTGAAGGAACGAGCAAGAAGCAGGCCGAGATGGCCGCTGCTCTCGACGCGTGCACCGTACTGCTCGACCGCCGGTGACACCGCGAAACCACCGTTCAGTGTCGAACTGCGCTGATGCCTGAGCTGCCCGAAGTCGAGGTCGTGCGACACGGCCTCGAACCCGCCGTCACGGGCGCCCGCATCACGAGCGTGGTCGTGCACGACGAGCGCTCGCTCAAGCGCCACAGCGGACCGGCAGAAGACTTCATCGACCGGCTGGTCGACGCTCGCCTGCTTGGCGCCGTGCGCCGCGGAAAGTTCTTGTGGATGCCGCTCTCGCCTTCTCGCGACAACGACGAGCCGCGCGCCGCGATCGTCGGCCACCTCGGCATGAGCGGCCAGTTGCTGCTGCGCGCCCCCGAAGCGCCCACCGCCGCACTGACGCGCGTGCAACTGGGACTGTTGCATCCTGAGCACGGCGCACTGCGGGTTGACTTCGTCGATCAGCGCATCTTTGGCTCGCTCGCGGTGGACGAGCTGCTGCCGACGCCCGACGGGGCGTCGGCAGGATACGGGCTGCCGCTCGCGAGCATCCCGAGCCAGGTCGCGCACATTGCGCGCGACCCTCTCGACCCTGTCTTTGACGACGCCGCGTTCGTGCGCCGACTGTTGAGCCGCCGCACGACCGTCAAGCGCGCGCTGCTCGATCAGACTCTCGTGAGCGGCATCGGCAACATCTCCGCCGACGAGGCGCTGTGGGCGGCGCGCGTGCACCACGAGCAGCCGCTCGAGTCGCTGTCGGGGCGCAAAGCTCGCGAACTGCTCGCAGAAGTGCGCCTCGTGCTGGGCCGCGCGCTCGAGGAGGGCGGCACGAGCTTCGACGCGCAGTACGTGAACGTCAACGGAGCCAGCGGCTACTTCAGTCACTCGCTGCGTGCCTACGGCCAGCAGGGCAAGCCGTGCCCGCGCTGCGGTCGCCCGATCGTGCGCGAGCAGTTCATGAACCGCGGCTCGCACTTCTGCCCGCGGTGCCAGCGCGTGCGCTGAGCTGCCAGCGCTGAATAAGCCGCAACCCCACTATCGCGCGCCGCCCGGTGGGCGCAAGATCGCGCTATGCGCGTACACCCCACCGTTGCCCTGCTGCCCCTTGTTGCGCTGACCGCGCTTCTCCTGACGGGATGCGCGGCTCCCGCCGCTTCCGACACAGGCTCGAGCGAGGGGGCCCCGGTCGACGAGGCTGGCGCCGAGGGCGAATCGAGCAGCGCGCTCGACTGCTCGGCCGCGACGACGGCGGGGTACGACCTCTTTCTCGACCCGGCGCTGACCGTCGAGCCTGCCCTCGAGGTGTATCCGCTCGAGGCCGGAGACACGATCTCTTTCACGTACTCAGCGCACGACGAATCGGCCTACCCGACGTACGGCTGGACCTCGAGCTACATCACGTCAGACGGCGACGTCGCCCCTTCCACCGGTTCCTTCTTCTTCGACGAGGAGGGCGGTATTTTCAGCTTCACCGGACCCGAAGCAGTCGCGGGGATCGACGGCGGACCGTACGCGGGCTTCTTCGACATCGAGATGACCGTCGACACGACGACGACAGTGATCGGTCGCATCTGCGTGCAATTCGCCCTCACCGAGTAATCGATGACGACGGAGCCTCGGCGACCCGTGCTCGAGCGGCCGTGGTTGGCCGTGACCGCCGCGGTGGTCGCTGTGAGTCTGGTGGCCGCAGCGGGCGTCGTCGCGGTGTCGAAGTTCGCCCCTCCGTTTGGCGGCGGCGGTCAGCGCGCTGATCGCGCGCCCAGCGCCTTTCCCTTGAGTCTGACGGCGCGATCGTCGCCCGCCGTCGAGCGCGGCGGCACGATCACCGTCGCGGTGACCGGCCGATCCTCTGCTCCCATCGACCTGGTCGAACTGTGGGACGCCGATCGACTGGTGCTCTCGATCACCGACCTGCCGCCGACCGAGCACCACGACGGCGCGACGACGCTGTCGCTAGAGCTCGATCACGTGCCCACCATCGCGGGTGACCGTCCGCTGCTCGCGCGCGCCGTCACCACCGACGGCGCTGTGGCACACTCCGCTCTCTTGCCGACGTCGGTGCTCGACCTTCCCGGCGACCTCGGTCTCGACTCTCGCGTGACGGCGACGATGGATGCGCCCGCCCCCGTGTCGCGATTGCGCTCAAGCCCGGGCGACACACTTGCCACGATCGCTGGTCGCTTGGCCCTCACCCCCGAGCAGCTGTTGCCGATGTCGCGGGTCGAGTCGGTCGACGAGGTGCTCGACAGCGGCACTGTGGTCATGGCACCCGTGGCCTCGCGCGCTATCGCCGATGATCCCTCTCGCTACACGCTTCCGACCAGTTCATGGCTCGAGCGCATCTCGGCCACCGTTGACGGCTGCGATGTGATCGTGACGGCGAATGATCCGTCCGAAGAGTTCTGGATCTACTCCGGCCCCGAACTGCGCAAGGTCGGCGAAGTGCGCGATGGCGTGCCGACCCGGCTCAGTGGCCTCCCGATCGGGCTTCTCTCGCTCGTCGCGTTTCTGCCGAGAGTCACCGACGACGTGAGCGGGCTCAACGGCCCCTCGGTGCCGATTTCGGTGACAGTGCCCGACGGCTGTGCCGACCTCGGTTGGACGGGTGACGCGATCATCGTCAACGGTGCACTGTCGTCGGCCATCGACGTGCCTGACCCCTACCTCTACGTGTCAATCGATCGAGGGCCTTGGCAGCGAGTGCCGTCCGCCGAGGGGCAGTATCTGCCGTCGAGCGTTGCCGCAGATCTGCGCTCGTTCCTGTCAGTCGAACTCTCTGATCAAGTCGATCTCGAACTCTGGCACCGCGCTGGCGCCGAGGCCGTGCAGGTCGGTTCGGGGCTGTTCTGCCGGGCAAGCATCCAACCGCCCTCGACCGCTGGTTCCACCGCATCGGGCGGACCCTGCCAACCCGTCGGAGCGACGCACCCGGGCGCGCTGGTGCCAGCACGTTCGCTCACCCTGACCGCCTCGCTCCCCGAGGTGTCGAGCGCGGGAGCCTTCCTCAGCGTGCCGGTCGATCCGCTGGCGGAACAAGTGGTGAACCTCTCGGTCGATGCGCCCGTGACGCTCACGGTCGAGAGCGGCGATTCCTCCTTGCGCTCGGCGCTCATCCAGGTGTCGATGGCGCGCATCAGCAGCGCCTCAACGGGGGTGCCCACCGCCGGTGTGCTGCGATCCATCCCCGTGAGCCTGTCTCCGACGGCCGAGGGTTCCGTCGGAACAGCGGTCGTGCATCCCTGGCAATGGCGCTCTCTCAAGGCCTCTGACAATCTCGACGACGTCGAGTCGCTCGTGCTCGACGATGCAGTCGCCGCCTCGCTCGCGGCCGCCAGGCTCGCGGCAAACGACGGACTCATCACCGACCTCTCGATTCGAGCGCTCGCCGTGGGCAGCGTCAGCGGCGGCAGTGAGGGTTACGCGTCGCGATCGATCGCCATCGACATGACGCAGACCGAGCCGTGGACAGACGAGACGGCTCCGCAGCTCGTCGACCCTGCGGTTGAGTTCCGACCCGGCATCGCGCAGACGGCGACCGATCAGGCGTACCGCGGTGCGTGCTTCGATATTCAGAGCTATCCCGCCGCCGAGGTCTGGCTCGCCGAACCCTGGTCGGGGCCGACGGCGAAGACAGCGACGGGCGTCATCTACGCGGGTGCTCCTGAGCCGGGAGACGCCGTGGTCTCGACCGGCAACCTCGCACGCAGTGATCTCGGCCTTGCGCGCGCCGCGTACCCCACTGACGCGTGGATCTACTGCGAAGAGGCCCGCACTGACTTCCGCTCCAGCGCAGAGCTGGGCATCTACGACGCCGAACAGAAATCCAAGCCCAAGTGCGGCTTCGTGTGCGTTCTGCAGACCACGCTCATGGGGGCGTTCGTCGGGTTTCTGGTGGGAGGACCGGCCGGAGCACTCGTGGGCGCATCGATCGGGCTCGGAGCAGGCCTGGTGAGCACGGTATCTCCCGGCGTCTACGAGGCGCTCACGGAGTTGTGGGACACGGTCGCGGGTATCTACAACGAGATCTACGCGACCGCGATCGAGGTGCTCGACACCCTCAATCCGGTGTGTCTCGCCGCCGGAGCCGCCTCCGCGAGCGCGAAGCAAGCCTGCGACTCGGTGACGAATATGGCGGTGGCGGTGGCCTTCACCTACGCCACGGGACTGCCGCCCCAGTTGCCGATGCATGAGAACGTTGCCGCCGTCGCCTCAGGCAACATGAAGGCTTTGCTTGTCGCGGCGATGGAATACGCCCTCTCGCAAGCGGGTCTCGACTGCGACACCTTCACAGTGCCCTCCAGTGCTGCCGAGCAGCTCACCGCCGCGGCCGAGTTGTACGGCGATCCCGACGTCGAGGCGACCCTCGGCAGCGCGACGGCTGCCGACGGCTCGCTGTCGGCGTGCGAAGCCTTCGCGAGCGTGCTCTACTCGACGGTTCGCCGCGGCCTCGAGACGGAACAGGGCAAGCTGATCTCGAGCGCCTACCGCGTGGGCTACATTCCGGGCCTCGTGTATCGCCCGGTGGGGGATGCTCAACCCACGATCGTCGTCTCCGGCGGCGTGCCCGGAACGCTGGCGAATGGCACGTCGTGTCCGATCACGGCGAACACCACCCTCGTCATGAACGGTCGCGCCTTCGAACTTGCACCTGCCATCGGTGCAGCAGTGGTGCGCAGGGCGGCAAGTTATGAGCAAGTGGCGGGCATCACGTCGACGTGGAGCGGCACGGTCGCGCTGCCCGTTCTGCCCGATTGGGACTTCGCTTCGGGTCCACCCTCGTCGCTCGTGCGATCGATCAGTCAGGCCGCCGCCGGTGCTCCGTATCTCACGGTGCAGGTCGATTCGCCGTGCTTCGGCGACACGGTGACCTTCTTGCGCGCTCGATTCGAGCCAGGGCTGACAGCGTTCACGAACGACGCTCGCGGAGTGGCCTACTTCTACCCCCAGTACGGATTGACGGACACCCCGTGATCGCCGCTGCGGTGCTGTCTCGTGTCGCCCTCGGTGTCGCCGCCGTGGGGGCGATTGCGCTCGGTGCGGCGATCATCATGCCCGCGCCGACTCCTGCCGCTCGGCTCTGGTTCGATCAGCCGCTCGATGGCTCGGTGCTCGAGGAAGGAGAGCACAGCATCCGTCTGCATCTTCGCGACAGCGCACCGCTCGTGCGCCTTCTCATCACGCGCGATGGCCAGCAAGTGGGGGCGCCGGGAGATGACACGCTTGAACGCGTCATCGACGCACCCGGTCGCGCCGCGTGGATGGGGGAGTTCACCTGGAACTTCGAGCCGGGCACCTACGTGCTGCAACCCTTGCTGGGTTCGAGCGACAGTGCGCTGTCATCGGTGACGGTCACGGTGGTCGGTGCGGCTGAATCGACGCTCACGCCGACTCCTTCCGAACCCGAGGCGACTCCGACGCCTGAGCCGAGCGAGACGCCCACGCCCACACCGACCCCGTCGACGACAGGGCCGACGGCACCGACCCCGTCCGCGACTCCGTCGACCCCACCGAGCAGCTCGCCATCACCGTCTGCGACACCGAGTCCGTCGGCGCCGCCGGTCTTCGCCGGCTCGGTGTCGAGAACCCCGGGTGCGAATGATTGGCAGAGCACCTTCACCGGCTCGGGCATTTCACCCGCGGGGGCGATCGTCGACGTGCAGGTCAACGTTCGCAACGGAGACACGGGGTCATTCGGGTCGTGGGTGTCGACGCCGTGCGTCACCTCCGGTAGCTCTGCGGCGCCCTTCTCGTGCACCGTCACCAACCACGTCATCCCCACCCCGGGTCGAGTCGGGGCCTACGCGCCCTCGTACCTCGTGGTTTACCGGCTCGCTGTCACCTATCAGGGCACCACGTACTACGGCCCCGGTGGCAACTGGACGACCGAGTTTCGTGTCGGCTAGCGCAAGGGCTCCAGATCTTTGCGCCACGCCCCCTCATAGACGAACGGCGCGAACCCGAGGGCCTCGTTGACCGAGAGCATGTGCCGGTTCTCTTCGGCGTTGTAGGTGACGACCGCGGGATGCCCCGGCCGCAGCTCGTCGAGGGCGAGCAGGTTCTCCGCCTTCACGAGCATGCCCAGTCGGTGCCCACGGTGCTCGCGCAGCACGATCGTGTCTTCCTGATCGGCAGGCCGGTCGAGTTCCGCCGGAGCATAGAGCGTCGTGAAAGCGACGAGCCTGCCGCTCGGCACGTGCTCGACGGCGGCGGTGAAGCCCGTGCGCGGGCCCTCCGCTTCGAGCTGCTCGTCCTCGAGTAAGCGTTCGACCGTCCACGGGTCTTCGCCTTCGTCGAGGCCGGCGCTCGGGGCGTCGGTACTCATGCGAGTGAGCAAGTGGGCGAGGTCTTCCTGCCACTGCTCGGGGGTGTGGTCGCCCCAGCGGTGCACGCGGTAGTCGGGTCCCGCCGCCTGCGCGGCGTCATCGCGCACGCGTTCGAGCACGGCGCGATCGAGCGGCAAGGGAAGCCTGCTGCCGCGCTCGACCTGCTCGAGCCGAAACCCCAGCGAGAGCAGCAGTCGGGTCTCGGCGGTATCGGCTGGCACATCGCCGAAGCCGGTGGGAGCATCCAGTCGCGCGCCGCCGACCCGCCACGACGGCGCATAGACGATCGCTTTCGACTTGCCATCGGCTGTGGCGATGTCGAGCAGCCACTCGGCCAGAGCGCGACCCACTCCGCGCCCTCGATGCTCGGGCAGCACCTCGACGTGCAACCACGTGGTGTCGACGGCGTCGCCGAGTCGATATTCGATGACCCCGCGACCGAGCACGGTCTCACCCTCGCGGGCGAGCACCATGCGCTTCGGCTCGTGCTCTTGCTTGCGCCAGGTCGGCAGCATCTCTTCAGGCGGACGGGCCTCGTCGTTCGTGCCCGAGTCGTGGGCATTGACGGCCGTGCGCACGGCGATGGCCGCCTCGAAGTCGGCCGCCTCAGGCGTGCCCAGCCGGTCGGGAATCATCACGTCGGTGATCTGCAGTGTTGTCATCATGAACCTCCTCGATGCTGCCGAGGGCAGCCCGCCAGACTAGCGGCCCGCGACCCGCTACGGTAGGGCGGAAGCAACTGTCGTCGAGCCGAGAAGGGGGTCGCTCGTGCACCTGAAGTCCCTGACGCTCAAGGGCTTCAAGTCGTTCGCGCAGCC
>SXMH01000216.1 GCA_005777405.1 Actinomycetota bacterium
GCAAGTTCTACGACCTCGTCGTGCAGATCGCGCTCGTGCGCCCCGGACCGATTCAGGGCGGAGCCGTGCACCCCTTCGTGCGCCGCAAGCTCGGCCACGAGCCCATCACCTACGACCATCCCAAGCTCGTCGAACCCCTCGAGCGCACCCTCGGGGTGCCCATCTTCCAAGAGCAGCTCATGCAGATCGCCATGGCGGTGGGCGGCTGCACGGGCGATGACGCTGACCTGCTGCGTCGCGCCATGGGCAGCAAGCGCGGTCTCGAGCGCATCGAGTCGCTGCGCGAGACCCTCTACGCGGGCATGGCGTCGAACGGCATCACCGGTCAGCTCGCCGATGAGATCTACGGTCGCATTCAAGCCTTCGCCAACTTCGGCTTCGCCGAGAGCCACTCGATCAGCTTCGGGCTGCTCGTCTACGCGAGTTCGTACCTCAAGCTGCACTACCCCGGCGTTTTTCTCGTCTCGCTCCTGCGCGCGCAACCCATGGGCTTCTACTCCCCCGCGACCCTCACCGCCGATGCTGAGCGGCACGGCGTCGAGGTGCGCACGCCGTGCATCCTGCGTTCCGGTCTCGATGCCGGTCTCGAACGCGTCGACCTCGTCGTCGACTCCCCCTTCGAGCCGATTCCCGTGGATGCTCGGCGCGCGCCGCCCACCGGTCAGGCGTCGTGCACGCACCGCCAGCAGCCACCCGTGCCCGAGTTCGACCCGAGCGGCACACTCGGCGACCTCGACGATTGCGCTCGGCACCGGCGCGACGGCGACCTTGCCGTGCGACTCGGTCTCGCCGATGTGAAGGGCGTGGGCCGCGACACCGCCGAGCGCATCATCGCCGAGCGCGAGCGGGGCGGGCCCTACCGCGACCTCACCGAACTCGCCTATCGCACGGGTCTCACCGCGCCGCAACTCGAAGCGCTCGCGACGGCGGGCGCGTTCGAGGTGCTCGGGTTGTCGCGCCGCGAAGCGCTGTGGGCGGCGGGTTCAGCGGCGCAGGTGCGCCCCGATCAGCTGCGCGGCACCGTGGTGGCGGTGCAGCCCCCGCTCTTCACCGAACTCGACCCCCACGAGCGCATGGTCGCCGATCTGGTGTCGACGGGCGTGGCTCCGGGAGAGCATCCCGTGCGCTTCGTGCGACCCCTCCTCACAGAACGCGGTGTGCTGAGCGCTCGAGCGCTCCGCTCGGCAGAGTCGGGGCGCCGGGTCGAAGTGGCGGGCGTCGTGACGCACCGTCAACGGCCGGCCACAGCGAGCGGCATCACCTTCATCAACCTCGAAGACGAAACCGGTCTCGTCAACGTCATCTGCTCAGTCGGGTTGTGGAGCCGCTATCGACGCACCGTGCGTGAGGCCCGCGCGCTCATCGTGCGCGGTGTGCTCGAGCGCTCGGTCGAGGGCGTCGTCAACATCGTGGCCGACCGGGTCGAGCAGTTGCCCTTGCGCATGGCGATGCCCAGCCGTGACTTCCGGTGAGGGTCGGCACGCAGTCGGCCGCACGTACACTCGCAGCATGACCTGGCTCGTGATGCAGCACATGTGGTTCGAGGGGCCGGCCGGCATCGGCGCCGTTGCGGCCGAGCGAGGGATCGAACTGCGCATCATCCGCACTGATCAAGGCGAGCCCGTGCCCAGTGTGGACGCACTCGATGCCTATGACGGCATCATCGTGTTGGGCGGCGCGATGGGAGCCATGGACGATCGCGAGCACCCGCAACTCGCCGCTGAGCGAGCCCTCCTCGCCGCCGCCGTCGAACGCCAGGTGCCCGTGCTGGGTGTCTGTCTCGGCGCTCAACTGCTCGCGATCGCCGCCGGTGGCCACCTTCTCGACGGCGACGGCAGCGAAGACGGCATCGGCAGCGTTGAGCTCACCGCTGCAGGGCTCGACGACGCCGTGCTGGGGGCCGCAGGCTCACCCATGCCCGTGCTGCACTGGCACCAAGACACCTACTCGCTGCCACCCGGCGCCGTGCACCTCGCGCGCAATGACCGGTACGAGCAGCAAGCCTTCCGACTCGGCACCAACGCCTACGGTGTGCAGTTCCATCTCGAGATGGGCGGTGCTGAAGTGGCGACGCTGCGCGACGACTTCCCTCGGGATGCCCCGCTCGACCCCGACGACGCCGACGTCGTCGCGAGCGTCGGCCGCGACGTCTTCCGGCGCTTCTTCGATGTCGCGGCCGCGCGCAGTCACGGCTGATCACATGACCGGTGCGACGAAGAAGACGGCGAAAACGACCGCACAGCGAGCGGTGGCGTTTGCCGACGCCGTGCACGAGAGCCCGTGGTTCGAGAGGGCCGCTCGAGCGGGGTTCGCCGTCAACGGCCTGCTGCACGTGCTCATCGGCGTGCTCGCCATCGCTGTCGCTCTCGGTGCGGGCGTCGATGACGCCGATCCGGGCGGAGCGCTGCGTGCGGTCGCTCAGACCCCGGGTGGACTCGTGCTCGTCTGGGTGCTCGCGGCAGGACTCGCCGCTCTGACACTGTGGCTCGTCGCCGAAGCCGTGCTCGATCACTTTCTCAAGGGTGAGGTGAAGCATGGTCTTCTGCTGCTGGCGAAGGCGGTCGCCTACGGTGCGCTGGCCGTGTCTGCCGTGACCATTGGCCTCGGCGGAGACGTCGACACCGATTCCGATGTGCGCGCGTTCAGCGCGTTCCTCGTGCAATCACCGATCGGTATCGGTCTTCTCATCGCGAGCGGCGTCGTCGTGCTCGGCATCGGGGCCTATTTCGTCACCAAGGGTGCCCGTCGCACGTTTCTCGACGACATCGCCGAAGGCACAGGCTCGAGCAAAGACGCCATCGTCGTGCTCGGCACGGTCGGCTATATCGCGAAAGGCGTCTCGCTCGGCGCCCTCGGTGTGCTGCTCGTCGTCACCGCCGTGACGGTTGACCCTTCGACGGCGGGAGGACTCGATGAGGCACTGCGCTCGGTGACCGAGCTCCCCTTCGGTGTTGTGCTGCTCATTCTCGTCGCGCTCGGTCTCATCGCCTACGGCGTCTACTGCGGAGTGCGGGCGCGCCGCGCGCCGATGTAGGTCAGGTATTGCGGCCGCGAGCGGCGACACTCCAGAGGTCCACCTCGGCACCCTCGCGCTCGACAATGAGCTCATCGGCGAGGTTCACCGCGTTGCAGACGTGGTTCGGGGCGAGCGTCAACCGCGAACCCAGTGCTGGCAGCTGCACGGCCGCAGGCCAGTCGATGGTCGCGTGGTGCTCCGACAGTGCGACGACGCGCGCCTCGGGCACCAGAGGTAGCCGACCGAATCCGCTCGCCCAAGACTGACGGTCGGCGCCGAGCACCTTGCTCCCCGCATCGACGACGACATTCTTGTCGCGCACACTGACGACTGTGGCCACAGCGGTGAGCGCGATGCTGTCTGCGTCGACCGTGCCGAGCTCCCACTGCTGCGCATCGTTGAACGGATAGACGCCGGGCCGCAGTTCCGTGAGCACTCCCCCGCGCGAGCGCCCCGAGGCGGCCGCGGCGCTCGGGGTCGAACCTCCGCTGACGACGGGGCATGGAATGCCCGCGGCCAGCAGCGAATCGCGCGCGACCTCGAGAGCGGCTGCTTCGGCGGCGGCACCCTGCTCGCGGGCACCGGGAGCGTAGGAGTGGCCGGGAAACGTGAAGACGCCATCGACGGCGAGACCCACATCGAGAGCCGCCGCGGCGACCTCTCTCGCGCGCGCGGGTTCGACGCCGCTGCGGTGGTGCCCGCTGTCGATCTCCACCGCGATCGCGAGCGGAACGGGATGCTCGCCGCTCGCCATCGCCCGCGCGAGCATCCCGACAGCGACGCGAGAGTCGGCGCCCACTCGCAGTCTCACGCGCGAGGCGAGCGTTCGCAGCCGCTCGGCGCGGGGGCCCTCCGCCCAGATCGGGTACGCAATGAAGAGGTCATCGAACCCGGCATCGGCGAAGACCTCGGCTTCACCGACAGTCGCGAGGGTGAGCCCTACGGCACCGTGAGCGAGTTGCCGACGAGCGATCTCTGGCGACTTGTGCGTCTTCGCGTGCGGACGCAGCGCGAGGCCTCGCTCGGCGGCGTGAGCGGCCATCGCCGCGAGGTTCGCCTCGAGCACGCGCTCGTCGACCGCGAGGTAGGGGGTATCGCGCATAGGGCTCATCCTGCCTCCCCGTGCTCGGGAGTGTGCACTCACGAAGCGTGCATCTGGCGGCGCAGCAGTTCGATGCGAGCCTGCAGTTGTGCGACGGTGGCCTGACCAACCGCCGGGCCGCCACAGAGTCGCCGCAACTCAGCGTGAATGTGACCGTGAGGCTGTCCGGTGAGCTTGGCGCGCAAGCCGACGAGACTATTGAGCAGCGCCCGTTGTTCTTTCAGCGTGCGGTGCAGCGCTTGCGGCGCCGGTGGCGCGGCAGCGGGGCGCTCAGCGACGCGACGGGCTTGGCGCTGTTGCCGTGCCTGCAGCACCTCGCGCACCTGGTCGGGCTCGAGAATGCCCGGCAACCCGAGAAAGTCGAGCTCTTCGAGACTGCCGACCTCCGCGAGCTGACCGAACTCGTCGCCCTCGAAGAGCACCTTGTCGAAGGTCGCCGTCGACTCGAGTGCCTGGTAGGTGAACTCCGCGAGCTCCGTTTCGCTCGCCTTCTCTTCGCGTTGTGCGGCGTCGAGCATCGAGTCATCGAGCAAGTCGTCGCCCGCGCGGTCGAGGGCGTGGTCGCGCTCGCGTTCGAGCTCGGCAGCGAGTCGTTGGATGGGCCTCACGCTGGGGATGAAGATCGACGCTGTCTCGCCGCGCCGGCGCGCGCGCACGAATCGGCCGACGGCCTGGGCGAAGAAGAGGGGTGTCGATGCGCTCGTGGCGTAGACACCCACCGCGAGACGCGGCACGTCGACACCTTCGGAGACCCTGCGCACGGCCACGAGCCATCGCCGCTCAGAGTCGGCGAATTGCTCAATGCGCTCGGAAGCCCCCGTTTCGTCGCTGAGTACGACGGTGGGCTCCTCCCCCGAGATCGATGAGAGCAGGGCCGCATAGGCTCGCGCCGTGGCCTGATCGGTCGCAATGACGAGTCCACCCGCATCGGGCACGTGCTGCCGCACCTCGGTGAGCCGCCGATCGGCCGCGCGCAGCACGCCGCTCATCCACTCGCCGCCAGGGTCGAGCGCGGTGCGCCAGGCCTGCGCGGTGATGTCGGCCGTGTCGTCCTGACCGAGCACCGCCTCCATCTCGTCGCCGCTCGTCGTGCGCCAGCGCATGCGCCCCGCGTAGCTCAAGAAGAGCACGGGTCGCACCACGCCGTCTTGCAGCGCGCGTCCGTAGCCGTACTGGTAGTCGGTGCGCGAGACCCGCACGCCATCGCCGTCGTCGACGTAGCTCACAAAGGGAATCGGCGAGGTGTCGCTGCGAAACGGAGTGCCGCTGAGCGAGAGCCGGCGCGTCGCGCCGGAGTAGGCCTCGCGGAGGGCATCCCCCCAGCTCAGTGCGTCGCCACCGTGATGCACCTCGTCGAGAATCACGAGAGTGGCGGCCTGCTCGACGAGCACGCGGTGCACGAAAGGTTGAGCGGCGACTTGAGCGTAGGTGACGGCGACACCGTGGAACGATCGCGCCACGACACGGTGGGCATTGCGAAAGACCGGATCGAGTCGGATGCCCACGCGATGCGCGGCGTCGGCCCACTGGCGCTTCAGGTGCTCAGTGGGTGCCACGACCACGACGCGCTCGACGGTGCGACGTGCGAGCAGTTCTGCCGCGAGCCGCAGAGCGAAGGTCGTCTTGCCGGCGCCGGGCGTTGCGGCGGCGAGGAAGTCGCGGGGCTCGGTCGCGAAGTACTCGTCGAGCGCTTCGGCCTGCCATGCGCGCAACCGATCGGCGGTGCCGCGAGCGGCGCGCTCGGGATACGCCGGAGACAGGTGCTCCGCGGCGAACGTGCCCACGTGCGGAGCGCGGCGGAAGGATGCTGTCACGAGACCTCGATGGTAGCCGCTGCTGACGACACTCAGTCGCCGCCGTGCGGCACGCTGCCTCGCCGAACGGTGGGGTCGCGCAGGAGCGAGGCGCGCTGCACCGCGCCTCGACCGAAGCGCTCGGCGAGGGCATCCATGGTGTTCTCGGCCTCGCGCCAGGGCTCGTCGTCGTCCCAGAGACCGCGCGCGACGGCGCCGGTCGGCAGCAGGTTCTCGGCGCGAACGCCGATGAGTCGCAACCCGCGCCCGACCACCGGTGACGCGGCATACAGGGCGCGCGCGGCCGTCGCGACTCGCTGCGCCACATCAGTCGGCTCGGCGAGCGTCTGCGAGCGAGTGATCGTCTCGAAGTCGCCGAAGCGCAGTTTGATGGCGACGGTGCGCGCGACCCATCCGCCGCGCCGCAGCCGTTCGGCGACGCGATCGGCGAGCCTCAAGAGTTCGCGGTCGATCGCGGCGGGATCAGCGACATCGCGCTCGAACGTCACTTCATGCCCCATCGACTTCTCGTCGCGCTCGGGATGCACGGCGCGAGCATCGCGACCGTTCGCGAGTTCGTGCAGTCGCTCCGCAGCCGCGGCACCGAGAGCCCGGCGCAAGGCGTCGATCGGGATATCCGCGAGGTCGCCGATCGTGTGTAGTCCGAGGTTCTGCAGCTTCTCGGCAGACTTCGCCCCCACTCCCCAGAGCGCCGTCACGGGCTGGGGTCGCAAGAACTCGAGGGTCTGGTGCCGCGGAATGACGAGGAGGCCGTCGGGTTTAGCCCGGCTCGATGCGAGCTTGGCCACGAACTTGGTCGCGGCAGCACCGACGGAGGCTACGAGGCCAGTCTCGGCAAGAATGCGCGCGCGCAGCATCCGGCCGATGGCGAAGGGCGGGCCGAAGAGGCTCGTAGCGCCGGAGACATCGAGAAAGGCCTCGTCGATGCTCAGCGGCTCGACGAGTGGCGTGACATCGTGCAGCACTCGCATGACGTGCTGAGATGCGGCCTGGTACTCGGCATAGTGCGGTTCGAGCACGATGGCGTGCGGACACCGGCGCAGAGCAACGGCCATGGGCATCGCGGAGTTCACACCGTACTTGCGAGCCTCGTAGGTGGCGGCGGTCACGACGGATCGCTCGCCGCGATGGCCGACGATGACGGGTTTGCCGACGAGCTCGGGCCGTGACAGCAGCTCGACGCTCGCAAAGAACGCGTCCATGTCGAGGTGCAGGATGCTCGCGGAGAGGTCATCCGTCGGCTCGAGCGTGACCTGCCGCCCGCTGCCGTCCTGCTTGCTCACGTGTTCGATGGTGTCATGTCGCACCGACGACGAAGCGACGCCGACGGGCACACGTGCACGCACACCACAACGGCGGGCCCGGAACACGAGGTTCCGAGCCCGCCGTCAGTGATGCGAAAGCGTCAGGCCTTCTTGCGGCCGGTGATGAGGCCGTAGACCAGCAGCACGATGATCGAGCCACCGATCGCCAGCAGCCAGCTCTGCCACGAGAAGAAGCCCTCGAGGTTGATGTTGAAGAGCAGTCCGCCGAGCCAGCCGCCGAGGAGTGCACCGACGACACCGAGCAGGAGGGTGACGAACCAGCCGCCGCCCTGCTTGCCGGGAAGGATCAGCTTGGCAATCGCGCCGGCGATGAGGCCGAGCAGAAGGAAGGAGAAGAAGCCCACGATGGCGTCCTTTCGTTGGTCGAGGTGTGGAGGTGCCGAGTCTGAGACTTAGCGACGACGGCCAGTGATGGCGCCGTAGATCACGAGCACGAGCAGCGAACCGCCGATGGCGAGCAACCACGTGCCGATGTCGAAGAAGGAGTCGATGTCGCCGATGCCGAGCTGGCTACCGATCCAGCCGCCGAGCAGTGCGCCGAGCACACCGACGACGAGAGCGCCGAGGAATCCGCCGGCACCCTTGCGAGGAAGGATGGCGATAGCGATGGCACCTGCAATGAGGCCGAGGAGGATGAATCCGAGGAAACCCACGGTTGGTCCTTTCGTTCGGGCCGACTCAGTGTGTGAGTTCAGCCGGCTGTCGAGCGCCTTATGGGAAACGCTCAGCCGACAGTCAAGCAGAGACCCCCCATTCGGGTCACATCCTTCCAGGTTCCTCTCAGACTGCCCCGACTGACAGCAATGAGGTTCGCTCGACCGATCGCGGCTCGTCATGATGCGGTGCCGCAGAGCCTCTGGCACGCTGGATGTCATGGTTCAGTTGCACCCGTGGTCCCGGTACGTCGCGATCGGCGACTCGTTCACGGAAGGCATCGGCGACCCTGAGCCGCAGAGTCCAGGAGGGCATCGAGGCTGGGCCGACCGCGTCGCCGAAGTGCTCGCGGAACGCACCGAGGGTTTCGCCTACGCCAATCTGGCCATTCGCGGGCGACTGCTCAAGCAGATTCGAGATGAGCAGGCAGAGCCCGCGCTCGCGCTGAGGCCCGACCTCATCAGCGTGTCGGCCGGAGGCAACGACATCATTCGCCCGGGCACCGATCCCGACGAAGTGGCGTCGCGCTTCGACGAACTCATTGGACTCCTGCGTCGCGATGGGGCCACTGTCGTCATGTTCAACGGTCCGGATATCGGTATGACGCCGGTGCTACGCCGCGTGCGCGGCAAGGTGGCGATCTACAACGAGAACCTCCGCACGGTCGCGAAACGGCACGACGCGATCGTCGCCGACATGTGGTCACTACGCCAACTCGCGAACCCGCAGATGTGGGATGCCGACCGACTGCACTTTTCGCCCTTGGGGCACCACACCATCGCGATCATGGTGCTCGAGGCGCTCGGAGTCGAACACGAACTCGAGCCGTTGCACCCCGAGCCGCTGCCGTCTCGATCGTGGCGTGCTGCGCGAGTCGACGACATCGGCTGGGCGCGAGAGTACCTCGTGCCCTGGGTGGTGCGGCGCATCCGCCACCAGTCCTCTGGCGACCGGGTGAAGCCGAAGCGGCCATCGTTCCCCTCGCTCGACGACTCCTGATCTCGCACGAGGGCGCCGCGCTGGCCGTCAGCGGCCGGTGAGCGATTCCCACGGCTGCGCAATGCGCCAATCGAGTGGCGGTGCCTCGAGCGCACCTCGCCATTCGAGGTCGAGCCGCACGCTCTCGTCGCCCCACCGCACGAGCAGCTCACCCGGCGGCGGCGCCTTGAGACCCGGTTGCAGGGTGGGGGCAGGAGCGAACGACACGGTCGTCGTCTCGCCCCACACGAGACGTTGCTGAGTCTCGGCGAGGACGAGCTCGGCAGTGTCGCCCCACTCGGTCGTGTACTGCGCGACGACGCTGCCTGGCTCGCCCAGCGTGACGACGTGGAAATCGTCGACGACACTGTCGAGAAGGTCATCGAGATCAGCGGCGATCGTGGGGTGGTTCGGCCCGCCGAGTGCGACCCCGACGAGACCGACGGTTCCGGCCGACTCGGGCAGAACATCCACGGCGCCGTCGACGACCCGCTCGGCCGAGAACAGAAGGCTTGAGCCAGCCACGCGCAAGGTGCCTGTCTTGAGTCCGGTGACGCCGTTCTCGCCGAGCGCGAGATTGCGGTTCTCGAAGGTGCCGACGCCCGACACGGTCACCGACGGCAACGCTGAGGCGGCGGAGACCACGGGATCGGCGACCGCGAGGCGAGCCAGCTGCAGCATGGCGCGCGGCGACCCTGCGTTCGACGTCGAGAAGCCCGTGGAATCGGCGATTGTCAGATTCTCGATGCCGTGTTCGGCCAGCCATTCATTCGCGGCGTCGACATAGGCCTCGACCGATCCGAACGCCCACACGGCGAGGGTCTCGGCGTAGTTGTTTGCCGAGTGCACCATCATGAGTTGGATGACCTCACGCTGCGAGATCGAGAGTCCGGCTCGGGCGGGTGCTGTCGTGCCGTTGATCGATTGATAACGACCGACGAGCGCGGCGTCCGCTGCTGTCAGCGTGAGCGTCTCCCCTGCTTCGCCATCATCGATGGGGCGCTCGTCGAGCACGACCAACGCCGTCACGACTTTGGCGATCGACGCAATGGGGCGCACGTCGTCGATGCTTCGGCCGGCGTAGACCTGCTCTGAGGTGGCGTCACCGATCGCCCAGCCGCCGTAGGCAGGCAGGTCGACGGTGGGCTCAGGAGTCGAGATCGAACCGAGAGGCTGCACGACCGGAGCGACGCCGTCGAGCGGGGCCAGGAGTGCGAAGGCGCTGTAGCCGCCGCCCATGGCAAGCGCGGTAGCGGCGAGCACTGCACTCGCGACGGCGACAAAGCGGCGGCGGTGCATGTACGCCAGTCTAGGTACGCCGACAGAGGCTCCCTGGTGCACCAGGCCGACAGGCGCGTTGCGAGCCGCGCGGCGTGGCGCTCTCAGGCGGATGCTCTCCAGATGATGTCCGTGGGCAGCAGCGTTCCCGCTCCGGGCGCTGTGCCTGATCGCACTTGCTCGAGCACGAGCTCGGCTGCTTGTGCGCCGAGACCACCGGCTGGCTGGCGCACCGTGGAGAGTGCCGGTTGCGCTCGACGCGCCCACGCGCTGTCGTCGAAGCCCACGAGGCCGATATCCCCCGGCACCGACCGACCGGCGCCACGGAGGGTCTCCAAGGCTCCCGCCCCGATGGCATCCGACGCCGCGAAAACCCCGTCGATGTCCGGTGCGATTCGCAGCAGTTCGGCCATGCCATCCACACCGGAGGCGTAGGTGTAGAGGCCGGTGCGCACGACGAGTGCGTCGTCGTACCGGTCACCGAGCGCCGCGCGAAAGCCAGCGAGCCGATCGCGACCGGAGTCGCGGTCGAGTCCTGCGGCGATCATGCCGATGCGGCGACGGCCCGTGCTGAGGAGTCGCTCGGTGATCTGCTGCGCCGCACCGCGGTTGTCGATACCGACCCAGGGCAGTTGCAGCTGGTTATCGGGGCGACCCACCATGACGCAGGGCATCCCGAGATCGGCAATCGATCGAGAGATGGGGTCACCCTCGCGGGCTGAGACGATGATGGCGCCGTCGACGGAGCCGCCCGCGAGATACTCCGTGACCCGTTGGGAGTCGCGATCGGTGTCGATGAGCAATGACACCAGCTGGTAGTCGGCGGCAGATAGAGCGGCATTGGCACCGAGCAGAATGGCGCCGATGTTGGGGTCGTCGACGAAGACGGCGTCTGGTTCGTGCACGATGAACGCGATCGCACCCGACGACTGCGTGGCGAGGTTTCGCGCGGCGCGGTTGCGCACGTAGCCGACCTTCGCGATCGCCGTTTCGATGGCTTCTCGCGCGCTCGGTGACACGTACGGAGCACCGTTGAGCACGCGCGAGACCGTGCCACGTGAGACCCCCGCCTCCGCGGCGACATCGAAGATCGTCGCGCGACGCTGGCGCGGTGTGGGAGCGGTCACACCGTCAGTGTAGCCACGTGCCTCGCCGCCTCCGACACGGCGGGAGTTGACATCGCGAGCGTGCGGTGCTTACTCTGTGCACGCTCACAGAAAACCTTCCGGTCGTGTGGTGCACGTCATTGTGTGCACGCTCACAGAGGGGGCGATTTCGAGCAACGACGATGTTGATCCTGCGGAAGGCGGCGCTGTGAGTACTCCCCAGACCCTCGGCCTCGAGCGCGAGCTCGTTCCGGGCTGGTCCACGGGCACCATCACGCTCGGGTGTGACTACAACCCTGAGCAGTGGGACGAGCAGACGTGGGTCGACGACGTGCAGCTCATGCGCGAACTCGGTGTCGACCTCGTGGCCATCAACATCTTCGGTTGGGCACACGTGCAACCGACACCCGGTGAGTACGACTTCTCGCGACTCGATCGCATCATCGAGCTGCTGCACGACGCGGGCATCAAGATCAACCTCGGCACGGGCACGTCGTCTCCTCCGCCGTGGGTTGCGCGCGTGCACCCCGAGACGCTCCCTCAGGCTGCCGATGGCTCGATCGCCTGGCCCGGAGGACGCCAAGCCTGGTGCCCAAGTTCACCGGTATTCCGTGACCTAGCACTCTCACTCGTGCGAGCCATGGCAGAACGCTACGGTTCGCACCCCGCGCTCGCCGTCTGGCACGTCTCGAACGAGCTCGGGTGTCACAACGCGCTGTGCTACTGCGATGTCTCGGCCTCGGCGTTCCGCGATTGGCTTCGCGCCCGCTACGGCTCGCTCGACGTGCTCAACGCCGCCTGGGGCACCGCTTTCTGGAGCCAAAAGTACGGGCACTGGGACGACGTGCTGCCGCCGCGCACGACCCGCTCGGCTGGCAACCCCGCGCAGCTGCTCGATTTCCGGCGGTTCTCGTCAGACGCACTGCTCGACTACTACCGCGCCGAGGCGCAGGTGCTCCGAGAGCTCTCGGCGGCGCCGGTGACGACGAACTTCATGGTGACCGCGCACATCCAGACGCAGGACTACTGGAGCTGGGCGCCGCACGTCGATCTCATCGCGAATGACCACTATCTCGATCACCGACTCGCCGACCCTCTCGCCGAGCTGGCCTTCAGTGCCGACCTCACTCGCGGGCTGGCGAGCGGCGCGCCATGGATGCTCATGGAGACGTCGACGAGCGCGGTCAGCTGGCAGCCTGTGAACCACGCCAAGCGAGACGGCGAGCTGCAGCGTACGGTGCTCGGCCACGTCGCCCGCGGCGCTGACTCGATCTGCTTCTTCCAGTGGCGTGCGTCTCGGTCGGGTGCCGAGAAGTTCCACTCTGCGCTCCTGCCGCACGGCGGCACGTCGACCGAGGGATGGCGCTCGAGCGTCGAACTCTCCGCAGTGCTCGATCGGCTCTCGGGTGTCGTCGGCACGCGCGTCGACTCCCGAGTCGCCATGGTGTTCTCCTGGGAGGCGTGGTGGGCAGCTGAGGGCGACTCGCAGCCCAGCAGCCTCATGCGGTACTTGCCCGAAGCGCACCGCTATCACCGCGCGTTGCGTGCCCTCGGCGTCACGGTCGATCTGGTCGCCCCCGGTGCCGACCTATCGGCGTACGACCTCGTGCTCGTGCCCACGCTCTACACGCTCAACGATGCAGCGGTGTCGGTCATCGCCGAGGCCGCTGGGCGCGGCGCGACGGTGCTCGTCACGCCCTTCAGCGGCATCGTCGACGAGCACGACTCCATCCGCCCCGGCGCGCTTCCCGGCGCCTTCTCCGAGCTGCTGGGCGTCGTCATCGATGAGTTCCGGCCGCTCGCGGCCGACGATGCCGTCACTCTTGCGTCCGGCGGCACCGGCTCCATCTGGACGGATGCCCTCCGCACGCTTCCCGCGTCATCGACGTCGAGCGCCGACATCGTCGACACCTTCGTCGACGGCCCGTCGCACGGGCGCCCCGCGCTCACGCGTCGATCGGTCGGCGACGGCAGCGCCTGGTATGTCGCGACGGTGCTCGACGACGACTCCGTGCAGTCGTTGCTGCGTCGGCTGTGCGTCGAGGCGCGCGTGCAGGTCACCGAGGTTGGTCCCGACATCGACCTCACCCGCCGCACCTCGGCAGAGGCCGCGTACACCTTCGTCATCAACCATCGAGCCGAGCCCGTCGTCGTCCCCGTGGGGGGTTACGACCTCGTCTCGGGAGAGACCGTGCGCGCCGATGAGCCCGTGGCCGCGGGCGCCGTGCGCGTCATCGTCGAAAGGAGCGACCATGGCGACTGACACCGCAGTGCGTCCATCAAGGGCGGTGAGGCACAGACGAGCACTCGCCGTGTTCCTCGTGCCGTTCCTCAGTCTGTTCGTACTCTTCTACGTTGTCCCGATTCTCTACGCCGTCTACCAATCGCTGCTCACCGTCGAGCGCGACGGCACGTTCGGGCCAGCTGTGCAAGTCTTCGGCGGCCTGACGCAGTACGTCGCGGTGTTCCAGAACGAACCGTTCTGGTCGTCCATCGGACGCGTGCTCGCCTTCGGCGTCGTGCAAGTGCCCATCATGCTCGGCGTGGCGCTGGTGCTCGCACTGCTGCTCGATTCGCCGCTCGTGCGTGGCTCGAAGTTCTTCCGGTTGGCCTTCTTCGCTCCCTATGCGGTGCCGAGCGTCATCGCGGCGATCATGTGGGGCTTCCTCTACTCGCCGAACCTCTCTCCCTTCAGCGCGGTCACGTCGTCAGTCGACTTCCTGTCAGCCGAGACGGTCTTGTGGTCGATCGCCAATGTGGTCACGTGGGTCTACGTGGGCTACAACATGCTCATCATCTACTCGGCGCTGCTGTCGATTCCGCAAGAGATCTACGAAGCGGCGCGGCTCGATGGGGCCGGTCAGTTCCGCATCGCCTGGTCGATCAAAATTCCGCTCGTGGTGCCGGCCCTCGTGCTGACGGGCATCTTCTCCATCATCGGCACGCTGCAACTGCTCGCCGAGCCGCAGGTCTTCCAGAGCTTCTCCTCGGCTGTCACGAGCACCTTCACTCCCAACCTCACGATCTACTCCACGGCCTCGGTGCCCAACATCAGTCTCGCCGCCGCGATGTCGGTCGTGCTCGCGCTCGCCACGTTCGTGCTGTCGTTCACCGTGCTCAAGCTCACTCAGAGGAGGGCCTCACTGTGACCGTCCCCACCGACACTCGCGCTCTGCGCACGCAGGGTGCGCGCCCGTCGCGCGACGGCGGCATTCGCGAGAGCGTCGTCTCCCGCACCGTGGCGATGGCCGTCATGGTCGTCGCGACCCTCTACTTCCTCACTCCGCTCTGGTGGTTGCTCGTCGCCTCGACGAAGACCCGCAGTGACTTCACGTCGACCAACCCGTTGTGGTTCGCCGACTTCGCGTTCTTCGACAACATCGCGGCGGTCGTGACCTATCGCGACGGTGTATTTCTGCGCTGGCTCGGCAACAGCGCCCTCTATGCCGGCGTCGGGGCCTTGCTGGCGACGGTCATCGCCGCAATGGCGGGCTATGCGATCGCGAAGTATGCCTTCCGTGGGCGAGAGACGCTCTTCAACGTCATCCTCGGCGGTGTGCTCGTGCCCGCGACTGCGCTTGCCCTGCCGCTCTTCCTGCTGTTCAGTCAGGCCGGGGCGACGAACACCATCTGGGCGGTGCTGCTGCCGAGTCTCGTGAGTCCGTTCGGTGTCTACCTCTCGCGCATCTACGCGTCGGCGAGCGTGCCCGACGAGATCATCGAGGCTGCTCGCATCGACGGGGCGGGAGAAGTGCGCACATTCTTCACTGTCGCGACTCGGCTCATGGCTCCCGCTCTCGTCACGATCTTCCTCTTTCAGTTCGTGGCCATCTGGAACAACTTCTTCCTGCCGCTCATCATGCTGCGCGACGAGAATCTGTTCCCCGTGACCCTCGGCCTCTACGTCTGGAACACGCAAGTGAGCCAGATTCCCGACATCCGCGCGCTCGTCGTCGTCGGCTCGCTGCTGTCGATCATCCCCCTCATCGTCACCTTCCTCGCACTGCAGCGGTTCTGGCAGTCGGGGCTGGCGAACGGCGGCCTCAAGTGAGCGCCCGCCTCCCTCTGGCGCGGAATTCTCGCGCTGGGCACACCACCACCCACCGAAAGGAACACAGCATGGCGATCACCAGAGTCGCGCGTGCGGGGGCCATCGCGGCCATCTCCGCCCTCGCGCTGACGGCCTGCTCGACCGGCGGCACCGACGCCCCCGGCGCGAGCGGAGACTGCGCACCCTCCGACGGTCCTGTCACCCTCACCTTCACGAGTTGGCTCCCCGGCGTCGAGGAGGCCGTGGCGATCTGGAACGAGGAGAACCCCGACGTGCAGGTCGAGGTGCAGACCGGCCCCAACGGCAACGGCGGCACCTACCAGAACTTCTTCAACCAGCTCGCTGCGGGTAACGCGCCCGACCTCGGTCAGATCGAGTTCGACGCGATGCCGAACTTCCGCGTGCAAGACGGTCTCGAGAACATCGCTGCGTGCGAGGGAATCCTCGAAGCAGAGGACCAGTTTGTGAGTTGGACATGGAGCCAGGTCACCTTCGGTGAAGAGAACGCGGTCTACGCGATCCCGCAAGACACGGGCCCCATGGCCATGTTCTTCCGTGCTGACCTCTTCGAAGAGGCCGGCATCGCCATTCCGACGACGTGGGACGAGTACCGCGAGGCAGCGGTGCAGATTCGCGAGCAGGGCGGCTACATCAACAACTTCTCGCAGAGCGACATCAACGCCTTCGCTGGCCTGGTGTGGCAGGCGGGCGGAGACTGGTTCTCGACGGATGAGGAAGGCTGGACGGTCGACCTCACTGGTGCCGAGACCACGCAGGTCGCCGAGTACTGGCAGGGCATGATCGACGATGACCTCGTCGCCGTCTACCCGCCGTGGACCGACGAGTGGAACGCCGCCTACAACTCGAGCGAGCTGTGGACGTGGGTGTCTGCGGTCTGGGGCGCCAACACCATCGCGAGTGGCGCGCCCGATACCGCGGGCAACTGGGCCGTCGCGCCGATGCCGCAGTGGGAAGCCGGCGGCAGCGCCGCAGGCAACTGGGGTGGCTCGACCACTGCCGTGCTCAAGGGATCGGAGCACCCCTACGAGGCGGCGCAGTTCGCCCTGTGGCTCAACACCGATGCCGATGCGCTCACCGCCATGAACCGCACCGCGAACATCTACCCCGCGACGATCGAGGGCGCGAACCTGCCCGTCTTCGCCGAGGGTGTCGAGTTCTACGGCGGTCAGAACATCTACGAGGTGTTCGCCGAGGCGGGCAACAACGTCAACCCCGACTTCACGTGGGGCCCGACGATGACGCAGGTCTACAACGACGTCGCCGATGGCTTCTCGGGCGCGGTGTCGGGCAACGGTACGCTCTTGGACGCCCTGACCGCTGGTCAGGCATCCACGATCGAGGCGCTGAAGGCAGCGTCGATTCCCGTCAAGGAGTAGGCATCACTCTTCTCCACCTCCGTGCCGCGGGTGTCAGCTTCGTGCTCGACGCCCGCGGCACGGCCGCGCCACGGGTCTGTCACTGGGGAAGCGATCTCGGTGAGCCCAGTCCTGCATCTCTCGAGCACATCGTCGCCGCGCAGCCGGCCGTCGCTCCGAGCTCACCCGATGTGCCTCTCGTTCCGTCGATTCTCGCCGGACCGGCAGAAGGCTGGTCGGGCTTCCCCGCGCTCGTCGCTCACCGCCGTGGGGCGCGCCCCGCACGCTTGCCCCTGCGAGTCTCGCGCGGCAGTGCGTACGCCACCGCCGAGAACGCCCTCGAGGTCGACCTCGCGGTCTCCGACGACCACGGAGCCCTCCTCACCGTCACGTGGGCGGCGCGATTGTCGTCAGAGGGCATTCTCGTCGTCAACATGGATGCTCGCGCCGACGCGCCCGAAGGGGTCGAGCTCTTCCGTCTCGCCACCACCCTGCCCGTGCCAGCGCGCGCGAGCGACCTGCTCGACTTCAGCGGACTCTGGGCGGGAGAGCGTCGCCCCCAACGAGGCACCGTTCGCGACGGCCTGCATCTGCGCGACCAGCGGCGAGGCCGCCCTGGCCATGACGCTCCCTTTCTCACGGTGCTCGGCACCCCGGGTTTCGGTTTTCGTACCGGCGAGGTCTGGGCGCTGCACCACGCCTGGAGCGGCAACAGCACCACCGGCGTCGAGTCTGTGCCGACGGGGCACCGACGACTCCTCGCCGCGGAGTTGCTGGAGCCCGCCGAGGTCGTGCTCGCGCACGGCGAGACCTACGTGGCGCCCGAGACCGTGCTCGCCTGGTCGAACGAGGGCCTCGACGGGCTCAGTGACCGCTTGCACCCGTTCGTGCGCGCGCTGACTCCGCCGACCTCCCGCCCAGTCGTGCTCAACACGTGGGAGGCCGTCTACTTCGATCACGCCCTCGAGTCGCTGCTGCCGCTCGTCGACGCCGCGGCCGACTTGGGTGTGGAGCGCTTCGTGCTCGATGACGGCTGGTTCAGCGGCCGCACAGACGATCGCCGCGCACTCGGCGACTGGACGGTCGACCCCGAGCGCTGGCCTTCAGGGCTCCACCCACTCGCCGACGCTGTCGCGCAGCGAGGTATGGAGTTCGGCCTCTGGGTCGAGCCCGAGATGGTCAGCCCTGATTCTCGGCTCGCGCGAGAGCACCCCGAGTGGATGCTCGCCGAGCACTCCCCTGACGCCAGTACGACGGCGCAGCATCCACCGACCTGGCGTCACCAGCACACGCTCGACCTCACGATCGATGCCGCCCGTGAGCACGTGCTCGAGGCGCTCAGCGCGCTCCTCAGCGAGTACCCCATCGCCTTTCTCAAGTGGGACCACAATCGCGATCAGCACGCCGGCACGGCCGCCGCGCACACTCGGGCCGTCTATCGGTTGATCGACGAAGTGCGCGAGCGGCACCCCCACGTCGCGATCGAGAGCTGCGCCTCCGGAGGCGCCCGCGTCGATCTGGGTATGGCGCGCCGAGCGCACAGATTCTGGACGAGTGACACGAACGATGCTCTCGATCGGCAGCGCATCCAGCGATACAGCGGCCTGCTCATGCCGCCCGAACTGCTCGGGGGCCACGTCGGCGCGCCCCGCGCACACATCACGGGCCGCACGCACGACCTCTCATTCCGGCTCGCAACGGCGCTGTTCGGCAATGCAGGCATCGAGTGGAACGTCACGACGGCCGACGCCGAACAGCTTGAGGCTTTGCGGGAGTGGGTCGCAGCGGTGAAGACGCTGCGACCGTTGCTGACGACGGGCCGCACGGTGCGCACCGATGAAGCCGTCGACGACCGATACGTGCACGGCGTGGTGGCACCCGACGCAAGCCAGGCACTCATCACCCTCGTGACGCTCGCAACGCCCTCGGTCGCGGTGCCCCCGCCGCTGCGGTTTCCCGGGCTCGACGCCACGCGCGAGTACCGCATCGAGCCGCTGCACTTGGGCGGGCGGCCGCGCACAGTTCAGGATGCCGCTCCCCCGTGGCTCGACGAGGGCGGCATCACGATCTCAGGCCGATTGCTCGCTGAGGTGGGCCTGCCGGTGCCGCTGCTCGCTCCCGAGCAAGCACTCGTGCTCATCGCGACCGCCGTCGACTAGCGCCGCCAGGCGCTGCGCTTACTGACGCGCCTGGAGCGCGTAGAGCGCCACGGCGCTCGCGGCCGCGACGTTGAGTGAGTCGACGCCGTGCGCCATGGGGATCGTCACGACCACGTCTGCAGCCTCGAGCGCTTCACGGCTGAGCCCGTCACCCTCGGTCCCCACGACGATCGCGACCCGCTCGGGCACAGTCTCGGCGAACGATCGCAGTCCGATCGCTCCGTCGGCGAGAGCGAGGGCCGCGATCGTGAAGCCGGCTGCGTGTAGTTGCGGTACGGCTTCGTGCCACTCGGGCAGTCGCGTCCACGGCACTTGCAGCACCGTTCCCATCGACACGCGCACGCTCCGACGGTAGAGAGGGTCAGCGCAGCGAGGCGTCACGAGCACGGCATCGGCGCCGAGCCCGGCGACGGAACGGAAGATGGCGCCGACGTTGGTGTGGTCGACGACATCTTCGACGATGACGACGCGCCGGGCATTCCGCAGAACGTCGCCCAGCGGCACGAGCGGGGGGCGGTGCATGCTCGCGAGGGCACCGCGGTGCAAGTGAAAGCCCGTGAGCTCTTCGAGCAGACCGGGCGCGCCGACGAAAACGTCAACGTCGATCGCACCGAGTAGCTGCTCGAGGTCGGGCAGCCACCGCTCGCTCGTCAAGACGGATCGCGGCTGATGACCCGCCCGCAACGCTCGACCGATGACGGTGAGCGATTCCGCGATGTAGAGGCCGCCTTCGGGCTCGGTCACACGACGCAGGGCGACATCAGTGAGTCGGGCGTAGTCGCGGAGCGCGGGTGCCTCGAGATCGGTGATGGTCTCGATGCGCATGGATGCCCTTCCGTGTGCTGGCCACGGCGCGAGTCGCCCTGCCAGCCTCCGGAAACATATCCGAAACCGGAGCGTTCTAGTCTGCAAGAGTTCCACCACGAAAGGCACCCATGTCGATCGCCGCCGCACCCGTCGAGCTCGACGCCGCCGCGCGCGCCATGGTCGACCAGGCCGCCGAGCTGCTGGCGGGCCGCCGCGTCGCGGTGCTGACGGGTGCTGGCGTGAGCACCGACTCGGGAATTCCCGACTATCGCGGCGCCGGCGCCCCTGTGCGCACCCCGATGACGTACAGCCAGTTTCTCGCCGACGAGCCCTACCGCAAGCGGTACTGGGCAGGAAGCCACCTCGGCTGGAGACGCTTCTCGAGCGTTTCGCCGAACGCTGGGCACCGCACGCTCGCCGAGCTCGAAGAGGGCGGGGTCGTGACCGGCATCGTCACTCAGAACGTCGACGGCCTGCACGTGCGTGCGGGCAGCCGCCGCGTCGTCGATCTGCACGGCAGCATGGAGCGCGTCGCCTGCTTGCACTGCGGGCAGATGTTCGACCGGCACGCGATCGCCGAGCGCATCGCGCTGCTCAATCCGTGGCTCGACGACGCCGAGTCGACACTGAACCCCGACGGGGACGCCGAGGTCGCTGACGTTTCGCGCTTCGCGGTGCCGGAATGCTCGGTGTGTGGAGGCACGCTGAAGCCCGACATCGTCTTCTTCGGCGAATTCGTTCCGCCCGTGAAATTCGAGGAGGCGCGCGGCATCGTCGCGCGATCGGATGCCCTGCTCGTGCTCGGCTCGTCTCTCGTCGTGAACTCGGGAGTGCGGTTGCTCGGCCTCGCCTCCAAGAAGCGCATTCCGACGATCATCGTCAATCGCGGCATCACAAAAGGCGATAGCCGTGCCGCCCTCAAGATCGAGGCGGGCACGACCGAGACGCTCGCCGTACTGCGCGACGCCCTCCTCGCCTGACGAACGGGGCGTACGTGGGGCATAATCTCGAGCATGACTCGACGAATCGCTCTGCTGCCCGCCGTTGTCGTGGCAGTCTGTGTGCTCACCGCGTGCAGTGCACCAGCGCCTGAACCCGCATCAGCTCCCCCTGTCGAATCGGATGCGAACTCCGAGGCTCCGCTCATGGATGTTCCTCAAGACGACGCCGACTGGGAGTGCGGGTACGCGAGCTCGTTGCTGGGCATCCAGTTTCGGTCGGAGTGGGAAGTCGCGAATGGAGTGATCGACGCTGGCGAGTTTGATGCCCGCGTCGCGTCGATCGTCGACGCCCGGACTTATGCGCCGACCGGCCAGTCCGACGTGACCGCTGCCCTCCGCGACGTCATCTCGGCTTCGGCGGCAGGGGTCGGTGACGAAAACCCCGACTTCGGGGCAGCGACAGAGAACCTCACGGCGGCCTGCGAGGCGGCAGGCTCGGTGATCATCGTCGGGGCTCTGCCCGAGATGGGCGGGTGAGAACCCCACCGACTCCAGAACCCTACGATGGTCGAGGCCGACGAAAGGGATTCTTCATGACGGTGTTCGCACTCGTGCGTCACGGCGAGACCGACTGGAACCGGGAACGTCGCATCCAGGGATCGACCGACATTCCTCTCAATGACACCGGTCGCGAGCAAGCTCGTGCGACCGGCGCCCTGCTCGCCAGTAGGCGATGGAACGCCATCGTCGCCTCACCGCTCTCGCGTGCCCACGAGACCGCGCAGCTGATCGCCGGTGAAGCAGGCCTCGGCGAGCCAGAACTCGATGCGCGCCTTGCGGAGCGCGACTACGGCGACGCCGAGGGGCTCACGGGCGCCGAAATCGACGCTCGATACCCGAGAGGCGTCGACGTTCCGGGACGTGAAGCACGCGAAGCCGTCGCAGAACGCGCGGTCGCCGCACTGCACGACCTTGCCGCCCGCCACCCCGGCGAGGCAGTGATCGTCGTGGCGCACGGTGGCGTCATCCGCAGCGTGCTCGAGACCGTTGCCCCCGGCCACCATCGTGATCCGATCACGAACGGTTCGGTGCACTCGTTCCGTCACGCCGATGGCGACCTCGAGCTCGTGGCCTTCGACGACCCCCTCGACGAGCAGTCGATCTTTCCCTATGCCGACGATTTCGACCAGCAGAACGCGCTCGCCGCGCGCGAGGCCCGCTGATGGCGAGCGGCCCCGAACGCTTCGCCCAGGCGACCGCGCACCTGCCCATCACCCCGCAGCGGATGCCCGACTCGACCCACACCGCCGCTGAGGCCGCAGCGGCCGTCGGTTGCGAGGTCGGCGCGATCGTGAAGTCTCTCGTCTTCGTCGCGGCGCACGAGCCCGCGCCGGGCGCTGAGGATTCTGATGCGGCACGTCGCGAACCCGTGTTGGCACTCGTCTGCGGCGACAATCGCGCCGATCTCGACGCTCTCGCCGCCGTGGTCGGCGCGCGCATCGACAAAGCGGATGCCGCGACCGTCAAGCTCGCCACAGGCTATTCGATCGGCGGCGTGCCGCCGCTCGGGCATCCAGCACCCGTGCGCACCGTGATCGATCGCGACCTGCTGCGGTTCGACACTGTCTGGTCGGCGGCAGGCAGCGCTTACGACGTCTTTCCCGCCTCACCCCAGCACCTCGTCGAGTGGACCGGCGGCGAGCTCGCCGACATCGGCACCCGCTAGCGACGACTCGCCCGCGCCTGCTCTCGCAGCAGCGTGAGCAGCACCGCAGCCGACCGGCTCCAGTCGAAGCGCGCGGCCTCGGCGGGCGCTGCCGCCGAACGGCGTTCCCACTCCCCCTCGGCCAGCAGCTCGGTGATGCGCGCGGCGAAGGCATCGGCATCCCCCGTCGCGGCGTAGAGCGCGGTGTCGCCACCGATCTCGCGGAAGATCGGAATGTCACTGACGACGACGGGCGTGCCGCGGCCCATCGCTTCGACGAGCGGGATGCCGAAGCCCTCGTCGCGCGAGGCACTCACGAGCGCCGTGGCCGAGTCGAGCAGTGCGGCGTACTCCTCGTCGCTCACTCCGTCGTGTACGACGAGCGCCCCGGGAGGCGCCGCAGCTTCGAAGCGCGCACGGTCGGCCGGGCGGATTCGGCTGAGCAGGTGCAGACGGGCTCCCGGCAGGCGGTGCAGTGCCGCCACGAGCGTGTCGACGCCCTTGTACGGCATGAACGAACCCATGTAGACGAGCTCGATCGCGTCGGGCCGCGTTCGCGGCGTGACTTCGTCGGGTCGATCAGCCGCGTTCGGCACGACCGTGATCGAGCGACGCGTCAAACGGTGCCTGGTCATGAGCTCGCGAGTGGTCTCACTCACCGTGACGACCGCGTCGGCGCGATTGAGCAGCATCCGTTGCGGCCACCACGCGAGGTGGTAGAGCCGCCAGCCCAGGCGCACGGGCCACGGCAGATCTCGCGGCGGCGTGGGATGCGCGTAGTAGATGAGGTCGTGCAGCGTGAGCACGAGCGGGTAGCGACGGCCCATCGCGCCCATCGTCTGCATGGGGCTGAACACCACGTCGGGTGAGACTCGGTTGACCTGTCGGGCAACGAAGGGCTCACGCGCGCTCGTGGGGCCGCTCACGAGGTGCCAGGGCAGCCCCGAGGGCAGCATGGCGAGTTGCCGCTCGTCGCTGACGAGCAGTTCGAGTGACTCGCCAGGGGCGAGCAACGGGCGGAGAGCATCCACGATGCCGGCCGTGAACCGGCTGATGCCGTCATGGCGCGGAAAACGCACGTAGCGGCAGTCGATGACGATCTTCATCGCAAGAACGTCGAGATCGCGTTGGCCGCTTCAACGGGCTTCTCGTAGTGGATGAGGTGCCCGACGCCCTCGATGATCTCGAGCTCCGCCTCCGGAAAGAGCGAGACCAGGCGGTGCTGCGCTTCGATGGGAGTGATGTCGTCATTGTCGGCGGCGATGAGCAGCGTCTGCTGCGGGATGCTCGCGGCGAACTCGCTCACATCGTGCGAGACCGACGCGCGAAACGCCTCGAGCAGACTCTGCCGATTGGCGAAGGCCGAGAAATAGCGGTCGTGCTCTTCGTGAATCCAGCGGCGCAGGGCCTTGTCGTCGGTCTTCGCCATCGTCACGCTCATGATGCGGGTGACGAGACGGCTGCGGAGCACGGCGAAACCGAAGCGTTCGGGTAGCGCTGCGCCCGCCTGGTAGAAGAGCACGGCGAGTCGCGTGAGCACTCCCCGGGGCCCCTGCAGCGCGTTCTGGCCGATCGGGTTGACGAGAATCACCCGCGGGGTCGGAACCCCGGCGGCCACCGCCGCAGAGACCACGATCGACCCGAAGGAGTGACCGAGCAGTACGGCGGTGCCGTGCACGCCCGCCGCGTGCAGAAAGGCGTCGAGCCAGGCCGTGTAGCCCTCGATGTCGTGGGCGTGGTTCGACAGTGGCTCGCTTGACCCGAAGCCCGGCAGATCGGGCGCGAGAAATCGCACGTCGGGCAGCTGTGCGACCACTGGTCCGAGTCCGTGGTGATCACCACGAAAACCGTGCACGAGCACGACAGTGCGGTCGGCATCGACCGGGCCGTACTCGACAAGATGCGTGCGGCTGCCGAGCACGTCGAGCTCGCGATCGCGTGAGGGGATGCGGGCGAGCGCGTCGAGGTACGGAGAGGGCATCGGCATCCGGATTAGTCTAGGCGCGTGTCGTTCACTGCCCCCATCACTCTGCCCGGTCTCGCCCTCGACCCTCAGTGGCATCGCCGCTCGGTCTTCTACGAGGTCATGGTGCGCTCATTCATGGATTCGAATGGCGATGGCACCGGCGATCTCTCCGGTCTCATCGGCAAGCTTGACTATCTGCAGTGGCTCGGCATCGACGCGCTCTGGTTGCCCCCGTTCTTCACGAGCCCGCTGCGCGACGGCGGATACGACATCGCCGATTACGTGGGCGTGTTGCCCGAGTTCGGCACGATCGAAGAGTTTCGCGAGCTCGTCACGAAGGCCCACGAGCGCA
>SXMH01000217.1 GCA_005777405.1 Actinomycetota bacterium
CGAGTCTGTGGCTGGACGCGACCGGACGCCGCCTGCCCACCCCGCTCTTTCCCGGTTTCGACACGCTCGCGACGCTGCAGCACTTGCGCACCACCGGCTATGACCACTCGTGGTTCATCACGACGCAAGCGATCATCGAGAAAGAGTTCGCCCTCAGCGGCAGCGAGCAGAACCCCGACCTCACGGGTCGCAGCGTGCGCGAGCTACTGCGGCAGCGGCTCGGCAAGGGCGCCACCGATGCTGTCGAGGCGTTCAAAGATCGCGGAGCCGACTTCGTCGTCGCCGACACCCTCGACGAGCTGCTGCCCCGCATGCAGGCTCTCGAACCGGAGGCCCCCCTTGATCTCACTCGCGTGCGCGAAGAAGTGGCGGCGCGGGATGCTGCGCTCGAGAACGACTTCGGCAAAGACGCTCAGCTCACCGCCATCCGTCAGGCGCGGCACTACCGCGGCGACAAGCTCATCAGGGTCGCGCCGCCTCATCGACTCACCAACCCGAAGGCTGGGCCGCTCATCGCCGTGCGACTGCACGTGCTCACGCGCAAGAGCCTCGGTGGCATTCAGACCGACCTCGACTCGCGAGCGCTCGGCCCCGACGGTTCAGTGCTGCCCGGGCTCTACGCCGTGGGAGAGGCCGCGGGCTTCGGCGGCGGGGGCGTGCACGGCTATCGCGCCCTCGAGGGCACTTTCCTCGGCGGGTGCCTGCACTCGGGATTGCGAGCGGGTCGAGCGATCGCACGCGGCTGAGTCGTGTTCAGCGACCCAGCGTTTAGCGACCCAGCGTTTAGCGACCCAGCGTTTATCGACCCAGCGTTTATCGACCCAGTGTCCAGGCGCCCTGCTTGACGAGCACGTGCCCGCGCTTCGTCGTCAGCCGCAGCCACGACCCTGAGGTGAACTGCTGCACCTCGTCGTCGCCGAGAAAGCCGAGCGCGTGCGCAGCGAACGCTGCACCGGCGGGAATGTGCTCGGCCTCAGCAATCGGTCGGCCCCAGACCTCTGACCGCACGCGGTCGACGATGTGCTGGCCGACGGCGTCGGGCACCGCTTGCGCGACTTCGGCCGCACCCTCGCGCGCGACGCGCACGAACAGCTCGGCTGGCAGCGGGCTCGAGCGCGACCATCCACCGCGAGGCGGTGCGATGCCCGACCAGACGACCGACGGCGTCGACGCCGGAATGCCGACCTCGACCGCGCCGTCAGTCTGTTCACCCGGCGTGGACGACGCCGCATCGGCGAACGCTTCGACCGGCACCCCCGCTCGATCGAGGCGCGCGGCGAACGAGGCGAGCGGCACGACGGCGTCGCACTCCCCCGCCGCGAGAGCGAGCGTGCGCAAGCCGAGCACGGTCGGCCCGCGATCGAGCAACCCCTTCGGCACAATGACGGCGACGTACGCCGCCAGCACTCCCGAGTCAGCGATGAGGCGAATCGAGCCCGCTCCGTCGAGCTGTTGGGCGCGACCGACAAAGGTCGCGAGGTCGCGCGCGGCGGCGCTGGTAGGAAGCGTCAAGGCGGCGGTCATCGCTCCTAGACTACGCGTGTGACCGACGCCCCTCGAGACCCTGTTGACGACATGCTCACCGCGCTCACGCTCACGAGCTCCGGTGCCCGCACGAGCGAAGACATCTTCACGGCGCCGAGCCTCTGGACTCCGCAGCGCAGAGTCTTCGGTGGGCAGGTCGCGGCGCAAGCGGTGCTCGCGGCGATGCAGACGGTCGACGCCGACCGGTTCGTGCATTCGATGCACGGCTACTTCTTGCGGCCGGGCGACGATGAGCAACCCATCACGTTCTCGGTCGACCGCATTCACGACGGTCGCTCGTTCTCGACCCGTCGCACGCAGGCCTATCAAAACGGCGTGCCGATTCTCTCGATGATCGCGAGCTTCCAAGACGCCGACCCCGGTCTCGAACACCAGGCTTCGATGCCCGACAGCGTGCCCGAGCCAGAGAGCCTGCCGAGCGCAGCGACGATTCTCGGTGCCTTCGATCATCCTGTCGCGCAGTACTGGGCCAACAGCAGACCTTTCGATCTGCGCCACGTGGATGCTCCCGTCTACTTCTCGCGCGGGCCTGAGCGCGTCGCCCACCAGGCCGTGTGGCTCAAGACGACTCGACCGCTTCCCGACGACGAGAACCTGCACCGGGCCGCCCTCGCCTACGCGAGCGACTACACGATTCTCGAACCCATCCTGCGACGCCACGGTCACACCTGGGCCACGCCCGGTCTGAAGATGGCGAGTCTCGACCACGCCATGTGGTGGCACCGCTTCGCCCGTGTCGACGAATGGCTGCTCTACGTGCAGGAATCGCCGAGCGCTCAGGGCGGTCGGGGCCTCTCTCAGGGCCGCATTTTCACGCGCGACGGCGTGCTCGTCGGGAGCGTCGCGCAAGAGGGCATGGTGCGCGTGCCCGACGCCGAGGCGTAGCGCCCCTTCCGCTGGTCTTCAGCCCTCTGAGCGACGGTCACGCGCGGCCAGTAGCACGACGTCGATCGAGCGCCACAGAACGGCCCCGATCGCCACGGCGATGAGGACAGAGCCAACAATGCGCGGGATGCTCGCATCGGTCGCAGTGGCGACGAGTTCGATGAGCCCGGGAGTGAAGAGCTGTTCACGGGCAACGAGCACGATGAACGGCACAGCGAGCGCGATGGCCAGCACGATGGCGAGCGAGGCGTCAACCATGGTCCAGCGACGACGGCGATAGGCGAGCACGCCCAACACGACGTCGACGACAGCAACCACAATCGCGTACGGCAGCCACCAGCTCCACAGCTGCGGATCGAACACGGGTGCTCGTTCTCCCGCCGGTGTCACGATGGGCTCGAGCAGGTGCTGGGAGATGAGCGCGACGATGCCGATCGCGAGCCAGCTGCTGCTGGTGATGAGTGCCCAACGCTGCTTCCACCGATCATCGAACTCTTCGACGAGGTCGTCAGCGGTCCACTCCTCGAACGCGCTGGCGCCGCCATCGACTCGGTCGAGCACCGCGAAAACCACCGTGACCCAGAAGCACAGGTGCACAACAGTGCCGATAAGCACGCCGAGCGTCTGCACCGCGATCTCGCCGACGGGAGCATCGTCAATGAGTTTCGCGAGAATGACGCCACCAGCGACGAACGGCAGCACGATGAGCAGCAGGAGTCGCAACAGGTTCACCCATTGCACGTAAAGGCGCGGGCCGATGAGGTGAAGTGGACGGTTCGCATAGGAAGCAGCCAGGCGGGCGGGATCTCCGAGCGACTCGATAGCGTCGCGTTCGGCCTGCTCGGTTGTCACGCCTGAGGCGGTGCGAGCATCCACGTCGTCGGCGATCAGTGCGCGCAGTTCGCCCGCGACGTCCGTGCGATTCCGTTCGGGGAGCCGACGCGTGACGGCCAGCACATATCGGTCACTCAGGGTCACGATGTGGGAGTCGGTCATGATGCTCCTCCTTCAGAGAGACGCTCGAGGGCGTCGACGGTGCGGCGGGCGTCGCCGAGCAGCGAAAGCGCGAGCGCCTCGCCAGCGGCGCTCGTGAGGTAGAACTTGCGAGGCCGGCTCTCGTCGGTGTTCCACTCGCTCGAGAGCAGTCCCTGACTTTCGAGCCGGCGCAGCAAGGGGTACAGGGTGTTCGCGTCAACCTCGATGCCGGCGTGGGCGAGGTGCTCGAGCAGCGCGTAGCCGTAGCCGGGCTCGCGCAAAGCGAGCAAGGCAGCCACGACGACAGTGCCACGACGAAGCTCTTGCAAATGGGCGGCTTCGAGCGCGGCCGGATCGTCGGTGGATGCTGGGCTCATGCCCGACACGTTACTGTGCGTCACACACCATAGTCAAACGCACATCATCGCGCGACAAGCGCGCCCGAGGTCACGGGCACCGCGCCAGGGCCCCGGGGCTAGTGCTGCCGGAAGACCGCCGGAGCCTCGAGATAGGGCTCCCACGCTGCCCTCTCCTCATCGGTGATGCGGCGAGGGGCTCCGCTCGCGCGATCGACGAGCACGATCGTCGTCGCGGCCACGGTGTAGAGGGTGCGCGGCTCGACGCCGACGGGCGTGTAGAGCTCGTAGCAGACCTGCAGGCTTGCACCGCCCATCCGCGAGAGCCACAGCTCGACGTCGAGCGGCTCGCGGTGGAAGGGAATCGGTGCGCGGTATTCGATCTGCTGCGCAGCGATGAGGGTGATGCTCGCAGCACCGGGCCCAGTCGTCAGCACCGCCGTCGGTGAGCCGTCTGCTCCGCCGCCCCAGAACGCCGCGATGCGCGCCTCCTCGAGCAGGGTGAACATGCGCGCGTTGTTGACGTGCTCGTAGGCGTCGAGGTCGCTCCAGCGCACCGCGATCGGAACATGCAGTCGAGTCATGCCGAGTCCTTTCCTGCCCACTTGGCCGAGTGACGAATGCGCTCGAGGTCGAAGTGCTGCATCGCCGGTGACGCGACACTCTGGACGACTCGATCAGCGGCGGCAACGAGGTCAGCGTGCCGAGACGGCTCTACGGCAGCCGTCGCGAGCCTGCCAAGTGAGTCGAGCAACCGTTCCGCGACGATCGGCTGGCCCGCGCAGTACACACGAATGGCGTCGACCGTGTCGATGACCGTCGACGACCACGAGCGCTGGGCGAGCCGCACACGCGGTGCACCGTCGTCGTCAACGATGACGGGTGGAGGGTCCGCGTGCGCTGCGGTCGTTGCGAACGCCGCGGCGAGCGCGTCGATCGCGGCCACGGCCGTGTACGGGTCATTGACTCCGGGACTGATCGCGCGCACCGCGATGTCGACGAGCTGGCGCGCGAGGTGCTCGACGTCTTGATAGGGAGTGCGCTCGTTCCGCAGTGCGACGGCCGCGCGCGTGCTCGAGGATGCTGCCGAGAGTCGCTCATCGACTGAGGCGCCTGTGGTCTTTTCGGCATCGAGTGCGATCGTGGCGAGGGTGTCGCCCGCGCAGACGAATGTGCCCGGCCGCACCCCCACGTCGACGCGAGCCCGTTGCTGTCGCCCCGCCGTGACCAGATCGGCCACTCCGATGTCTGCGACATAGCCGTCACGCACTGCCGTCACGGGGTGACTCGCACCGTCAGCAGTGGGCCAGCTGGAGTCGTGCCGGCGGTCATTCGGGGTCGAAGCAGGGAATGACTGCAGCATGCGCGCGCCTAGCTCAACACGCACCTGGCTCGCCAGCGTCGAGATCTGGATGCTCGTGCTGATGTGGTGGATGAAGTAGATGAGCAGCCCAATGCACACCACGGTGAGCCCGAGAGCCAGGGAGACGCCAGCACTCGGCACGAACTCGTTGCCATCCCCCGAGCGCACGCGGCGCAGCACGAGAAGCGCGTAGAGCGCTGTCGACACGAGCACAGCGAGCACGAGCTGATTGCCACGATCAGACATGAAATTGCGCACGAGACGCGGACCGTATGCCGAAGCGGTGAGCGCGAGTACAGCGATCGTGATCGAAAACATCGTCGCGGCGGCAGCGAGCATCGACGTGGCAATGGCGGCAAGCAGCCCTCGCGCGCCGTCAGGGCCGACGTCGATGATGAGCAACCCGCGCACGTCGAGCGCGCGGTCGACCACGACAATCGACTCGGCGAGCACGATCGCGAGGGCGATCGCGACCGCTGGCACGAACCAGAAGGAATCGCGCACGCGCGCCGCGATGAACGCGACGCGGTTCATCGCGACGCCATCAGTCGCGCGTGAGCTTGCGGTAGGTCGTGCGGTGCGGTCGCGCGGCCTCGGGCCCGAGACGGTCGATCTTGTTCGCCTCGTAGGCCTCGAAGTTGCCCTCGAACCAGTGCCAGTTGGCGGGGTTCTCGTCGGTCCCCTCGTAGGCGAGGATGTGCGTGGC
>SXMH01000218.1 GCA_005777405.1 Actinomycetota bacterium
CCCCCCCCCCCCCCCACCGCGGGGGCAGCGGGCACTGCCAGCGCCGACTGGCGTCTCGACCTGCCTCCGAGCCGCTGGCACCGACCGCTGCTCGCCTTGGGAATCTTGCTCGCGGTGCTGACGGTCGCGACCGCGATCGGCTGGCTCGTCGACGACCGCGAACTGCTCGGCGTGAACCTGTGGGAGAAGCCGCTGAAGTTCGCGATCTCCGGCGCGATCTACGCGATCACCTGGGCGTGGATCATCGGCCACTTCACGCGCTGGACTCGCGCGGCGTGGTGGGCGGGCACGGTCATCACGATCACGCTCGCGATCGAGCTCGTCATCATCACCGGTGCCGCCGTGGCGGGCATCACGAGCCACTTCAACGTCTCCACGCCGCTCGCCACGACGCTCTGGTCGATCATGGCCGGGGCGATCACGACGCTGTGGGTCGCCACCTTTGTCGCGGCCGTCGCGCTCTGGCGTAACCCAGGCGCCGACCCTGCGCGTCAGGCTGCCATTCGCACCGGGGTCGCGATCTCGCTGCTCGGCATGGGCCTCGCCTTCCTCATGACCGGCCCGACGGCCGAGCAGCTCAACGACTGGCAGGGCATTGCCGGCGCTCACGCTGTAGGCGTCGCCGACGGCGGCCCTGGCCTGCCACTGCTCGGCTGGAGCACGCTCGGAGGCGACCTGCGCATTCCGCACTTCATCGGCATGCACGCGCTGCAGGCGCTGCCCTTGCTCGCGCTGCTGCTTGAACTCGCGGCGAGGCGAGTGCCGGTGCTGCGAGACTCGCTCACGCGGCGCGGCCTGGTGCTCACGGGTGCGGGCGCCTACCTCGCTGTGGTCGGTCTCGTGACGATGCAGGCTCTGCGCGGCCAGTCGATCGTGGCTCCGGATGCCCTTACCCTTTCGATTGGCATCGCCATCGCCGCGCTCTCGCTCGCCGCGGCGCTCGCGGTGCTCGCGGCCGGTGCGCGTCGTCATTCCCCGCGCGCGGCCGTGCCGACAGGCGAGCAAAGCCTGTGAATGCGCGCCATGCTTGCTGAGCCCCCGTAGGTTCGAAGGCATGGCTTCTCCCACCGCTGCCGTCGTTGGCTCGGGCCCGAACGGTCTTGCCGCCGCTGTGCTGCTCGCCCGAGCGGGCGTCGCGACGACGGTCTACGAGCGCGCAAGCACGATCGGCGGGGGCGCCCGCACAGCCGAGTTGACGCTGCCGGGCTTTCACCACGACATGGGTTCGGCAGTGCATCCGCTCGCTGTCGCCTCGGGCTTCTTCCGCCGCTTCGAGTTGCACAAACGCATCGAGCTCGTCACCCCCGAGATCTCCTACGGTCACCCGCTCGACGGGCGCCCTGCGGCGATCGCCTATCGCGATCTCGACCGCACCGTCGAACACTTGGGCATCGACGGGGAAGCGTGGGGAGCACTCATGCGTCCGCTCGTCGACCGGGCGCACGAGGTCGCGCAGTTCACGCTGAGTCCGTTGTTGCGTGTTCCCGCTCATCCGGTGACGACGGCACTCTTCGGGCTTCGCGCGCTCGAGCAAGGTGGCCCCGCGTGGAACCTCCGCTGGCGGGATGAGGCCGCACCTGCGCTGCTCGCCGGCTCGGCTGCCCACACCGTGCGCCCCATGCCCTCGCTCGTGACGTCGGGTGCCGGACTCGCGCTGGCGACGACGGGGCACGCGGGCGGTTGGCCCATTCCGGTGGGCGGCAGTCAAGCCATCATCGATGCGTTGGCAGCAGACCTGCTCGCGCACGGCGGCACGATCGAGACGGACACCGAGATCGACTCGCTCGCCGAACTGCGACGCATGGATGCCGTACTGCTCGATCTGGCGCCCCGCGACGTCGTGCGGCTCGCCGCCGCTGACCTGCCCAACGGATACCGTCGTCGCTTGCTCAACTATCGCCATGGCGACGGTGTGGCGAAGGTCGACTTCGCCTTGAGCGGCCCCGTGCCGTGGAGCGACCCCGCATTGCGCCGCACGCCCACCCTGCACCTCGGCGGCACGCGCGATCGCATAGCGGCCGCCGAGGCGACGGTCGCGCGCGGCGAGCACTCTGACGACCCGTTCGTGCTCGTCTCGCAGCCCTCGGTGGTCGACAGCACTCGGGCGCCCGCTGGCCAGCACGTGCTCTGGACGTACACGCACGTGCCCGGCGGCTCGACGCTCGACCAGACGGAGGTGATCATCCGCCAGATCGAGCGCTGGGCGCCCGGCTTCCGCGACCTGATTCTGGCGAGCACGAGTGCCACTGCCATGCAGATGCAGCAGCAGAACCCGAACTACGTCGGCGGCGACATCGCGACGGGTGCGGCGACGATGCGGCAGCTCATCGCGCGGCCGACTCTCGCCTTCGACCCGTGGCGCACGCCGGTTCCCGGGCTCTACATCTGCTCCTCCGCGACACCACCGGGCCCTGGGGTCCATGGACTCGCAGGCGCCTACGCGGCACGCTCGGCCCTTCGGCACGAGTTCGGCATGACGACCTTGCCCGCCTTGGGCCTGATAGAGAGGCCCGCCTGATGGCACGCACGACGAAGCTCTTCCACTGCCCACCCGAGGCGGTCTTCGCCGTACTCGCCGATGGTTGGACCTACCCCTCGTGGGTCGTCGGCGCATCACGCATGAGAGGGGTCGACGAGGAGTGGCCCGAACCAGGATCAGTGATTCGTCATTCGGTGGGCGTGTGGCCGGCGCTCATTGATGACGAAACCGAAGTCATCGAGTGGGATGCCCCGCACCGGGCCGTGTTCCTCGCGCGCGGATGGCCCATCGGCGAGGCCCGCATCGTCATGGAGGTGCAGCCCCATGCCGAGGGTTGCGTTGTGCGCATGCACGAGTACGCGGTGCGCGGACCCCTGCAGTACGTGCCGCAGTGGCTGACAGACCCGCCGCTCGACCTTCGCAATCGTGAAGCACTCACTCGCCTCGCGTATCTCGCCGAAGGCCAGTGGGAGAACGATGAGACCGACGAGCGCTCGACGCCGGAGGACCGGGGCGAAGAATGAGGTCGGTCAGCCGACGCTAATCGATTCGCCAGGCGCGAGCACGGTCACGGTGCCGCCGAACGATTCGACAACATGGGTGATGCGCGCATTCGCCATCGCCTGACCGCGCTCGGAGTTCACGAGCTCGTGAATCGGAAACGCGCGCTTCGGCCGCACGATCTCGAGCCAATCCATCACGTCGCCAATCTTGAGCCACGGGGCGCTCGAGGGCACGGCGACAAGATCGACCTCGTGCGGGGGAACGGTGAACGAGTCGCCCGGATGAAAGAGCATCCCGTTGATGGTGACGGCGACGTTGTCGATGACGGGAATGGATCGATGGATGACCGCGTGCCGGCCGCCCGCAAACGAGAGCTCGAACGGGCCTGCCGCGCGCTCGTCTGCCGGCTCGACAACCTGCCAGTCATAGTCGGGCAGCGCGGCGGCAACTCCCGCGGGAGCAAAGAGCGGCACCGGGCCAGGGGCAAGAAGTCGATCGAGGTGCTCGCCGGTGACGTGATCGGCGTGCTCATGCGTGACGACGATGGCGGCCAGAGCGTTCACCTCGAACGCGTCGGTGAACCCACCGGGATCGATCACGAGCGTCGACCCCTCGTGCTCGACGACGAGGCAGGCGTGGGCGTGTTTGGTGACGATCATGCGGCCACTGTAGTCAGGTGTGCTGCGAGGGGGACACCCCCAGGGGGTATCATCTGCGCATGATCGACGACATCAAGAAGCGGGCGCTGCACCGGTCGCGCATTCTGCAGGGCCAACTGCGCGGCATCGAAAAGATGATCGAGAACGAGGAGTACTGCGTCGACATCATCACGCAGTCACTCGCCGTGCAGAAGAGCCTGCGCAGCCTCAACAAGCTGCTCGTCGAGAACCACTTGCGCACGCACGTCACCGACATGCTCGACGAGGGCGGCGACGAGCGCGAGAAGGCGATCGCCGAGTTGCTCGCCGTCTTCGAACTGCAGCAGAACCGCGGCAACTGAATCGTCGTCACGCGCGACCGGGGCGTGACATGATCGCCGCATGACATCGTCGTCAACGCCATCGCCGAAGCGGGTGGTCGTCGCGATCAACCCGAATGCCTCGTTCGGTCGAGGCCGTGAGGTAGGTCCGGCGGTTGTCACCACCCTGCGCGGTCTCGGACACGAGGTGACGAGCCTGACTGAGCCCGACTTTCTGCAGCTGCTCGACGCCGCGCGCGCGGCGGTGCGCGAGAAGCCCGACGCTCTCGTCGTGGTCGGCGGCGACGGCATGGTCAACCTCGGCGTGGCCGCAGTGCAGGGCACGCGCGTGCCCCTCGGCCTGGTGCCGAGCGGCACCGGCAACGACATGGCACGTGGTCTGGGCATCCCCGTCGACGACACAGAAGCGGCGATCGAGGCGCTCGCCGCAGCATTGCACCGAGAACCTCGCCGCATCGACGCGGGCGATCTCACGTTCGACGGCGGCGAGGCTCGCTTCGCGTGCATCCTCTCGGCTGGCTTCGATGCTCTCGTCAACGAGCGCGCGAACCGCATGACCCGGCCGCGCGGTCGCAGCCGATACACGATCGCGCTGCTCGTAGAACTGGCCCGCCTGAAGCCGATCGAGTACACGCTCAAACTCGACGGTGTCGAACACGTCGAGAAAGCCCTGCTCGTCGCGGTCGCCAACAACTTGTCATTCGGCGGGGGAATGAAGGTGGCACCGAACGCGAGCCTCGATGACGGGCTCTTCGATGTCGTGCTCGTGCGACCGCTCAGTCGCTTCAACTTCTTGCGCATCTACCCCCGAGTCTTCGCCGGCACGCACATCGACGACCCGCGGGTGGTCGTGCACCGCGCGCGTTCGGTGCGCATCGAAGCGAGCGGCGTGGTGGCCTACGCCGACGGCGAGCGCATCGCGCCGCTGCCGATTACCGCAACGATGGATGCTCGCTCACTGCGTGTGCTCGCCTAGCCTTCGCGGCGCACGGGGAGGGGTGCGCGGCCGAGGTCGCCCGGTTTGGACCGGGCATCGCGGCTGTGGCATACTCGTGTGGTTGCAGCCGCGGCCCCATCGTATAGCGGCCTAGTACGCCGCCCTCTCACGGCGGTAACGCGGGTTCGAATCCCGCTGGGGTCACCAACCAAGAACCGCCCGGAGTCATCTGGGCGGTTTTCTTGTGTGACGCGCGAAGCAGATGCGAGAAGCCCCCTCACGAGCGCCCGCGCTACGCTTCACGCATGGCTCGCTCGCGCATCTTCGCCTCGGTCGCCCTGGTCTCTGCTCTTCTGCTGAGCACGACCGGCTGCTCGACCTTCCAGCAGATCCTCTCCGGTCCCGCCACGGGCGACCCGCTCATCGGCACCAGTTGGTCTGGCACCGATTCCGACGGCGACGAGTGGGGCTTCGTCTTCGAAGAAGACAAGACGGTGCAGCTCACCTTCAACGGTCAAGAGTTCGATGACGCGACCGACAGCTGGAACGTCGCCGACGACGTGATCACCATCATCATCACCTTCGACAACGGCATCGCGACGATGGCGGGCCCCTACATCGACGGCGACACCGAGATCGAACTCGAGGGCAAGCAAGACGACTTCAGCTGGACTCTCACGCTCACGCAAGACTGAGTGGCAGTCGCGGGATGCTCTGCGCGAGCATCCACCCTTCAGCAGGCTAGGCTGACGACCGCGAAGGGGAGTATCCCGATTCGCCGCGTTCGTCATCACGGAGCCCGCCGCCGCGCTCCCGGACGCGGCGCCGCTCACACAGCGGGGGAGAGACTTTCGACGTTCTCCCACCCCTGCTGAAAGGCCCCCGTGAGCGACTTCGTCATTCCCGTCTGGTTCGAGATCGGCTCGTTCGTCGTGCTGAGTCTCATCTTGCTTTTCGATCTGCTGCTCGTCGTTCGTCGACCTCACGTGCCGAGCCCCAAAGAGTCGGGGCTGTGGGTGGCGTTCTATGTGACGCTCGCCCTCATCTTCGCGGGGCTCATGTTCGTGGTCGTCGGGCCGCAAGCGGGTGGCGAGTTCGTGGCGGGCTGGCTCACCGAGTACAGCCTCTCGATCGACAACCTCTTCGTCTTCGTCATCATCATGGCTCAGTTCGCGGTGCCCAAGAAGATGCAGCAAGAGGTGCTCATGATCGGCATCATTCTGGCCCTGCTCTTCCGCGGCATCTTCATCTTGCTCGGCGCGACGCTCATCGAGAACTTCAGCTGGATCTTCTACATCTTCGGCCTCTTCCTGCTCATCACCGCGGCGCAGCAGGCCTTCTCGGGTCGCGAAGACGATGAAGCTCGCGAGAACGCGCTCATCCGCTTCTTGCGCAAGCGCATTGCGATCAGCGACGACTACGACGGCATGAAGCTGCGCACGACGATCGACGGCAAGCGCTTCTTCACTCCGCTGCTCATTGTGCTCATCGCCATCGGCACGACTGACGTCATTTTCGCGCTCGACTCGATTCCCGCGATCTTCGGCATCACGCAGAGCCCGTTCATCGTCTTCACGGCCAACGTCTTCGCGCTCATGGGCTTGCGGCAGCTCTACTTCTTGCTCGGCCACCTCGTCGACAAGCTCGAGTACCTCAAGTACGGCATCGCTTTCATCCTCGCGTTCATCGGCGTCAAGCTCGTTTTCCACGCCCTCCACGAGAACGAGGTCTGGTTCATCAACGGCGGCGAGCACGTCGAGTGGGTGCCCGACATCGACACCTGGACCTCGCTCGCGGTCATCATCGCAGCGATGGCCGTCTCGGTAGCGGCAAGCCTCATCAAACTGCGCATCGAGAACCGCTACCTGCCGACCGCGCTCGCGGCGCCGACCGACGACCCCGAGGTGCAGGCGGCTGTGGATGCTGATGCCGAGCACGGCGACGGCGCGACGTCCGCCCCCGCCGGTGCTTCCACGACTGAGGGCTCGGGTTCTTCGAGTCGCGACACCTAAGCCCGTCACCACGGCGACGGGGAGTTCTCCCCGTCGCCGTGGTGCGGTCATGACTGCGAGCATTGCTAGCGTTGGCATGATCGATGGGAGTGCGTGTGCCGGAGGAGTCTCAGCAAGAGCTCGTCGTGCAGGGCGCCGCCGTGCGTCTGCGACACAGTGCCCACTCTGATCGTGGCGCCATTCGAGCGATCAACGAAGACAGCATTCTCGCGGCCCCACCCGTCTGGCTCGTCGCCGACGGCATGGGCGGTCACGAACGCGGTGACCTCGCCAGCCAGACGGTCATCGAGACTTTCGCCTCGCTTGCCGGCTCGCCCGCGGTCACGCCGCACGACGTGCTCGATGTGGTTCGGGCAGCCAATGAGGCCGTTCGTGCCCTGCCCGGCACGGGTATCTCAGGCACCACCCTGACAGGCCTCGTGCTCGTCGAGATCGACGGCGGTGGTCCGCATTGGATGGCCGTGAACATCGGAGACTCACGCACCTACCGGTGGGATGGTCGTTCGCTCGAGCAACAGAGTGTCGACCACTCGGTGACGCAAGAGCTTCTCGACCAGGGCCTCTTGAGCCCTGAAGAAGCGCTACTTCCGCACCCACATCGCAATGTCGTCACGCGTGCGCTGGGTGCCGACGACGAAGTCGAGGCCGACGTCTGGTTGCTGCCTCTGCGCTCAACGCAGGTCTTCTTGCTCTGTTCTGACGGGCTGACGAAAGAGCTCCCCGACGACGAGATCGCACGCATCATCGTGTTTCACGATCAACAGATTGCCCGCAACGTCGACGGTCCAACGTTGGCTGAGCGACTCGTGGGGGCCGCCATTGCTGCCGGCGGCAGCGACAACGTCAGCGTGGTCGTCGTCGAGTCGCACCTTGTCAGCGATGTGCTCACGCTCTCTGAAGACACCATTGATCGCGATTTCGCGCTCGTCGAAGACACCCGCCCAAGGAACTGACCATGAGTTTTCGCTACACGCCCGCCCACGAGTCGTGGGTCGCACTCGTGCTCGACCGTCGAGCACTCTTGCTCGGTGGAACGTTCGACGAGGCACTCATCGACGGAGCATGGTCGCGGCTGCACGAGGGGGCACCCGCTCTGCTCGAGTTGCTGACATCACGCGGGCTCCAGGCAACGCCCCCTTTTGCGCTCGTTGAGCCAACCGAGGGCGGGGTGCGCATCATCGTGCGCGGCGATGCCACCGTCACGATCGGTGGAGAGTCGGTGACAGGGGCGGGAGCCGCAACCTGGATCGAGCGCGTGCTGCCCGAGGGCGCGCTCGACGTACGGGTGCTCGGTGCTGAGCCCACAGCACTGCCGTTGCCCATCGCGCACGGCGTCGTGCGCACCGCTCGACTCGAGAGCCTCGACGCAGCGAGCATGCCGCGCCGGCACGAGGCCGTGCCCGTCGCCGTGTCTGCTGGAGCGCCCCCCGCGGCTCCGGTTGCTGCACCTGCCGTCGTGCCAGCCGCGGTGCCGGCAGCAGCGCACGTATCTGCGCCGAGCATCCCGTCGTCCTCTCCCGCTGAGAGCACGATCATGCACGACGAGATACCGCCCGCGGCCGACACCGGTCGCGAAGCAGAACGCGAGTCAGCGGAGGTGGCAGACACCGTGTCGCCTCCCGCGCCAGACGCAGAACCCGACGGCTACGACTATCTGTTTGGCGCGACGATGTATCGCTCGGTGAGCGACGCCGCCGTCGCGACCGAGTCGGTCGATCCAGAGTCCGGTGGTGAGTTGCCGAGTGGTGAGCCAGCGAAGGGCGATCCCGAGACCGCGGGCGACCACGATGGCGCCACAATGCTTGTCTCGAAACTCAACCGGCCCCGCGGTCGCGGCAAGCGCGAGCCAGCCGCAGCGCCCGAGTCGACGGCCCGCCCGCTGCCCGTGCTCACGCTGCCGAGCGGCACCCGCGAAACGCTTGAAGCTCCACTCGTGCTCGGCAGAGCTCCGAGTGTCGCCGGAGTTCCCGCGGGAGCACTGCCACGACTCGTTCCACTGTCGGGTGGCGATCAAGACTTGTCGCGCAATCACCTCCGCGTCGAGGTGCAAGGCGAAACGGTGGTCGTGACCGATCTGCACTCGAAGAACGGCACGATCGTCACGTTGCCAGGGGCCGCACCCGTGAGGCTTCGAGGTGGCGAGCCCACTCCGGTGATCACGGGTACCGTCATCGAGCTCGGCGGCGTTGTGACACTCTCGATTGAGGACATCTGATGCGCCGCACGACCTCAACGCCCCCCGATCTGCCCGGCTACACCCACGTAGGCCTGCTGGGGTCGGGTGGCTTCTCTGACGTCTTCCTCTACGACCAAGCGTTGCCCAAGCGCCGCGTCGCCGTCAAAGTGCTCCTGCTCGAAGAGCTCACGCCCGCGACGCAAGCCGCTTTCGTCGCCGAGGCGAACCTCATGGCGCAGCTCTCGACGCACCCCTACATCGTCACGATCTATCAAGCAGATGTCGCGGCAGACGGTCGACCCTACTTCGTCATGGAGTACTGCTCGGGCCCGAGCCTCGCTGACCGCTATAAGCAAGCTCCGCTCCCCGTCGTCGACGCAATACGCACCGGAGTGCGGTTGTCGAGCGCGGTCGCGGTCGCGCACCAGGCGGGCATCCTGCATCGCGATATCAAGCCAGCGAACGTGCTCAGCAACGACTACGGATGGCCGGCGCTGACCGACTTCGGTATCTCGTCTGCGGTGGAAGAAGAGTTGCCCGTGCACACCACGACGCTCTCGCGCGGTGGCGACACCGGCACGGCGGGCACGACAGGGCAGGTTGGCCTTTCGGTGCCGTGGTCGCCGCCGGAGATGTTCGACGACGAACCACAGCCTGATGTGCGCAGCGACGTGTTTTCGCTCGCCGCGACGATCTGGACGGTGCTTGCTGGCCAGACACCCTTCGAGGTAAGGGGTCGCGCGAACGGCACTCTCGACCTCATTGGCCGCATCGAGCGCGGAGCCATCACTCCGATGGATCGACAGGATGTTCCGCGCTCGCTGCTCGCCGTGTTGCAGAAGGGCATGGCCACTGATCCGTCGCAGCGTTTCGCCACTGCCGTCGAGTTCGCACGCGCCTTGCAGCGCGTCGAGCTCGAGCTCGGGTACTCGCGCACCGAGCTCGAGATTCCGAACCTGTCACTCACCGCACCGGTGCGCGATGAAGGCGGGGCTGCCGAAGACGAGACGCGCGTGCGCCAGGTTGCGACGATTGACGCGCAGTCGGCACCTGCCTCGGCAGACGAGACTCAGGTGCGGTCGGTGCGACCCATCGATGCGCAAGCGCCGGCTGTCGCCGCCAGCAGCGCCCCGCTGACATCGCGCGCGACTGAAGCCTCGGTGGCTGAACACACGGTGGTGCGCAAGCCCACTGCCGCAGCGACAGCGGCCGAGCCAGCAGTCGAGCCCAGGGCTGAGCAGACCGCGCCCAGTCGCTCACGACGTGGCATGGCTATCGCCATTTCTGTCATCAGCGTGATCGTCGTCGCGGCGGCGGCGGTCGGTATCGTGCTCGGCGGCACGAGCGGTGAGCCCGACCCGGGAGCGTCGAGCACTCCGAGCTCGACCGGTCAGGCTGCCGTCGTTCCCGAAGCCATTCCGGTACCCGAACTCGCTGCAGAGCCATCCGTCGCCGACGGCGCTCTGCGCGTCGAAGTCGTCAACCCTGACCCGGACGAGTCAGACCAGTTCGTCTGGCGCATCAGCAACGGTGCGTCGTCAGAGCCCCTGCGCGCTGCCGAGAGTGACACGATCGTGGCTGACTATGACGGAGACGGCACGATCTGCATCGAGGTGTCGGTGCGCCGCGCGGGCAAGCTCTCGGCGCCCCTTGAGGTCTGTTCACCGTGACGGCCGCCCTGCGCATCGAATTTTGCGGCGAATGGTACGAGTCGACACCAGGTCAGCCCTTCGTCGTAGGGCGAGAGGGTGACCTCATCGTCGACGACAATCCTTACCTTCACCGCCGATTTCTCGTGCTGACAGAGGAGCGCGGTCTTTGGTGGCTCGTCAACGAGGGCTCGCTGTTGGCGGCGACAGTGTCTGACGGCACCGGGGGAGTGCAAGCGTGGTTGCCGCCGGGTGGCCGCTTGCCCGTGGTGTTTCCGCGGCTCACGGTGCTCTTCTCGGCGGGCTCGACGACGTACGACATGACCATTCATGCTCCCGGCGACTACTACTCCACGTCGGGGTTACAGGCCGATCGCGACGGCACGACGACCATCGGTGTCGTGCCTCTCACGAGCTCTCAGCGACTCATGATCGTGGCCCTCGCCGAGCGCGTGTTGCGACAAGATTCGCCCGGGCGCGGCACCATCCCGTCGTCTGCCGAAGCAGCGGAGCGACTCGGGTGGCCACTGACGACCTTCAACCGCAAGCTCGACAACGTGTGCGAGAAGCTCGACAAAATCGGCGTGCAAGGGCTCCGCGGGGGCCGGGGAAAACTTGCTACCGGTCGGCGGCAGCGACTCGTCGAATATGCCGTGGCGAGCCGTCTCGTGAGCATCGACGATGTTCGCTTGCTCGAGACGAAACGTGACGACGTCAGTGATGGGCAGAGCTCCCCATAGACCGGTCGATTCACGCGCCTCGCTGCGTGCTAGCGTGAGAACAACTCGACGCTTGCTCGGGTGACACCGACTGACGACGGGTATTGGGGCCTCTCAGTGACCTTTAGCGTGCCGCGACCACCACGCCGAACGATTGCCAGCGCACTGGCCATCGCTCTGGTCGCAGGCGGCACGGTCACCGTGGCTGCGATGCACCCCGGTTTTCCCGTCGCCGACGTCGATCTCACTGCTCGCGACGTGTGGGTGACCAACGGCGCGCAATTGCTCGGTGGTCGGCTCAACCGCCAGATTGAAGAGCTCAACGGTTCGGTGGTGGCGTCGTCTCCGTCGTTCGACGTGCTGCAAGGCGGAGACTCGCTCTTCTTGCACGACCCCGACAACGAGAGGCTCGAGTCGGTTGATGCCGCCACCACTCAGGTGACGAGTTCGATCGACCTTCCTCCCGAGGCCGAGGTCGCGTTCGGCGGTGACCTCATTGCAATCGTCGGTGATGGCAAGCTTTGGGCGATTCCGGCTGCGGGAGACCTGCAGTTCAACTACATCTCGCAACCACCTCTTGCGGAGGTCGGCGACGGTGCTCGGGTAGCGGTGTCGGCTGAGGGCGTCGTGCTCGTCGTGAGCCCAGCGCTTGAGCAGCTTCTGCGCCTCGAGAACATCGCCGAAGAACCTCAACTCAGCGATTTCCCTGCCGTCGGCGACTTTCAACTCGCGGCCCTCGGCAACCGCGCGGTCGTGCTCGACCGCTCGACCAACGAAGTCGTGGTCGAGGGTGGACGAGTCATCGCGCTCGGCGACGACCCGGCGCTCGAGTTGCAGCAGACGGGCCCCGAATCTGATCGCGCTGTGCTGGCGACGGGTGACGCACTGCTGCACGTGGGGCTCGACTCTGGTTCTGTCGAGCGCATCGAGGCTGACGTGTCGACGACGACCACCGACCTCGACGCGGTCGCCGCACCTGTCGTGCTCGATGGATGCGCGCACGGAGCCTGGGCGCAAAGCCAGCGATACGTGCTCGCGTGCGACGGGGTGGCGCCCGAGCCCTACGACATCGTCGAGCCGACCGCCGGCGCTCGCCTCGAGTTCCGCGTGAATGGTTCGGTCATCGCGCTGAACGATGTGACGAGCGGCAACGCGTGGATCCCGAGCGACGACATGCGACTCGTCGACAACTGGGAGGACGTAACGCCCCCGGTGCAAGAAGACTCACCCGAAGAGGGTGAGGAAGAGAGCGCAAACCAGTCGTTCGAAGACACCCTTGCCGAGCGCACTGACGTCAACCGGGAGCCCACGGCGGTCGACGACGAATTCGGCATTCGGCCGGGGCGCACCACCATTCTCTCGGTGCTCGACAACGACAGCGACCCTGATGGCGACGTCCTCGTCATCAGCTCGGTCGGTTCGGTGGCTGAGAGCACCGGGCTGCTCGACCTCATCGACGGCGGTCGTGCGCTGCAGTTCACGCCCTCGGAAGGGTTCGTCGGCACGATTGCCTTTGACTACACCGTCGACGATGGCCGAGATGGCACCGCGTCGGCGCGCGTCACGGCTCGTGTCGTGCCCGACACGAGCAACGAGCTTCCGGTCGAACTGCGCACTTCGGGCGTCGCGGTCGAGGCCGACCAGACTGTCGAGTACAACGTGCTCGCGAACTGGCGTGACCCCGACGGCGATGAGCTCTACCTGCAGGGCGCGACACCCACGTCGGGCGACCTCGTGCGGTTCAGCCCCGATGGCGCCATCACGTTCACGCACCAGACCTCTGAGCTCGGCGAGAAGACTGTGCAGTTTCTCGTCACTGACGGCCGCGACGACCCGGTGGTCGGCACCCTCACTGTGACCGTCGAGCCGCCGAACTCCCTCAACCCCGTGGGCACCCCTGACTTCGCGACCATGCTCGTCAATGAGTCGATCATCATCGAGCCTCTCGCCAATGACATTTCACCGTCAGGAGCCGAGCTCGCCCTCGCCGCCATCTCGGAGCCGGGGGAGGGCGCCGCCGCGACGCTCGACACCGACCGTGACGAAGTGCGGTTCTCGGCCTCCGAGCCCGGCATCTACTACTTCACCTATACGTTGCAGGCGGGCGGAGCATCCAGCGTCGGCATCGTGCGCGTTGACGTGCTCGAGCCGCCGACCGACGACGATTCCCCGCCCATTGCCGTGAAAGACACGGCGTACTTGCGCGGTGAAGAACCTGTGACCGTCTCGGTTCTCGCGAACGATGTGAGCCCCAGCGGACGCATTCTGGCCGTGCAGTCAGTGGATGTTCCTGCCGAAACCCGCGCCAAGGGCGTCACGGTCGAACTGCTCGCCTCGACCTTGGTGCGCGTGACGTCGAGCTCTGCACTCACCGAACAGGTTGACTTCACCTACACCGTCTCTGACGGGCTCGGGTCGGCGACGGCGGGTGTGACGATCGTTCCGGTGCCCCCGCTCACGAAGCACCAGCCTCCCGTCGCACGCAATGATTCGGTGACGGTGCGCGCGGGCGACATCGTCACGGTCGACGTTCTCGACAACGACGTTCACCCCGACGGCGTGACGATGATCGTCGCTGATGACCTCATCTCCGAGCCCGATGCTGGAATCGCCTTCGTCTCGGCCAACGAGGTACGCTTCCAGGCGCCAGACGAGCCAGGCCAGTATCGCGCCGACTACCTCGTGACTGACCCCTTCGGCGAGACGGCCGCGGCGACAGTGACCTTCACCGTGACGCCCGTGAGCGAGTCGGGCAATGGCGACCCGCGACCGGTCGACATCGTCGGCCGAGTGCTCGCCGGCAACAATGTGCGCATCGACCTGCCGCTCGATCGAATTGATCCCGACGGTGACTCGGTGCAGCTCTTGCGCTCGCCGTCGGGAGCCGCGCTCGGCACGATCGTGGAATCGGGCGTCGACTACTTCGTCTACGAGGCCAACGAGAACGCCGTCGGCACCGACGTGTTCCGGTACCAAGTCTTCGATGCGTTTGGCGCGACCGGTGACGCCGAGGCGCGCATCGCGGTCATTCCCCCGCCCGACAGCACGCGCAACCCGAATGCCGTTCCCGACTCGGTGTCAGTGCGACCGGGGCGCGTTTCGCAACTCGATCTGCTCGCCAACGACTCTGACCCGCAGGGCGCCAAGATCGAGGCCTCAGAAGAACTCATCGATGTGCCCGAGGGCATTGATGCCCGAGTCGTCGGCGGCCAATATCTCGTGCTCACCGCCCCTGACACCGAGCAGTCGTTCTCGTTGCGCTACTCGATCACGAATGATCGCGGTGGCCAAGACGAGGGCTACGTACTGGTGCAGGTCACCGAAGACGCTCCACTCTTGCCGCCTACGGCGACAGACATTGCGCTAGGACTTGCCGACATCGCTGGTCAGAGTTCGATCGAGGTCGACGTTTTCGATGGCTCGGCCTTTAACCCCTCGGGTCCGAACGACGAACTCGTCGTTGCTGTCGAGGGGCCCAACGCCAGCAGTGCGGCGCTCGACCCCGAGCGCCCCGGGATCATTACGGTGACGCCTGCTGAGCGGCGCCAGGCCATCACGTACCGGGTGACGAATGAGGCCGACGAGCTGTCAGCGCTCGCCTTCATCATCGTTCCAGCAGCGGTCGATGAAGGCTTCGACGAACCGCCCTTCATCGACCCCGATCTTCCGGTGCAGTACGTGCCGATGAACGAATCGCGCGAGTGGAATCTCTCTGAGCTGCTCGTCGTGCCCTCCGAGCGCGAGGCCTGGATTCCCGATGTCGACGAGGTCACGTCGACGCAGAGCGATGGCTCGGCCAACGGTGTCGATCGCGACACCATTCGCTACCAGGGCGCTCTCGACTATCGCGGGCCGGCCTCGATCACCTTCACCGTCACAGACGGGGCATCCGTCGACGACCCCAAGGGCAACACCACGACGTTGACCCTGCCCATCGTGGTCGGAGACCCGGAGTTCCGCGATACCCCTCCCGAGTTCACGACGCCCAGCATCGACGTCGAGGTCGGCGAGCAGGTATCGATCGACCTCCGGTCGTCGACGGCGCACCCGAACCCCCAGATTTTGCAGCAGGTCGGCTACTCCGATCTCTCGGGGGGCGGCGCAAACCTCGAGGCATCCTTGTCGGGCTCGCAGCTGACCGTGTCGACTCCGCGTGACACCCCGAAGGGCTCCACTTTCACACTCAACGTGGTCTTGCGCTGGGACTCGTTCACCGTGCCGGGCACGATCAACGTGACGGTCGTGGGTTCGAGCCGCCCGCCGGCAGTGGCCGTCGCTGACGAATATGAGTCGCAGCGTGGTGACGGCACGATCACAACGAACCCGCTCACGAACGACTCCAACCCGTATCAATCAACGGGGGAGCCGCTCACGATCGTCGACGCGCAAGTGCAGAACACGGGCGAGCCGGCTGGCATCTCGTTCACGGGCACCACGGTCAGCGTCACGCCGAGCCCCGCCCTCAAGTCGGGCACGATCGTCGTGGTCTACACGATTGAAGACGCCACTCGAGACCCCGATCGTCGAGTGAATGGCACTGTCACGCTCGTGGTGAGCGACGTTCCCGATCAAGTGCTGCGACCCACCGTGCCGCCACAGGGCGACGAGGGCGAAGTCACGATCGGATTCCAAGCGCCGGCGAGCAACGGCAAGCCCATCACGGCGTACGAGGTCGTCACATCACCGTCGGTGCCGACTCCGAGCGATTGCATGCCGCCGTCGTGCACCATCAGTGGCCTCACAAATGGCACGTCGTACACCTTCTCGGTGCGCGCAATCAATGAGCACGGACCCGGAGCGTGGTCGCCCACGAGCAACCCCGTAATTCCCTATGGCACTCCGGGCACGCCTGCAGTCTCGCTCACGGTCAATGACCAGTGGGCGCCGGGCGCCACTGTCAGCGCCACGTGGGGTGGTGTCTCCGCGAATGGCGGCAGTCTCACGTACCACTGGGAGCTACTGCGTGGCGCGACGAGTGTGCGTACGGGCACGACGACGGGCACGTCGACGGGAAGTCTCGGCAGCCTCAACGATGGCGGCAGTTACACCGTTCGGGTCTACGCGGTGAACTCGGGCGGCAAGCAGGGCGCTACGGGCACCTCGAACGCCGGCACGGTGACGGTGCAAGGCACTCCAGGAACCCCGAACGTGAGTGCCAACGTCACGGGCGGGCAGCAGCCGGGCTCGATCACGTGGAGCTGGGGCGCTGTCACCGCGAGCCCGGGTGGCGGAGCCAACATCACCTATGAGGTCAGCCTCAACGGTGGGGGCTGGACGGGCAACGGTGCGAGCACGAGCTACTCGCGTTCTGGTCTCAACCAGGGCTCGTACGAGTTGCGCGTGCGAGCGGTCAACAAGTCGGGCGCGGGCAACGCTGGTTCAGCATCCGCCAATATCGCTGCGCCTCCGCCGCCACCGCCCTCTGTCACGCTGAGCCGAGGCGGCTACCAATCGGGCACCGTGGCTTCGTACCGCTACTACGTGACGCTCAACAACTTCCCCGCGGGTGCGAACGTGACGATTCAGTGCCACGACGCCGGCGGAGCATTCGCGAGCTCGTACAGCAGGCCGTACAACTTCTCAGGCGAGCTCACGTGCTACTCGGGTTATGGCCCGTATCGCGTGCTCGTCAACGGCTCGATCTGGTCGAACTCTGTCGCGGCTTGGTAGCTGCACCCACCACCCCTACGAAAGGCACACACAGTGGCAGTGACACAGGAGCAAGCGACGTGGTTTGAAGACGCGTTTCAGAAACTCGTGGCGAACGTCGACAAGGCGATCGTGGGTAAAGACCACGTCATTCGACTCGTGCTGACCGCTCTCATTTCTGACGGTCACGTGCTGCTTGAAGACTTTCCTGGCACTGGCAAGACGGTGCTCGCGAAGTCGCTGGCCAACACTCTCGACGGGTCGACGAGCCGCATTCAGTTCACACCCGACCTCTTGCCTTCCGACGTTACTGGCGTGCAGATCTACGACCAGTCGAAGGGCCGCTTTGAGTTTCACCCTGGGCCGATCTTCGCGTCGATCGTGCTCGCCGATGAGATCAACCGAGCGAGCCCGAAGACGCAGTCTGCCCTGCTGGAGGTGATGGAGGAAGGAGTCGTGACGATCGATGGTGAAGGCCACGCGGTCGGTGCTCCCTTCCTCGTCATCGCGACGCAGAACCCTGTAGAGCAGGCCGGTACCTACAAACTGCCCGAGGCGCAGCTCGATCGATTCCTCATCAAGACGAGTCTCGGTTACCCCGACTCGAAGACCTCAGTCGCCCTGCTGATGGATTCGGCGTCGCGCGCCCGTGCCACGCTCGTGACGCCGATCATCAAGCCCGAATCGATCGTCGCGATGGCGCAGCTCGCGAGCGAAGTGCACGTCGACGAGTCAGTGATGCAGTACCTCTCTGACATTGTCGAAGCCACGCGCTCGAACCGCGACGTGCTGCTCGGCGTGAGCATGCGCGGAGCCCTCGCGCTGTCGCGTGCCATCAAGACCTGGGCGATTTCGCGCGGTCGCACGTATGCCACTCCCGACGACGTGCGTGAACTCGCGGTGCCGGTGCTCGCGCACCGTCTGGTCGTCGACCCCGAGTCAGACTTCGCCGGAGTCAAGGCCGAAGAGATCATCGAGCGCGTTCTCGTCGAGATCGAACCTCCGGCCTACCGGGCTGCTTGACCCCATGACGAGAGTCGAGTCGGCTGACCGCGACCGCAGTCAACCCCTGAGTGAACGTGGTGGCCAAGCACTTCGACGCCTCGGCGCCCTTGTCGCTCCGCTGTGGGTCGTCGTACGCCGGGCGTTCGCCGTCGCGCTTGCTCCTGTGCTGCGGGTCGTGGGACCCGCGGGCTGGATCGTGCTTGCTCTCGCTGCTCTCTCGCTCGTGCTTTCCACAGCGTTCGGCTGGGCCGAGTTCGCCTTTCTGGGGTGGGTCTTGCTCGCAGCTCTCGTCGTCGCGGTGATCTTCCTGTTCGGTAGGGCTTCGTATGCCGTGCTCATCGAACTGAACCCGCGTCGTGTGGTCGTCGGCGATCGCGCCATGGGCCGGATGCTCGTCTCGAACTCGGGGCAGCGCAAACTTCCTCCCAATCGACTCGAACTGCCGGTTGGCGCTGGCACCGCCGAGTTTCAGTTGCCCTCCATGACGCCGGGTCAGCAGCAAGAAGAGCTCTTTCAAGTGCCGACTCACCGTCGTGCCGTCATCGTTGCTGGGCCGGCCCGGTCGGTGCGCGGTGACCAGTTGGGGCTCCTGCGCCGCACCCTTCAGTGGTCTGAGCCCGTCGAGCTTTTCGTGCACCCGAAGACGGTGCCCTTGCACGCGACTGCGGCCGGACTCGTGCGCGACCTCGAAGGTCAAGTCTCGAATCGCATCACCAACAACGACCTCGCTTTTCACGCTCTGCGGCCTTACGTGCCGGGCGATGATCGCCGCTACGTGCACTGGCGAACCTCGGCACGCATTGGGCAACTCATGGTGCGGCAGTTTCAAGAGACCCGCCGATCGCAGATCGTGCTCGCCATAGCGACGAGGCAGAGCGCCTACGCGAGTGAGGCAGAGTTCGAACTGGCGGTCTCGGTTGCCGCCTCGATTGCTACCCAAGTCATTCTCGATGGCACGCAACTCACTGTCGTGAGCGAGCAGGGAATCTGGCGCACTGCCACGGTCACGTCGATGCTCGACGCTTCGAGCCGTCTGCTCTTCGGGCGCGATCACGGTTTCGCAAGCATGCGCAGCTTCGTGCGCGAACACACCAAGCGGATGCCCGCCCCGAGTGTTCTCGTTGCCGTGGGAGGTTCGACGACAGATGTCGCCGAGTTCCGCGCACTGCAAACGCTCTACGGTGCCGACACACAACAACTGGGTGTGCGCGCCGACCTGTCAGAACAAAGCCGTCTGGGCATTCTCGGGGGCACGACGATGTTGACCGTCGGTGAACTCGACGACCTTCCTGGCATGCTCAAGGGGGTCGGAGCATGACCGCCACAGAGTCGACGCACGCGAGCGAGAGGGTGTCGCTGGCATGGCCGAGCGCTCGAGCGTGGACCGACGTCGTGGTGCTGCTGTCGCTCGCGATGCTCGGCATCGTGGGGTTCGCGCCGAGCTTCGGTGGAGCATCCTTTCTCGTCGCTGGTATTGGCGGACTTGTTCTCGGTGCGCTGACGGCCATCGCTTCGCGCCTTCTGCGCCTGTCGGCGATCACGACGACAGCGGTCGCGATCGTGCTGTATCTCGTTGCTGGCCCAGCGATCGCCGTGCCGTCGCAGACGATTGTTGGAGTGTTGCCGACCCTGCAAGGGCTCGCGAGCGTCGCGCTGGGCTCGGTCTACGGTTGGGCCGACGTCGTCACGCTCGGAACTCCTGTGGGCGCTCCGGTGTACATCGGCGTCGTGCCGTACGCGGCAAGCTGGATCGTCGCTCTCGTGGCGACGATTCTCGCTGTGCGGTGGCTGCCCGAACGGCCACGCACAGCATGGAGACTCGCGATCGCAGCGCTAGGGCCCGTCGTGCTCTACCTGGGCGCGATTCTGCTGGGCACCGATGAGGCTTTTCAGGCGGGAGTGCGCGGCGTAGTTTTCGCCGTGATTCTGCTCGTCTGGCTGGGCTGGCGAGCGCCTCTCGGCGGCGCTGCGGCAGGCTCTGTCTCGGCTCTGCGCTCGCGCAAGCTTGCCGGCACCACTGTTCTCGTGCTGCTTGCCGTCGTTCTGGGGGGAGCAGCGGCGCTGTTCACGTCTCCGCCACCCGAACAGCGCTTCGTGTTGCGTGAAGAGATCACTCCGCCGTTTGATCCGCTCGACTATCCGAGCCCACTCGCCGGGTTTCGGCACTTCACGAAGCAAGTGACTGATGAGGTGCTCTTCGAGGTCAGCGGACTCGAGCCCGGAGATCGACTGCGCATGGCTGTGCTCGACTCCTTCACAGGCAAGCTCTGGAACGTCGCGGGTTCTGACACGAGCGTCGACGGCTCGGGCAGCTTTGCGTTGGTCGGGCGCTCACTCCCCGAACCGCCGCTTGCCACGACCGAACGCCATGATCCCGTCACGGTGACAGTCGTTGAGTATGACGACGTGTGGGTGCCAGGTGTCGGCTACCCCGACGACTTCCAGTTGCTCGGCGCGAGCGCTGAACGGTCTGATGACTTGCGATACAACGCGGGCACGGGGTCGATGGTGCTGACGAGCGGCTTGAGTGAAGGCGACTCCTACGTCGTGACCTCGTCGGTGCAGGTTGTGCCGCCGGTCGAAGACCTCGGGGCCGTGCCCATGGCGGCGGTCGAGTTGCCTCCGGTTGAGAGCGTGCCCGACATCGTTGCCGCCACCGCACAAGAACTGACGGCGGGAGCGACCGATCCGGTCGATCAACTCGAAGCGATTCGAGTGGCCTTCGTGCGCGACGGTTTCTTGTCACACGGCCGAGCTTCCGACTCCGTGCCCTCGCGAGCTGGCCATGGTGCCGATCGCGTGCTCGAGTTGCTCGAGCGCCCGCAGATGGTCGGTGACGAAGAGCAATATGCTTCGGCCTTCGCGCTCATGGCTCGAAGCCTGGGTTATCCCGCCCGTGTTGTCATGGGCTTTGCTCCTGACGTGCAAGAGGGAGCCACCTCTGTGCAGGTCACGGGTGACGATGTCACCGCGTGGGTCGAGGTGGCTTTCGACGATGTCGGATGGGTGCCGTTCGACCCCACTCCCGACGAGACCGACATTCCTCAAGACCAAGAGCCCGCGCCGCAGAGTGAGCCGCAGCCTCAAGTGCGGCAACCGCCGCGAGCCGAGAGCGACGACGACGAATTGTTGTCTCCTGTTGAACTCGAAGAGCAAGAAGACGACGAGCAGGGCCCGCCCTTTGTGATTCCCGGCTGGGTCGTGACCCTGGCCCTGTCGATTCTTGTTCCAGTGGCGATCGCCCTTGCCCCCATGCTGCTCATCGCAGCACTGAAGTCGAGGCGAGTGCGTCAGAGAAGGTCGACCTCAGCGCCGCACGATCAGGCGGCGGGAGCATGGGACGAGCTCGCCGATCGCTACGCCGAACTGGGTTTCGACGTGAAGTCGAAGCACACCCGACTCACCGTCGCCGCTGATCTCGAGCGCCAGCTCATTGCGTTGCCTGGCGAGGAGGCGCGGCCGCGACTTCGGTCGCTCGCGGCTCAGGCAGATGACGTTGTCTTCTCTGGCCGCGACATCGAAGCCGCTGAGAGCGATGAGTTGTGGGAGACAGCGCTCGGCGCGATCGCGAGCGCTGATGCGGCTGTGCCGCGATCACGACGGGTGCTGAGCCGTTATCGCATCCGACGTCGGCGTTCATCATTCGCGAGGTTCGCCTCGCCTGGAGGAAGAGGCGAGCGATGAAGCTGAAGCTCACACTGCTGCGCGCACACGGACCAGAGTCCGACGTCGTCGTCACCACTGACGCCTCGGCGTCTGTGGGCGATGTCGCCGCGACCCTCGCTGAACGCGATCCCTACCGGGCGAAACTTGGCCTCGCTGTGTCGGGTGTGCCCACTGTGGCGATCGTCGACACGGCGAGTGGGCGGCGTCGCACGCTCGACCGAGAGATGGCGATCTCTGAAGCCGAATTGGGCTCGGGCGCAACGGTGGTGCTCACGTCGCCCGGCGACGTCGAACCTCAGAAGAGGGCAGCGGCCGTCACCTTGCACGTCGTCGAAGGCCCTGACGCTGGCGCGGTGTTTCCCTTGCACATCGGCACGCATGTGCTGGGTCGAGACACGAACACCGACGTCACTCTGAGCGATCCGCTGGTGTCGAAGCGGCACGCACGCGTCGACGTGTTCTCGCAGGCCGTGCGGCTGGTCGACCTGAACTCAGCCAATGGACTCGAAGTCGATGGCGGCGTGGTGACTCGCGTTGACCTCGAAGATGGTTCGACGGTGCGGGTGGGCGACACTCTTCTGCAAGCACACATCACGCCGACGACCGAGACGGTCGAGGCCGACTTCAGCGCTCCTGTCGCCTTCAACCGCTCACCTCGCGTTGAGTCCCGATACCCCGGTCAAGAGTTCGTGGCGCCCTCGCCACCCACCGAGCAAGAATCGCAGCCGTTCCCGTGGGTGATCTTGCTCGCCCCCGTGCTCATCGGCGGCATCATGGTGCTGCTGCTTCCCGAGCGTGGCCTTCAGATGCTCATCTTCGTTGCGGCGGCACCCCTGCTCATGATCGGCACCTGGCTCACCACCCGCGCCCAACGCAAGCGCAAACACAAGCTCGACGTCGAACGCTTCGAAGCCCGAGCCGCGCAGCTCGAAAGCGCCTTGACCGCGGAAGTTCCGCGTGAGCGCGATGTTCGCCGCCGCGAGAGCCCGACGACGCTCGAAGTGGTCGAACAGTCGATGCAACTCGGCCCGTTGCTCTGGACTCGCCGACCTGAACACTGGCAATTTCTGTCTCTCAATCTCGGCATCGGCACCATGGCCTCGCGCAACTCGGTGCGCATCTCCAACGAAGACACCGGCATCGCCGAGTACCTCGATCGGGTGAAGCGAACTCGCGCTGACTTCCGCGACATCAGTGACGTACCGGTCACCGAGAATCTCTACTTCTCGGGGGCGCTCGGCATCGCCGGAGAGCACCGCTTGGCGGCCGACTGCGCGCGCGGACTGCTCGTGCAGCTCGCAGGCTTGCACTCTCCTGCCGAGCTCGTCATCGGCGCGATCGTCGGCACGGCCTGGACACCGGAGTTCGAATGGCTCAAGTGGCTTCCGCATACAGGGTCGCCGCACAGTCCGCTCGCTGCCGTGCACCTCGCCAATAGTCAGGCCACGGGCGGCGCACTGCTGTCGGCCATCGAAGATCTCATCGTGGCGCGAAAACTGAGCCCCGAGGTTCGAGGCGCGGTGATGGAAGAGCGTTCAGCCCTTGTTGCTGGCGCCTCCGCAGGCGACGGTGCAGATGTCGCCACGCCCCCACCCGCCGCCACGCCCGCAGTTGTCGTGCTGATTGCTGAAGACGCGCCGGTCGATCGCGCTCGACTCGTGCAAATGGCCGAGCGCGCCGCAGACGCCGGCATCTACCCGATCTGGGTCGCATCACAACTGTCGTCGATACCGGCCGTCGCTCGCACGTTCATCACCCCGCTTTCTGACGATTCCGCATCCGTGGGTCTCGTGCGTCTCGGCAGCGAAATCGTGAACGTGAGATCTGACCTCGTCTCGCGCGATGAGGCGTTGCGCTTCGCGCGTCGGCTCGCTCCTGTGGTGGATGCCGGCGCTCTCGTCGAAGATGCGAGTGACTTGCCCCGCTCCACGATGCTGCTGTCCCTCATCGGTCCTGAGCTGGCGGCCTCGCCGGAGACCGCAGTCGGCCGCTGGCGCGAAAACGACTCCATCCACGACCGCTCAGGAAAAGCTCCCGCGCGTCGCCGTGCCGGGAAGCTGCGCGCGATCGTCGGTTCCGCGGGTGTGGACGCCATGCACCTCGACTTGCGCACTCAAGGACCGCACGCGCTCGTGGGCGGCACGACCGGCTCCGGCAAGAGCGAGTTCTTGCAGGCATGGGTGCTCGGCATGGCGGCCGAATACAGTCCCGACCGAGTGACGTTTCTCTTCGTCGACTACAAGGGCGGCTCGGCTTTCGCAGACTGCGTCAACTTGCCGCATTGCGTTGGCCTCGTCACCGACCTGAGCCCGCACCTCGTGCGCCGAGCGCTCACGAGCCTGAGGGCAGAGCTGCACCACCGCGAGCACCTCTTCAACCGCAAGAAAGCGAAAGATCTGCTCGAACTCGAGAAGCGCGGCGACCCCGAAGCTCCTCCCGCGCTCGTGATCGTCATTGACGAGTTCGCGGCGCTCGCCAGCGAGGTTCCAGAGTTCGTCGACGGTGTGGTTGACGTCGCGCAGCGCGGGCGTTCGTTGGGCATCCACCTCATCATGGCTACTCAGCGCCCGGCCGGTGTCATCAAAGACAATCTCCGCGCGAACACCAACTTGCGCATCGCGCTGCGCATGGCAGACGAGTCGGACTCGATGGACGTCGTCGGCGACAAGATCGCGGGCACCTTCGACCCGTCGATTCCGGGTCGCGGCATCGCCAAGACCGGCCCCGGTCGACTGACGCCGTTCCAGTCTGCCTACGCGGGTGGGTGGACGAGCGACACTCCTGCGCCACCGAGCATCGATGTCGCAGAGCTGCGTTTCGGCACCGAACAGGCTTGGGAACGCCCGGGCACGGATGCCGAGCCCACCGCCGAGGCGAGCGAGCAAGGCCCTACCGACCAAGCGCGCCTCGTCGCGAACCTTGTCGCCGCCGCCAAGTCGGTGCCGTTGCCCGCACCGAGACGACCGTGGCTCGACGAGCTCGCTCCCGCGTATGACCTCACCAAGTTGCGGCAACGCACCGACACCGAGATCGTGCTCGGCGTCAGCGACCTCCCGCAGCGTCAGCAACAGAACGAGATCTACTTTCGCCCCGATACCGACGGCAACATCGTCGTCTACGGCGCTGGGGGCACCGGCAAGACGGTCACACTCCGGTCGATCGCCGCTGCAGCCGGCATCACGCCGCGGGGTGGCCCCGTCGACGTGTACGGCCTCGATTTCGGCACGGGCGGGCTCAAGATGCTCGAAGCGCTGCCGCACGTCGGCTCTATCGTGAGCGGCGACGACCCTGAGCGCGTGGTTCGACTACTCCGCAAGCTCAAGGGCATTCTCGAAGATCGCGGCAACCGCTTTGCCGAGGCTGACGCGGGCACCATCGTCGACTACCGGCGCCTTGCCGGTGCTGCCGATGAACGCCGCATTCTGCTGCTCGTCGACAACTTCCCGTCCTTCCGCAACGACTTCGAAGTCGGAGCAGCGCGCGCCCCCTGGTACGCCGCGTTCCAGCAGCTGCTCGTTGAAGGACGTGGGTTGGGCATCCATGTCGCGATGACGGCCGACCGGCCCGGCAGCGTGCCGACAGGCATCGCCTCGGCCTTCCAGCGCCGCGTCGTGCACCGTCTTGCCGATGACGGCGGCTACATGATGGTGGATGCTCCCGCCGACATTCTCTCGACGACCTCACCTCCCGGCCGAGCCATCGTCGACGGTGTCGAAACTCAGATCGCGATCGTCGGCGGCAAGCCGTCGACGGCTGATCAAGCCAAGGCACTGACGGTTCTCGGCCAGGCCATTGAGCGAGCGGGTCGCACGCCAGCCGAGCCGATCGGGGCGCTCGCGGTGCAGTACTCCGCCTCCGAACTGCCTCCGTCGATCAACGGCCTGCCCGTGCTCGGCATCGCAGAAGACACGCTCGCGCCGATCGGCTTCGAGGCTTCGGGGGCCTTCGTGCTCGCCGGTGCGCCAGCGTCGGGTCGCAGCAACGCCCTCGCCTGGTTCGTGCGGTCGATCGAATCGGCGATTCCCTCCGTCACGCGGTACTACATCGGCTCTGCTCGGTCGTCGCTCGGCCAATCGGCCGGTTGGGAGGCGACGGCGGTCACGATCGACGACGCTGGCGCGCTCGCGAAAGAGATTGCTGCGGTCGTGGCCGACCCGGCAACCACGGGCAAAGTGGTCGTCGTGATCGAGCAGCTCGCTGACTTCCTCAGCAGCAGCGCCGATGGTGCGATGGTCGAGATGATCAAAGCCGTCAAGCGCACCGAGCACTTCGTGCTGGCCGAATCTGAGACGGGGGGCTGGGGGTCATCATGGCCTCTGCTGGCCGAAGTCAAGGCCGCTCGCACGGGTTTCCTGCTGCAGCCCGAGAGCATCGAAGGCGACACGATTCTCAAGACCTCGCTGCCCCGCGTTTCTCGTGCAGAGTTTCCGCCGGGTCGTGGCTACTTCATCGCGCGTGGCAAAGCCATGCGCGTGCAGTTGCCCTGGCTGGGGGAGTAGATGGGGAGCCCTGCCCATCGACCGACGAATTCTCAGCCCTTAGGTTGAGATCACTAGCCCGCTCCTGCAGCGGGACACCGAAGAGAAGGAGCACACCATGGCGAACCTCAACGTTACCTACGACGAACTTCGCGACGCAGCCAACCGCCTGCGCGCTGGCAAAGACGAGATGCAGCAGAAGCTCGCTGAGTTGAGCAACCTCGTTCAGACGCTCACGGCGAGCGGCTTCCAGGCCGAGCAGTCGTCCGCGGCGTACCGCGACTCGTTCGAGCAGTTCCGCACCGGCACCTCGCAGGCCGTCGACGGCCTCGAAGGTCTCGCGAGCTTCCTCGTCTCGGCTGCCGACACGTTGCAGCAGACCGACGAGGGCCTCGCCAACGCCATCCGGGGCTAGTGACGTCGGCCGGCCCACGCTTCGGTATGGGCCGGCCGCGATTGCTCCCTTCAACCGCTACCCCAGGAAGGACGCCACGTGTCCGGTGAGCAGATGCGCGTCGATTACGACCGCCTCGCAGACCTCGAGCAGAACCTCAGCACGGCCGTTCGAGTCGTCGGCCGCGAGTTCGAGAACATGGCAGCGCTGTCATTCGCCGTCGGCGACAACCAGCTCGCGCATCGCACGAACCAGTTCCGCGATTCCTGGGACAAGAAGCGCATCGAGATCGTCGACAACCTCGAGTGGTTGCGCGACTCGGTGATGAACATTCGTACGCAACTGGCCGACACCGACGCCGCTCTCGCGAGCGGTTTGACCGCTCCGGCCACGGGCGGCGGTTCCACCGACACCGAGGCGGTCTGAGATGTGCTTCCTGTGTGATGATCCCGTTCCCGATGAGATTCCGGGCGACCCCCAGACAGTACGCGGGTTCGCGAACACATTCCATCAGACTGCCGTCGCGCTCCGCGAGGCGGCGATCGAGCTTCGTAATGTCGCCAACGAGAACATCACCATCAGCCTCGCCATCGACGAGGTGCGCGACCGCGCCGACGAAGTGACGGCAAACACCGATCGTGTTGCGACCCGATATGAAGACGCCGGCACCACCTTCACCCGCTACGCGAACTCGCTCGAAGACGCCCGCAACCAGGGCAACGGGGCTCGCAACCAGATCATTGCGAACAACGAGAGCGGCCGATACTGGCGGCACCGTGAGCGCGAATTGCGTGCGCTCGTGCGCTTCGGCAACACCGACCCCGAAGTTCTCGCTGACCTTCAAGAAGCCACGCTGCGGGCCAACAGCTTCGACGGGCAATACGGCACGCTCATCGGCCGCTACAGCGTGGCCTCTGACAACTTTCAGCGGGCGGTCGCGGCGGCGATCCAGGGGCTCAACGACGCTGAAGCCGCTGCCGGTCTCAATGACGAGTGGTACGAGGCTCTGGTCGGCGACTTCGCCCTCGCGTGGGAGCTCATCTCTGAATACCTCGGCCCCGTCATCGAGATATTGCGCGATGTTCTCGAGATCATCAAACAGATCGTCGACGTGCTCGCGCTCATCGTCGCCATCGCGGCGATCTTCTTCCCTGCCCTCGCTGTCATCGCGACGGGCCTGGCTGCCCTGTCTGCCATTCTCGGAGTGGCCATCTTCGCGTGCTCGGCGTTGCTGTTTCTCATGGGCCGCGAGACCCTCGGGCGGGTGCTGGCCGACGGCATCATGGCCGTCGTCGGTGTCGTTACTGCCAAACTCGGTGTGAACGGCGTGGCTCAGGAGTCGCTCGGCCAGATGGTGGGGGCCGGAGTGACTTCGACCCGCGCGGTCGCTTCAGGCGCTACATCAGTGACCCTGGCGACGAGCCTCGGCGCTGAGGCCATGGAGTTCATCGCGACGAGCGGACTCCATTCTGTCGTCGAGGCCGGTGGTGAGGTGTTCAGCTTCGTTGCCGGAGAAGGCATCGATCTCGAGATCGGCGGCATGCCGTGGGGCGAAGAGCCGTTCGACATGACGGGCGCAGACCCGACCGACCTGATTCTCGCCACGGTCAACCCCATGACCCTCGGTACCTTAGGCATGGTTGAGACGATTGTCGTCGATGGGGTTATGCCGATCGTTGACGGCGTGCAGTTCCTGGTCGAGGCTGGCGCGAGCCCGTTCCCCGATCTCGTGCACCCCGCCGTCTGCGCGACCGGCTCATGAGCGGGGGAGATCGGGCATGAGTCGTGGCCTCGCGGAGACCGAGCGCCAAGAGCTCGCGGCAGGCATCGTCGAGCATCTTCGGTTTCACAGTGACCGCTTGTCTCTGCCGGTGATGTACCAGTTCCGGCTGCCCGGAGACTGTTTTCTCTCGATTGAAGACGCGGTTATTCGACAACGTCGTGTGCTCACGTGCTGGGTCGCGACCGGCACGCAGTTGGCTATGGCGGTGGCGTTCATCACTCGCGCCCGCGGTGCCTCGGTCGAAGCGCGATGGTTCGAGGGAGCATCCACCAAAGAGCTTGCTCGCGCCATGAAAGAACTCGGGCGCGGAATCGACTACGCCTACCGCAACCGCACGTTGAACACGGTGCAGCGGCCATTCGCTGCTGTTCTTGATCCGCTCGCGGCACCTCACCCGATCGATCAGCCGCCGCCCAAAGACCCCGGAAGCTGGCCATGACACCACCCACGCCTACGCCTTCCGAGGTCTTGCGCATCGAGTTGCCGATCGAGTGGATCCCGCTTCCCGACCGCGACGCCGGCATCGACGTTGACGAATGGGTCGACACCACGGTCTCCGAGCGAACGCTGAGTGAGGAAGTCGGCACTCGGCTTCGGCAGAACTTGCGTCGCGTGATCGAGGTCGCACATGGTCTGTCTGCCGGAAGCCGACGTGCGCATGCGCTTGTGACGCGCCCCGAACTCGGGCGAGTGGATGCTCTGCTGAGCCTTCGCCTCGCGAAAGTCACCGATGCCGCGTACGGCAACTACCTCGAGGCTGTCCAAGCGCTGACATCGGGCCCTCGGGGCGAACTGCTCAATCGCCGCGTCGACGAGGTTGTGCTGCCGAAAGGCCCCGCGATCGTCACGTCAGACATCGTCATCCCACTGGGCGGGGGTGGTCCGACTTCTCCCATCACTGAGCGTGCCGTCGTCGCGCTGTTTCCGACGGGGTGGGCGAGCATGGCCGAGTTCACGCTCTTGACTCAAGATCTCGCCGTATTCGATGACGCGCGTGACTACCTTCTGACGATTGCGTCGGAAGAGGTGCCTTCTGTGCCAGGACGGGGTGATAACGAATGAGCGCCACAACTCGACTGCGCTTCGAGCTGCCCGGCACGTGGGGTCGTATCGATCTTGAGACTGAGGCGACCCTGCAACGCTCGATTCGCAAGGTGCTCGGCACGGTGACCCATCGCCGCGACGACCTTGCCGATGTTCGTGCTGATTTGCGTCGACGCATCGAGAGCGCCGCGGGCGAGGCTCGCAAGGGCGGCGCGACCGACTTCTACTTGGCTTTCAGTCTCATGCCGGGTGTTCCCCTTCCCGCCTGGATCTCCGTGTTTTCGCCCGAGATCGACTCGGTCGACTTCGCGAAGCTCGGTCTCGATGAGATTCACCAGTATCTCGAGCACGGCACCCGCGATTGGGGCGACAGCGATGCAGTGAGGCGGAGCGCAACGGCTGAGGCAGGTGCCCAGAGCATCCGCATCGTGCGTCACTCGTGGCGCCGGGTCAGAGATGTCGTCGAGGGCAATGTCGCGCAGCGCTTCGAATTCGTCGAGGCCGACTACTGGGTTGCGGCTACCGCGCCGAACCGGCTCGCACTGCTGACCTTTTCGACAGCGCTGGCCGAGTACGAGGAAGAGATGCTCGCGCTCTTCGACGCCGTCGTGGGCACGATTCGCTGGCCAGCGCCACAGACGGCGACGACGCCGTCGCTCACGTAGCGACTAGCATCGACCCCGAGTGAGAACCTCGGGAGGTGGCTGCGGTGGCAGACGACGATTTCATCGGCCTGCCGCCGGGCATGGTCGATTCCGGCACCTTCAAGACGCCGCCGCGCACTGAACGTCGGGCGAATGAGCAGAAGCCCGTCGTCTTCGTACCCGTCGTGCCAGGTGCGCCGTTGCCTCCCATCGTCAGCGACGAGGCACCGGAGGCCGGCAACCCCGAGGCGACCGTCGACGCGCACAGTGTCGCGGCCGAACCGGTACTCGACACTCGACGTGAACTCGACGACGACTTCACGCCACCGACTCTCGGCCGCCACGCTCTCGCGGGCTGGTCACTCGAACTCGCCGACGGCAGCCGTGCGACTGTCGCGTCGGCGTTGCTCGTCGGTCGCAACCCCTCACGACTTGACGGCTGGCACGATGCCGAATTGCTGTCGATCGACGACACGACTCAGTCGGTGTCGAAGACTCATGCAGCCTTCGAAGTCGATGACAGCGGCCTGTGGGTGCACGACCTTGCTTCGACGAACGGCGTCTGGGTCGTCGTCGGTGACAGTGCCACAGAAGTGTCGCCCGGCCGCCGCGTTGCCGTGCCTGAGGGCGCGACGGTCGAGCTCGGCGACTACCACGTGCGCGCTACCTCGCAGTGACCGACGACGTGAACGCCCGAGAGCCGGGTGGTATCGTCAAAGAGTGCAGCTCGATCGGCTCCTTCTTCTTCGTCGCCGCGACGAGGCCTAGTCACCCAGACGGCCTCCCTCGTCGCGGAGTCCGTCGTGCACCGACAGTCGGCCGAATCGACAGAGCGTAGAAGGAACTGAATCGTCATGAGCGGAAAGACCCTGGCCGAGAAGGTCTGGCAGTCACACTTGGTGAGCAAGGGTGAGAACGGCGAGCCCGACCTCATCTATATCGACCTGCACCTCGTGCACGAGGTGACGAGCCCGCAGGCCTTTGATGGTTTGCGCATGGCCGGTCGCCCGGTGCGGCGGCCCGATCTCACGATCGCGACCGAAGACCACAACACGCCGACGCTCGCGATCGACAAGCCCATCGCCGAGCCGACCAGCCGCAAGCAGATCGAGACGCTGCGAGCCAACTGCGCCGAGTTCGGCGTGCGTCTGCACTCGCTTGGCGACATCGAGCAGGGCATCGTGCACGTCGTCGGCCCGCAGCTGGGCTTGACCATGCCGGGCATCACTGTTGTCTGCGGTGACTCGCACACGAGCACTCACGGCGCTTTCGGCGCGATGGCCTTCG
>SXMH01000219.1 GCA_005777405.1 Actinomycetota bacterium
CGGCACCGCCCGCATCAGCCGTTACAGCGCGCGAGCGAAAGTGCAGCGACTGCCCATCGAGGCGATCTCGCAAGCGAGCGCGAATCAGCGGTCGGGGCGGTCGGGGCGCACGAGTGACGGCATCGCGATTCGGCTCTACTCGCAACACGACTTCGAGAAGCGACCCGAGTACACCGATCCTGAGATTCTGCGCACCAACCTCGCGGCGGTCATTCTGCAGATGATCTCGCTCGGGCTCGGTGACCTCGAGAAGTTTCCCTTCTTGCAGCCTCCCGATAAGCGCGGCATCAAGGACGGGCTCGACCTGTTGCTCGAACTCAACGCCGTGGAAGCCAAGGACGGTGCACACCGCATCACGCGCATCGGCCGCGACATTGCGCAGCTGCCGCTCGACCCGCGCTACGCGCGCATGGTCGTCGAGGCGGGTCGGCACGGGGTTGCGCGCGAGGTCATGGCGATCGTCGCCGGGCTCTCTATTCAAGATCCGCGCGAGCGACCCGTCGAGAAACGCCAGCAGGCGGATTCCCTGCACAACCGTTTCCGCGATCCCACGAGCGACTTCATCACCCTGCTGAACCTCTGGAACCACTTGCAGCAACGGCAGAAGGAGCTCAGCGGCAACCAGTTTCGCAAGGAGGTGCGCAGCGAGTTTCTCAACTACCTGCGCATTCGCGAGTGGCAAGACGTCTACCGTCAGCTGACCCGGCAGTCGAAGCAACTGCGGCTCACCGTCGGCGAACCGAGCACCGACGCCGATGCCATCCACCGATCGCTGCTCGCCGGGCTGCTCAGCCACCTCGGCATCAAAGACTCGGCGAAGCGCGACTACATCGGCGCCCGGCAGCGGCGGTTCGTGCTCTTTCCCGGCTCAGGCCTCGCAAAGAAGCAGCCCGACGCGGTCATGGCCGCCGAGCTCGTTGAGACAAGCCGACTCTTCGCCCGCACTGTTGCCGTCATCGACCCGGCGTGGGCCGAGAGCCTCGCGGGCGACCTCGCGAAGAAGCAGTACAGCGAGCCACGGTGGGAGAAACGCCAGGGCGCCGCGGTCGTCGACGAGAAGGTGACGCTCTTCGGCGTGCCCATCGTGCCGCGCCGACGCGCCCAGCTCAGCAGGTTCGACCCGGTGCTCGCGCGCGAGCTCTTCATCCGTCACGCCCTCGTCGAGGGCGAGTGGGATACCTCGCGACTCGACAAGCGCCTCACGGCATTTCTGCGCGAGAACGCGAGCGTGCGCCGAGAGCTCGAGCAGCTCGAAGAGCGCAGTCGCCGCCGCGACATTCTGCTCGACGATGAGCGGCTGGTCGAGTTCTTCGAGCAGCGCATCCCCGCGGAAGTCACCGACGTGCGCCGCTTCGAGCGGTGGTGGCGGGATGCTCGCCGCGAGCATCCCGCGATGCTCACCCTGCAGCGCGACGATCTCGTCGAGCCCGACGAGCACACGGTCGACGACGCCGCCTACCCGACGCGCCTCACCCTCGGAGACCAGACGCTCAGCATCGGCTATCGCTTCGAGCCGGGTGCCGCCGATGACGGCGTCACCGTCACCGTACCCGTGGCGTTGCTGCCGCGCCTCGATACCGCGGGCTTCGACTGGCTCGTGCCGGGCCTGCGACACGAGCTCGTGACCGCGCTGCTCAAGACGCTGCCGAAGTCGATTCGCCGAAATGTCGTGCCCGCGGCCGACTGGGCGACGCGCCTCTTGGCAGCCGTGCCGCCCGAGGCCGACCTGCGCGAACTGCCGATCACCGAGTTTCTCGCGACCGAAATTCGTCGCCAGACTTTCACCCCCGTCTCGCCCGACGACTTCGAGGTCGACCGCCTGCCCGCGCACTTGCGCATGGGCTATTCGGTCGTCGACGAGCGGGGTTCGCGACTCGCGCGCGGCACTGACCTGCCGGGCCTCAAGGGCAAGCTCGCGAGCCGCACGCGTGACGCGGTGGCGAAGGTGGCAACTGCTGCGGCCCGCTCTCCGATCGAGCGCGGCGGCATCACGGTGTGGGATGCGTCGGTCGGTACTGATGGCACCCTGCCCCGCGTGCTCGACATTCGCCGGGGCGAGACGACGATTCGCGCCTACCCCGCGCTCGTCGACGAGGGTTCTTCTGTGGCGATTCGCCTGCAGACATCGACGGCCGATCAGCTCGCCGCGCATCGAGCCGGAGTGCGCCGGCTCGTGCAACTCGCCGTGCCGTCCCCTGTCTCCTACGTGCAGCAGCACCTCACCGCTGCCGAGAAGCTCAGCCTCGGCGCCTCGCCCTACCGCTCGACGGCCGCACTCTTCGACGACTGCCTGCGCGCGGTCATCGAGGCTGAGCTTTCTGACTCGCTCGACGGGTTGCCCTGGACGGTCAGCGAGTTCGAAGCCGTTCGCGACCGCGTCAATGCGGGGCTGCCCGACCGCCTGTTCGGCGTGGTCTCGACCGTGGCTGCCGCTCTCGCCGCCGCACGCGAGGCCGACGTCGCGATCTCACGCGCCTCCTCACTCGCACTCATGGCGCCGCTCGCCGACGCACGCAGCCAGCTCGAGTCGCTCGTGCACGAGGGCTTCGTGAGCCGCGCGGGCCTTGAGCGACTCCCCCGCGTGGTCGTGTACCTGCGCGGCATCGTGCACCGCGTTGAACGCCTGGCCGACAACCTGGGCCGCGACCGCCAGTGGATGCTCGAGCACCAGCAGGCCGTCGACCTCTACACGCGCGCCGGAGGCACCCTGCCGCTCGCCGCTGATGCCGCGCCGAGCATCCGCACCGCCCGCTGGATGCTCGAAGAGTTGCGGCTCTCGCTCTTCGCGCAGCCACTCGGAGCCCAGGGTCCGATCTCGGTGCAGCGGGTGCGCAAGCAGCTTGAGGGCTAGAAGACCTGCCGGCCTGCGACCCACGTACCGGTGCAGCGCGTCTCGTGGATGCTCTGCGCCGGCCCCGCGAAGGGGTCGCGGTCGGTCGCGGCGAGGTCGGCGACTGCCCCGACCTCGATGACCCCCGTCACCTCGGCATCGCCGAGCCCGCGACCATTGATCCACGACGAGCCAGCCGTGTAGGCGTCGAGCGCCTCCGCGAGCGTCAGGGCCTCGTGCGCGAGCAGCGGTTCGGGGTCGAACTCGGGGTCATCGGCGGGCAGCGTGCGGTTGACTGCCACATGGATCGCCGCCCAGGGGTCAGGCGTGGAGACGGGCCAGTCGCTGCCAGCGCACAGGCGCGGGCGAGCATCCACCGCCTTCTCTGTGCGCTGGATGCTCGCGAACGGGTACTGCGTTGCCGCGCGCTCGGCGCCCACGATCGGGAGCGTCAGGTCGCGCATCTGCGGCTCGTTGCACGCCCACAGCGCCTGCAGGTTGGCAGTGACGTCGAGGGCGGCGAAGCGCGCCAGGTCGTCAGGGTGCACGAACTGCACGTGGGCGAGATGGTGGCGGCCGAGGGTGCTCGACCCGTTCGTCGCACGGGCTGCCTCGAAGCCGTCAAGCGCTTCGCGCACCGCGCGGTCGCCGATGACGTGCACGTGAGCGCTGAAGCCCGCGGCGTCGAGCGCGACGATCGCGTCGACGAGAACCTTGCCACCGACGAAGGCGATGCCGCGCGGGTGCTCGCCTTCGCCGAACTCACCGAGGTAGGGGTCGAGCATGGAGGCCGTGCCGTTCTCGACGACACCGTCGGCCATGATCTTCACGGCGCTGAGCCGAAAGCGGGATGCCGCGCCGAGCTCGCTCGCGTGCTGTTCGCGGCGCGCGACAAGCTCGGCAACCTGCTCGATACCTCGAGTGCGATCCCACCACAGCGCCCCGACCACGTCGACCGTGAGGCGCCCCTCGGCGAGGGCACGGCGGTAGACGAGAGCCGTATCCGACGCCCCGAAGTAGTCGCCCACGATGGCGTCTTGCCAGCCGGTGATGCCGAGCGAGTGCGCGTAGCGCTGCGCTTCGAGCAACGCGGCGTACTCGTCGTCGGGGGTCGGGTCGGGCGCGACGGCGGCGACAAGCGCCGCGGCACCCTCGTGCAGCGTGCCCTGCGGCGAGCCGTCAGGCAACCGCTCGATGCGCCCGTCGGCGGGGTCAGGAGTGTCGGCCGTGATTCCCGCGAGCGCGAGCGCGGCCGAGTTGGCCCAGGCCCCATGATGGTCGCGGTTGTAGAGAAAGACGGGACGGATCGGCTCGATCGCGTCGAGTTGCGCCGCCGACGGCGTGCCGCCGGCGAAGGCGCTCATCGCCCAGCCACCGCCGGTGATCCACGCGCGCGAGGCGTCGCAGCCGCGCGGCGGAGTGAGCCGGGCGTACGAGGCGATGAGCGAGGCGTAGTCGTCGAGGGTCGAACCGTTGCTGAGGTCGCAGCTGAGCCGCTCGAGCCCACCCTGGATGGGGTGGATGTGCGCGTCGACGAACCCGGCATGCAGCATCCCGCCCGCCAGATCGACCACCTCGGTGTCGGGCCCGCGCCAGGCAGAGAGGTCTGCGTCGATCGCGGCGATGCGCCCGTCGCGCACGGCGACCTCAAGGGGCACGGCGACCTCGAGCGGTGCCGCAACGCCGTCGCGCCCCGGCCCCCGGTAGACGACTCCTGCAGTGAAGAGGAGGTCGGCGGGGGGCTCGGGGCGCGAGGGGTGAGTCACACGAGCGATGCTACGGCTAGCCCTGCTTGGCGTTGACCTCGTAGGAGGTGTTCGTCGACTCGAAGAAGTTGACGAGCTGAAGGGTGTCGTTCGCGGTCGCCATCCACTTGGCCGGGTTCGACACGTTGTACTCGGTCTCGAAGCCGAGCTCTTCAAGACGACGGTCAGCCAGGTACTTGACGTACTGGTTGATGTAGTTCGCGTTGAGGCCGAGAATGCCGCCGGGCAGCAGGTCGTGGTTGTACTGCTCTTCCATCTCGACCGCGTCGAGAATCATCTGGCGAATCTCGTTGGCGAACTCCGGCGTCTGCAGGTCGGGGTTCTCTTCGAGCACCGTGAGGATGAGGTTGATGCCGAACTTGAGGTGCAGGCTCTCATCGCGCACGATCCAGTCGACGAGCGAACCGAAGTTGCGCAGCAGGTTGCGCTGACGGAACGACAGGGCGACCATGAAGCCGCGCCACACCGCCGAGCAGTCGACGGTCAAGGTCAACAAGGCCGAGGCGA
>SXMH01000022.1 GCA_005777405.1 Actinomycetota bacterium
CGCTCGGCGACCGCCTCGTCATTCTCGGCCACTTCTACCAGCGCGACGAGGTCGTGCAGCACGCCGACTTCCTGGGCGACTCGTTCCAGCTCGCGAACGCCGCGCTCACGAAGCCCGACGCCGAGTACATCGTGTTCTGCGGCGTGCACTTCATGGCAGAGACCGCCGATATTCTCGCCCGCGACGAGCAGCGCGTGGTGCTGCCGAATCTGGCAGCGGGATGCTCGATGGCAGACATGGCCGACATCGACTCGGTCACCGCGGCCTGGGAGCAACTCGAAGCCCTCTACGGCACCCAGCCAGACGCCGAGGGCCGCGCGCCGATCATCCCCGTGACGTACATGAACTCCTCGGCCGCACTCAAGGCGTTTTGCGGCGAACGGGGCGGCATCGTCTGCACGTCGTCGAACGCGGCGACGGTGCTCGAGTGGGCGTTCGAGCGCGGACAGCGCGTGCTGTTCTTTCCCGACCAGCACCTGGGTCGCAACACGGCGAAGGCCATGGGCGTGCCGGTCGAGCAGATGCCCATGTGGAATCCGCGCAAGCCGCTGGGCGGCTCGAGCGAACAGCAGTTGCTCGACGCCCGCGTCGTGCTGTGGCACGGCTTCTGCAGCGTGCACAAGCGCTTCACCGTCGGACAGGTCGAGGCCGCGCGAGCCGAGCACCCTGGCGTGCGCGTCATCGTGCACCCCGAGTGCCCCATGGAGGTCGTCGACGCGGCCGATGAGGCGGGGTCGACCGACTACATCCGTCGCGCGGTCGCCGGAGCGACCGAACCCACGACCTTCGCGATCGGCACCGAGATCAACATGGTCAACCGCCTTGCCGCGGAGTACCCGCAGCACACGATCTTCTGCCTCGACCCGGTCATCTGCCCGTGCTCGACGATGTACCGCATTCACCCCGGGTATCTCGCGTGGGTGCTCGAAGAGCTCGTCGACGGTCGAGTGGTCAATGAGATCGCCGTCGACGCGACGGTGCAGCAGGGCGCGCGGGTAGCGCTCGAGCGCATGCTCGCCGCGAAGCCGCGCGACTAAGGGGCCGTGATGGCACACGTACTCGTCATCGGCAGCGGTATGGCTGGCCTCGTCGCCGCGTTGCGCGCCGCGCGGCATCACCAGGTGACCATCGTTACGAAAGACTTGCTCACCGCGGGCTCGACCTCGTGGGCACAGGGCGGCATTGCCGCCGCCGTGTTCCCCGACGACTCCGCGGCGAAGCACGCGCACGACACGCTCGTCGCGGGGGCCGGACTCAGCGATCCGGCCGCGGTCGATGTGCTCTGCACCGAAGGCCCCGCGCGGGTGCACGACCTCGTGTCGCTGGGCGTGGCCTTTGATCCGGCCCCCGGCGCTGTGTCGCCCTCGGCTGACGTCAACGACTGGGCTCGAGGTCTCGAAGCCGCGCACTCGGTCGCGCGCGTACTGCACGCGGGGGGCGATGCCACCGGCCGCGTGATCGAGCATGCTCTCGCCGCCGCGGTGCGCGAGGGGCGCATCCTGGCTCGTGAATTCGCTCGCGTGACCGGCATCGACGTGCGCGACGGCCGCGTCGCGGGGGCCGTCGTCGAGACGCTGGGGGAGTCGGGAACGCAGGTTGAGCACCTCGACGCCGACGCGGTGATCATCGCGACCGGTGGCAACGGCCGGCTCTACCGCCACACGACGAACCCGCCCGTGGCGACCGGCGACGGCGTACTGCTCGCCTACGCGGCGGGCGCCGCTCTCGCCGACCTCGAGTTCGTGCAGTTTCACCCGACCGTGCTCGCGGGCGGTGGGCTCGTGTCGGAGGCCGTGCGCGGTGAGGGCGCGACGCTGCTCGACGCCGACGGTCGACGCTTCATGCTCGAGGTTGATCCGAGGGCAGAACTCGCGCCGCGAGACATTGTCGCCCGCGCGATCGCTCGTCAGATGCGGCGTCAAGACGGTCGACCCGTGCTGCTCGACGCGACGATGCTCGGGGCCGAGGTGCTCGCGCGGCGTTTCCCGACGATCGACGCCCTCGTGCGGGCAACCGGAGTCGACTGGTCGCGCGAGCCTGTCCCCGTGACCCCGGCGGCGCACTATGCGATGGGCGGCGCGCTCACCGACATGGATGGCCGCACGACGGTGCCCGGACTGTTCGCTGTGGGCGAAACAGGGTCGACGGGGGTGCACGGAGCCAACCGCCTCGCGTCGAACTCGCTGCTCGAGGCGCTCGTTGTGGGCTGGCGCGCGGGCGACCTCGCGGGCAACCCCGACCTCGAGGCTCTGCCTCTCCCGGGTGCGTTGTCAACGATTCAGGACCAAGCGTTCACGGTGGATGCTGCGCTCACCTCGCCCGTGCCCGTAGAGCTCGACGACACTGCCGTTGATGCGCTACGCGATGGCACCACCGACTGGAGTGCCGACGACATTCGCGACCGCGCGTGGCAGGCGCTCGGGCTCGAGCGCGAGGGCGAGGAGATCGCCCGCTTCGCCCGAGAACTGGCGGATGCTCGGCCCGCCGACGTCGAGGCGCGGTCGTTGCTGCCGCTCGCGCGACTGACGGCAGCGGCAGCTCTCGCTCGCACGGAATCGCGCGGCGCCCACTTCCGCACCGACTTTCCCGACACCGATCCCGCGCAGCGCATCAGGCGCGCGGTCGTGCGCCCGGAAAGCGTTGGTCCTGAATTGTTGACACCGAGCACCGAAGGGGCCCGCGCGTGAGCCGCGACACTCGAGCAGAGAACGCTGAGCCGCCGCGCGCCTCTGTGCAGGCGGTCGTCGAGACTGCTCTCGCCGAAGACGCTCCGTGGGGCGACATCACGAGTGAGGCTGCGATTCCCGCGAGTGCTCGCGCGACCGCCACGATCGTGAGCCGGGTCGACGGAGTCTTCGCGGGCGGGCTCGCGATCGAACTCGCCTTCACCACCGTGGACAGCGACCTCACGATCGAGCGTCACCTCGAGGAGGGTGCCCTGCTCGCACCGGGCGCTCTCGTCGCCACCATCAAGGGCTCGGCGCGCAGCATCTTGCGAGCGGAGCGCGTGGCACTCAATCTCTCTCAACGCTTGAGCGGCGTCGCGACCCTCACTCGCGCTTACGTCGATGCTGTCGCCGACCTGCCCGTGCGCATCGTCGACACTCGCAAGACCACTCCAGGGCTGCGGGCACTCGAGAAGGCGGCAGTGCGTGCGGGAGGAGCATCCAATCACCGGTTCTCGCTGAGCGACGCCGTCATGCTGAAGGACAACCACCTCGCGGTGTTGCGCGAGCAGGGCCTCGACCTCACCGAGGCGATCCGCACGGTGCGTGAGCGCATTCCGCACACGACGCACCTCGAGGTCGAGGTCGACAGGCTCGAGCAGCTGCCCGCCGTGATCGAGGCGCAGCCCGACACGATCATGCTCGATAACTTTTCGCTCGACGACTTGCGGGCCGGCGTCGCGCTCATCGGCGGTCGCGCGATCGTCGAAGCGAGCGGGGGCGTGAATCTCACCACGGTGCGTGACATCGCTGAGACTGGCGTCGACGTCATCTCGGTCGGCGCGCTGACTCACAGCGCCCCGGCTCTTGACCTCGGCCTCGACATCGTGATCAGCGCGGGCGGCTGAGGCGCAGCATCCATGACGCTCATCGATCTCGACCAGGCGGCCACCGCGCCGACGCGCCGTGCGGTGCTCGAGGCGATGTGGCGGTGGCTCACCGGCGAGCACGGCAACCCATCGTCGACCCACGCGCTCGGTCGCCGCGCGGCAGAAGGGCTCGACGACGCGCGCGCTCGCATCGCTGCCGTGTGCGGAGTGCGTCCTGCCCAGGTCGTGCTGACGAGCGGCGGAACTGAAGCCGACAATCTCGCGGTGATCGGGCTGACGCTCGGTGCCATCTCCCGCGGTCGTGATCGGCACGTCGTCGTGAGCGCGATCGAGCACGAGGCCGTGCTCGAGTCGGCGCGGTACCTCGAGCGCTGGCATGAGGTCGAGGTGACGGTCGTGCCGGTCAACAATTCAGGACGAGTGGATGCTGATGCCGTGCGCGCCGCGTTGCGACCCGGCACGGCGCTGCTGAGTGTGCAGGCCGCGAACAACGAGGTCGGCACCCTGCAGCCGCTTGGCTCGTTCGCTGAGGTCGCGCGCTCGCTGGGCGTTGTCGTGCACAGTGATGCGGTGCAGCTCGCCGGCTGGTACCCGCTGGATGCCGCGCGGAATCCTGAGTTGTTGGCAGTCGACGCCCTGACGATCAGCGGCCACAAGCTCGGAGCTCCCAAGGGTGTCGGCGCGCTCGTGCTGCGCCGCGAAGTGCCGCTCGAGCCTTTGGTGCACGGCGGCGGTCAGGAGCGTGATCGTCGCTCCGGCACTGAGAACGTGGCGGGCGCGGTCGGCCTCGCGACGGCGCTCGAGCTCGCTGAGGCCGAGCAGCTCGACTCGCTTGCTGCACTCGAGACTCGGCGCGACGCGCTCATTGCCGACGTGCTGGATGCTCTCCCGGGCGCCCGCCTTACTGGCGACTCTGCGCAGCGCTTGCCCTGCCACGCCTCGTTCGTGGTTCCGGGTCTCGGCGGCGAACCGCTGCTGCTCGCGCTCGACGAGCGGGGCATCCTCGCGTCGAGCGGTTCGGCCTGCGCGGCGGGTCGCGACGAGCCCTCCGCCGTGCTGCTCGCCATGGGCTACGACCCCGACACGGCGCGCACGGCAATCCGCCTGACGTGGGGTGCGTCAACAACTCAGGACGAACTCGACCTCGCAGTGCGCGAGCTGCGAGCCTCTGCCGCAGAACTGGCCAAGTTTTCGAGGGGCTAGTGGATGCTCGTCCTGAGTTGTTGACGCACCCGTCCTGCAGCAGCCCGCGCGCCCACAGGTGCAGCGCTCGTGCGCGCGGGATACTGGAGCAGTGCCGACCTACCGTGACGAGATCGTCGTGCTGCGCACCCACAAGTTGGGTGAAGCCGACCGCATCATCACGGCGCTCGGGCGCCAGCACGGCAAGATCCGGGCGGTCGCCAAAGGAGTGCGGCGCACGGGCAGTCGCTTCGGCGCGAGGCTCGAGCCGTTCATGGTTGCCGATGTGCAGCTCTACGCGGGCCGCAGTCTCGACATCGTGCAGCAGGCCGAGATGCTCGGCAGTTACGGATCCGAGATCACGGCCGACTACGCGCGCTACACGGCAGCGACCGCCATGGTCGAGACCGCCGACCGCCTCACGGGCGAAGATAGCGGGGGAGTGCAGCAGTATCTGCTGCTCGTGGGGGCTTTGCGCTCGCTCTCGAAGGGCGAGCATCCACCGGGGCTCACGCTCGACTCGTACTTGCTGCGTGCGCTCTCGATCGCGGGCTGGTCGCCGACCTTCGGCGACTGCGCCGTGACCGGGGCACCGGGGCCACACAGTGCGTTCGTCGTGCAGCTCGGCGGAGTCGTTGCCGATGAGGTCGCACCTCCTGGGGCTCCCCGGCTCAACGACGACACGCGCGGCCTGCTCGGGGCTTTGCTCGCCGGTCAGTGGGACATCGCCGAGTCGAGCGATGAGCGCACCCGCGGGCAAGCCAGCGGCATCGTCGCGGCCTACACGCAGTTTCACCTCGAGCGCGGCTTGCGATCGCTGCCGCACGTCGACCGCCGCATGGCGACGAGCCTGCCCGACATCATCGTGCAGGAGCCAGCGTGAGCCGCGACGTGAAGCGCCCCGAGCCGTTGCGTCCGCTCGACTGGACGGGCGAGCATCCACCTGACATGCCCCCTGGTGCCGTGCCGAAGCATGTCGCCATCGTCATGGACGGCAACGGTCGGTGGGCCAACAGTCAGGGTCTTACTCGCGTCGAAGGCCACCGCGCCGGCGAAGCGAGCCTGCTCGACGTGGTCGCCGGTGCCGTGCAGATCGGCGTGCAGCACCTCAGCGTCTACGCGTTCAGCACCGAGAACTGGAGCAGAAGCCCTGATGAGGTGCGGTTTCTCATGGGCTTCAACCGCGAAGTGCTGCGCCGCCGCCGCGACCAGCTCGACGCGTGGAACGTGCGCATTCGCTGGGCGGGTCGTCGCCCGCGGTTGTGGCGCAGCGTCATCGGCGAGCTCGAAGAGGCGCAAGCCCGCACCGCGAACAATTCAGGACTCACGCTGACGATGTGCGTCAACTACGGCGGTCGGATTGAACTGGTGGATGCTGTGCGCGAGATCGCCGCCGACGTGAAGTCGGGCAAGCTCGACCCCGCGCGTATCAGCGACCGCACGATCGCGAAGCACCTCTACACGCCCGATCAGCCCGACGTCGACCTCTTCGTGCGGTCGAGCGGCGAGCAGCGCACGAGCAACTTCCTCCTCTGGCAGAGCGCCTACGCCGAGATGGTGTTTCTCGACACGCTGTGGCCCGACTTCCGACGCCGGCACCTGTGGTCAGCAATTCAGGACTACGTCGGTCGCGACCGTCGCTTCGGCGGCGCAGTGGATGCTCCCCGCGGGTAACTCGCGGTGGCACAGCGCCCGCACGCGCGCTCAGTAGACTTCTCGGCATTGCGTAACTCAGCAGTCGGGCATCCAGCTCGGCCGGAATAGGAGACCCACCCGTGGCTGCACCCACTCGCCTCGACAACGTCATCGCGCTCGCGAAGCGGCGCGGATTCGTCTTTCAGGCCGGTGAGATCTACGGAGGTTCGCGTTCTGCGTGGGACTACGGACCCCTCGGCGTCGAGCTGACAGAGAACCTCAAGCGCCAGTGGTGGCGCACGCTGGTGCAGGGCCGCGCCGATGTCGTGGGCCTGGACTCGAGCGTCATCCTGCCCAAAAAGGTGTGGGAGGCCTCGGGCCACGTCGAGGTCTTCAGCGATCCGCTCGTCGAGTGCCTCAGCTGCCACAAGCGCTACCGCGCCGACCACCTCGAGGAAGAGTTCCAAGAGAAGAAGGGCCGCGCGCCCGTCGACGGTCTCGCCGAGATCGTGTGCGTCAACTGCGGCACGCGCGGGCAGTGGAGTGAGCCGAAGGAGTTCTCGGGCCTGCTCAAGACCTACCTGGGCCCCGTCGACGACGAGTCGGGCCTGCACTACCTGCGTCCCGACACC
>SXMH01000023.1 GCA_005777405.1 Actinomycetota bacterium
ACGTGCTGTTCATCGTCGCGGGTGCGTTCGCCGGGCTCGAAGACATCATCAGTCAGCGTGCGGGCAAGCGCGGCATCGGCTTCGGTGCTCCGCTGCACGACAAGGCGAACGAGAAGAACCTCTTCAGCGAGGTGCTGCCCGAAGACCTGCACAAGTTCGGGCTCATTCCCGAGTTCATCGGTCGCCTGCCGGTCGTCACCACGGTCTCGCCGCTCGACCGTACGGCCCTCATCGACATTCTCACCACCCCGCGCAACGCCCTGGTGCGTCAGTACCAGCGCATGTTCGAGATCGACGGCGTCGAGCTCGAGTTCGACCAAGACGCGCTCGACGCGATCGCCGACCTCGCTGTGCTGCGCCAGACGGGCGCCCGTGGCTTGCGCGCCATTCTCGAAGAAGTGCTCGGCCCGATCATGTTCGAGGTGCCGTCGAACGATGACGTCGCTCGCATCGTCGTCACTCGCGAGGCCGTGATCGAGAACGCCGCGCCGACCATCGTGCCTCGCCGACCGGCCGCGCGGCGCGAGAAGTCGGCGTAGTCGTCAGTCAGCCCTGGCTTGTCAGAGCGAGGCCTCGTTCCAGCGGAGCCGAGTAGCATCCGGGCCATGGATGCTCCCCTCCGCGATCGCCTGCGAGCGCTGTCGTCGTTCCCTGAGTCGCTGCCGTTCTTCGACGCGCAGTCGGCGCCCGCTGACGCCGCCGAGCTGTTTCGGCAGTGGCTGAACGACGCGATCGACGCGGGACTGACGGCGCCCCACGCTGTGAGCTTCGCGACCGCGGGCCCAACGGGTCACGTGACCTCGCGCATCCTCATTCTCAAAGATCTCGTCGATGGTCGCTGGGTCGTCGCCGGTGCGCGATCGACGCGCAAGGGGCTCGACCTCGCGGCCAACCCTCAAGCAGCGATGACGTTCTGGTGGCCCGAACTCGGCCGGCAAGTGCGCGTGGTGGGCGAAGTCGAAGAGCTCTCGAGCGAGGTCGCGGCCGCAGACTGGGCGGCTCGCCCCGAGGTCACGACGCCCGCCAACCCTGATTGGGCTGCGTGGGCTCTCGAGGCCAGCGAGGTCGAGTTCTGGCAAGCGCGCCACGACCGGCAGCACGTGCGGCTGCGCTACCGCGCTGGCGAGGCGACCCCCCACCTCGTCTAAACGCGTCCGGCGCCCGAACGCGAGTGCCAACTGTCGTAACCCGATTCTCGCCTCGTGTGGGGCTTCAAGCGCACTTGTCAGTGTCGCTTGGCCCCGGTGTCGCTTGGCCCCGGTGTCGCTTGGCCCCGGTGTCGCTTGGCCCCGGTGTCGCTTGGCCCCGGTGTCGCTTGGCCCCGGTGTTTCGATCCGCGGCCGGCGAGTCGCTCGTGCGCCCCCGCGTGTCCGACCGAACACCGGGGCGTTGCGACAGGCCTGCTTCGTGCTGGCCCGGGACTCGACGTTGACATCGTTCGTGACTTCATTCTATGGTTTGTTTAGTTCTGAATGAAGGGGAACCAATGGCGCTCCGCCCCACGGCTCGCACCGACGTGAACAGGTCGGCGATTCTCGCCCACCTGGGCGCGCACGGACCGGCCTCCCGCGCGCAACTCGCCAGGGCTCTCTCGCTATCGCCCGCGCTCATGACCCAGCTGAGCAAAGACCTGCTCACCGACGGCCTCATTCGCGAACTCGCCCATCAGCCGAGTCAGGGCGGTCGCCCTGCGCGCATGCTCGGCCTCGTGGCGAGTGCGGGCCGCGCAGTCGGTGTCAAGATCGCCGATGATCACGTCGCCGTCGTCGAGGTGGGCATCGACGGCACTGTGCTGCGCACAGCGAGCGAGCCGTTCGACCCCGCCGCGAGCACGATGCTCGCCGAGCTCGTCGATCGACTGCGCCGCTTCATTGCCGGCGGTTCAGACACGCCCCTGCTGGGCGTCGGCGTCGGGGTTCCGGGCGATGTGGATGCTCAAGGCACCGGCCTCGTCAACGCCCCCTCGCTCGGCTGGACCAATGCGCCCATCGGCGCCACCCTGCGCCGAGAGCTGGGTCTGCCCGTTCTCGTCGAGAACAACGTCAACGCCCTCGCGGTCGCTGAGCGCCTCTACGGTCTCGGCCGCCGACACGACGACGCCCTCATCGTGACGATCGGCACGGGTGTCGGGGCAGCGATCGTGCTCGACGGCGGCGTGGTGCGCGGCTCACGCGGAGGCGCCGGCGAGATCGGGCATCTTCCCGTCGCGACCAACGGCCCCGTGTGCACGTGCGGCAACGAGGGCTGTCTCGAGACCTTCATCAGCGAGAGCGCGCTCGTGCGCATCGCTCGCGAGCGCGGGGTGATCGCGCCCGCGGCCGGCATCAGTGCGCTGCGCGCTGCCGCAGACGCAGGAACCACGGCAGCGACCGAGATCTTCAGCGAAGCGGGCCACCAGCTGGGCCGCGCGCTGGCGGGTCTCGTGCACGTACTCGACCCCGAGATCATCATCGTGCTCGGCGAAGGAACGGCCGACTGGAGTCACTGGTCGTTCGGGTTCGAGCCGGCGTTCCGTGCCGCGCTCATGCCCGCGCGCCGAGGAGTGCCCGTGGCCGTGGAGACCTGGCAAGACGACAGTTGGGCGCAGGGTGCCGCCGCCCTCGTGCTGGCGACGCCCTTCGATGCCGAAGGACTCGCCGGCGAGCAGGGGCGACTCGTGCGGCAGCGGCTCGTCGAGCAGGCTGCTGCGCCGGGGGAGAGCGCATGAGCGTCTCGACGTTGCAGACGAGCCTCGTCGACCGTGCCGCCGTCGAGCCGTCGCGGCCAGCGCGACCGCGTAGCACGCGCAAGGGCATCCGTTATGCGATCACGGTGCTCGCGTTCTTGCTTCCGAGCGCCGTACCACTGCTGCTGTTCGTGCTCATCCCCATGGTCTCGGCGGCATGGATCAGCCTCACCGACTGGAACCTCATCAGCCCGCAGGTCTTCGTCGGGTTCGACAACTTCGTGCAGCTGCTCTCTGAGCCCCGCACCGCCGCGGTGTTCGGCAACACGCTGTACTACATCCTCGGTTATCTGCCGATCGTCTACCTTGGCGGGCTCGCCCTCGCCCTCGCGCTCAACCAAGCGCTCAAAGGCCGCGCGCTGTGGCGCAGCATCTACTTCTTGCCCGTCGTCACGAGCTGGATCGCTGTCGCCGTCGTCTGGCGCTGGCTGCTGAACCCCAGCAACGGAGTCGTCAACATCGCGCTCGGCTGGTTCGGCATCGACGGCCCCGGTTGGTGGACAGACCCCGCATGGTCGATGCCCTCGGTGATTCTCGCGAGCGCGTGGAAAGACCTCGGCTTCGTCATGGTCATCTTGCTCGCGGGCCTGCAAGCCATCAACGCCGACCTGTACGACGCAGCAAAGGTCGACGGCGCTGGGCCGTGGGCGCGGTTCATCAACGTCACGCTGCCCATGTTGAGCCCGAGCACGTTCTTCGTCATCGTCATCTCGCTCATCAACGGTTTTCAAGTGTTCGACCAGGTGTACGCGATGACCGGCGGTGGCCCGGCCGGCTCGAGCCAGGTGGTCGTGCAGCAGATCTATGACCTCACCTTCCGCTACGGGCAGGCCGGTGAAGCATCAGCCCTGTCGTGGATGCTCTTCGCGGTGATCCTCGCCGTGACGGTCGTGCAGATCATCGGTCAGAAGCGGTGGGTGCACTATGGCTGATCGGCAGCTCACGGTGTCGCGGCCCACGCGCTCGAGTGCACCCGCACTGGGGTCGATCGTGCTGCACGCGGTGGTCATCCTCGGTGCCCTCGCGATGCTCTTTCCGTTCTTCTGGACCTTCATCACCTCGATCTCACCCGGTGCGGGGTTCTCGATCGAGCCGCGCTTGTGGCCCGAGAACCCGTCGTTCGAGGCGTACGCAACGCTCTTTACCGAGCGGCCGTTCGCGCGCGTGGTCGGCAACAGCCTGCTGCTCGCCGTCATCACCACGGTCGTGCAGCTCTTCACGAGTGCCACGGCGGCGTACGCCTTCAGCCGGTTGCCCTTCCGCGGCCGTGGTGTCGTCTTCGCTGTCTATCTCGCGACCATGATGATTCCACTGCAAGTGCTCATCGTGCCGCTCTTCGTGCAGGTGAAGAACTTGGGGCTCATCAACACCTACCTCGGCGCGCTGCTGCCGACGTTCGCGAGCGCCTTCGGCATCTGTCTGCTGCGGCAGGCGATCAACCAGGTGCCGCGCGAACTCGACGAAGCGGCGACGCTCGACGGTGCGGGTCACGGGCGCATCTTCTGGCAGATCATCGTGCCGAACATCCGTCCCGCTCTCGCGACGCTCACGATCTTCGCCTTCATGGGCAGTTGGAACAGCTTCTTGTGGCCGCTCATCGTGCTGCGGTCGCCCGAATTGCAGACCCTGCCGATCGCCCTCGCTGGCCTGCAGGGTCAGTACACCACGGCGTGGGACGTCGTCATGGCCGGTTCGGTCGTGAGCGTGCTGCCCATTCTCGCGATCTACCTCTTCGCCCAGAAGTACGTCATTCAGGGCGTCGCCAGCTCCGGCATCAAGTGATGCCGGGAACCCGAAACACCACCCTGATCCGCACCACCGGAACCGAATATCAAAGGAGATAGCACTCACATGAAGCGCTCACTGCTCGCAGCGACCGGCCTTGCCGCCGTCGCCGCGCTCGTGCTCGCGGGCTGCTCAACCGAGCCTGCCCCCGAGGGCGACATCACCATCACCTACTCGAACTTCATCTCGAACGGTGGCAACGAAGAGAACCTTGCCACCATCGTCGAGGCGTTTGAGGCCGAGAACCCGGGTGTCACCGTCGACGTCACGACCCTGCCCTACGCCGACTACTTCACGGCACTGCAGACCGACCTCGCGGCCGGCACGCTCTCAGACGTCGTCGACACGAACTACGACTTCTTCCCGCAGCTCGCCGCGGCCGGTGCGCTCGCACCGATCGAGGTGTCGAACGCTGGCGCCTACCGCGAGAGCCTCATCGACGCCTACTCGGTCGACGGAGTGAGCTACGGCCTGCCGAGCTCGTTCTCGACGGTGGTTCTCTACTACAACGCCGACCTCTTCGACCAGGCGGGTCTCGAGTACCCCACGGCCGACTGGACGTGGGCCGACGAGCAGGCCGCCGCTGAAGCCATCACCGCTCTTGGTGATGGCATTTGGGGCAGCCACCAGCCGGTGTCGTTCTACGAGTACTACAAGGTGCTCGAGCAGAACGGCGAGTCGTTCCTCAACGCCGACGGCACGGCCGTGGCCTTCAACACTCCCGGTGGCATCGAGGCCGCCGAGTGGCTTGTGAACAAGAGCGGCACCGTCATGCCCACGATCGAGCAGGGCCAGGGCACGCCTGACTTCGACACCAACCTCTTCGTCGAGGGCAAGCTCGGCATGCTGCACACGGGCATCTGGGTCTTCGGGGCTGTTGCCGACGTGCCCTTCGCGTGGGACATCGCGGTCGAGCCCGGCAACACGCAGCAGGCGAGCGCAGTGTTCTCGAACGCCGTGGGCGTCTCCGCGAACAGCGAGCACGTCGAAGCCGCAACAGCCTTCGCCGAGTTCCTCACGTCGTCGCAGACGATGGTCGACGTCCGGCTCGACGCGGGCTGGGAGCTGCCGCCCATCAGCGACGAAGAGCAGCTCGCCGTCTACCTGACGAAAGACAAGCCGGCCAACCGCCAGGCGGTCTTTGACTCACTCGACGGCATCGCCCTGACGCCGATCGTGGCGACGGGCCAGCAAGAGATGCAAGACATCATCAACGAAGAGCTCATCGAGGCGCAGGCCGGTCGCAAGTCGGTCGCCGATGCCCTCGCGAGCGCGGAAGAGCGCATCAACGCCGTCATCGGCGGCTGAGCCCTCTCTCGCACCATCGAGGGGCCTCGGCGGTCATACCGTCGGGGCCCCTTGCCACTCACGTCTCCGTCTGAACCTCGCTGTCTAAACCTCGCTGTCTGAACCTCGCCAGACCCTGTCACGCCCGGGAGGGCCCACCGCATGACCACCACGATCGACCAGGCGCGCATCAGGGCGCTCGCCGAGCGCAGCGTGCAGCTCATCACTGAGCTGCAGCACCCAGACGGGGCGTATCCGGCGAGCCCGACGTTCTCTGCCTATCAGGGCTACAGCTGGTATCGCGACGGTGCCTTCATCGCCGACGGCATGTCTGCTGCGGGTGCCGTCGAGAGCGCGTCGCGCTTCTTCGACTGGTGCCAACGGATGCTCGAGCAGCGTCGCGCGCAGATCGCCGACATTGCGCGTGCTGAGGCCGAAGGTCGCCCGCTGCCCGACGACGCGATGCTGCCGACGCGATTCACGCTCGACGGCTCGGAGGGTGACGACGAGTGGTGGGACTTCCAGACCGACGGCTACGGCACCTGGGTGTGGGCCGTCGTTGCTCACGCGCGCCGGCACAGTCTGGGCCTCGAGCGCTGGGCGGAGGGCATCCGGCTCAGCGTCGACTACCTCATTGCGACCGGTCATCGCGCGTGTTTCGACTGGTGGGAGGAGCACGTCGAGCACGTGCACGTCTCGACGCTCGGCTGCGTCATCGCGGGCCTGGAGTCCGCTGCCGACAGCGGAGTGCTCGATGCGGCTCAGCGCGAGGCAGCACGCGCTGCGGCAGCGACAGCGCGCGAGCGCATCGCCACGGAGGGGGTGCGCGAGGGCCACCTCACCAAGTGGATCGGCTCGGCGGAGGTCGACGGCTCGCTCGCGGCCATCATCGCGCCGATGGGCACAGTCGATGCGTCGAGCCCCCTCGGGCTTACGAGCATCAGCGCAATCGAGCAGCAGCTCTGCGTCGGCGAAGGCGTACATCGCTTTCGCGCCGACACCTTCTACGGCGGCGGTCAGTGGCCGTTGCTGAGTTGCTTTCTTGGCCTCGCACACGTCGCTGCCGGCAACCGCGAGCGTGCCCGTCAACTGCTCGACTGGGCAGTGTCGACGGCTACCGACACCGGCGAACTGCCGGAGCAGGTCGGCGAGCACCTGCTCGCCCCAGAACGCCGAGCCGAGTGGATCGAGCGGTGGGGCCCGGTGGCGACACCGTTGCTCTGGAGCCACGCCATGGTCGTGCGACTCGCCGTCGAACTCGATCTCGTGCAACCTGCCACTCCGAGCACCCTCACGGAGGTCTCGTCGTGATTCGCCACCAGCCTTTCGGTTCAGGTCACCCCTACTCGGTCGACACCGAGCAGCGTGATCCGGTTGATCCCGTCGCAGGCGCCCCTGTGACGCTCGGCGTGCGTGCGACGCCTGACATCGAGAACGTCACCCTCGAGTGGCACGATGGCGACACGCTCACCACGGTGCCGCTCGCTCGCGTGCAGCGCCGGTCGCGCGGCCAGACCGTCGATGGTGGCCACCTCGCCAGTGCGCAGGCTCGCATTGCGCGCGCCTCGGGCGGCTGGGCCGTCGAACTGCGCGATCTCGAGGCGCACCGCGCCTATCGCTATCGCTTCGTCGGCGGCCCCGTAGGCGCCACTCACTCGCAGCGCACGCGCTGGTTCGATCTGCGCGTGGCCGCGTGGCGCTCCGCCCCCGACTCGGCGATCACGGTGGATGCTGCTGCCGGGCTCGTGGCCGGCAGCGTCGAGGTGCTCGATGACGGAGAGCGCCTGCTACGCACGCGCTTCGCGCTCGCACTGGCACCTGGTGAGCGCGTCAGCGGCTTCGGCGAGCGCTTCGACGCCCTTGACCACCGCGGCGAGAGCCTCGACTCGGTCGTGTTCGAGCAGTACAAGTCGCAAGGTGCCGAGCGCAAGACCTATATGCCGATGCCGTTCGCGCACGTCGTGGGCGGGCGCGGCTGGGGCTTCCACGTGCGCACGAGTCGACGGGTCTGGTTCGACGTCGGTGCAACGTCGCCTGACCGACTGGTGATCGAGGCCGAGGTTGATGCCCCCAGCGCTGGTGGAGCCGCGCTCGAGGTCGCCGCGTACACGGGCACTCCGGGTGATGTGCTCAACGCCTTCCTCGGCGAGGTCGGCCGCCCCGAGCAGTTGCCCGACTGGGTGCTGCGGCTCTGGGCGAGTGGCAACGAGTGGAACACGCAGGCCGAGGTCATGCGGCAGGCCGACCTGCACCGCGAGCACGACATTCCTGTCGGCAGCATCGTCATCGAAGCGTGGAGTGACGAGAGCACCTTCCACATCTGGCGCGACGCCCAGTACACCCCTCGTGACGACGGTGGCCCGATGCGCCTCGCCGACTTCACGTTCCCTGCCGAGGGCGCGTGGCCCGACCCGAAGGGCATGGTCGACGAGTTGCACGCTCGCGACATCGCCCTGCTGCTCTGGCAGATTCCTCTCATCAAGATGCGGCCGCACCCCCAGGGTCAGACCAGGCACGATGCCGACGCGGCCGTGCGAGAGGGCGTGCTCATTCGCGAGCCCGCGCCCGACGGCCGACGGCGCCCGTACCGCAACCGTGGCTGGTGGTTTCCGCTCGGGCTCATGCCCGACCTCACCGACGAGCGTGCTGCGCAGTGGTGGACCGAAAAGCGCCGATACCTGGTCGACGAACTCGGCATCGACGGCTTCAAGACTGATGGCGGCGAGCACGCGTGGGGCCGCGAGCTCGAATATCTCGACGGGCGCCGTGGCGATGAGGCCAACAACACCTTTCCGGTTGCGTATGCGAAGGCCTATGGCGACCTCTTGAAGCGCGCGGGCAAAGCACCTGTGACGTTCTCGCGGGCTGGCTTCACCGGGTCGCAAGCGCACGGCGCCTACTGGGCGGGCGACGAGAACTCGACCTGGGAAGCCTTCCGCTGGTCGCTCTTCGCAGGGCTCAACGCGACAGCGAGTGGCGTGCTCTATTGGGGCTGGGATATCGCCGGCTTCAGCGGCGACATCCCGACGCCCGAGCTCTATGTGCGCTCAATGGCGGCTGCAGCCTTCGTGCCGATCATGCAGTACCACTCCGAGTTCAATCACCACCGAACCCCAAATCGCGATCGCACGCCGTGGAACATCGCCGAGCGCACGGGCGACGAGCGCGTGCTGCCAGCAGTGCGCAGCATCGTGCACCTTCGCGAGCGGCTCGTGCCGTACCTCTCGGCCGAGAGCGCGTGGGCGATCGAGCAGGGCACCTCACTCATGCGGCCGCTGTTCTTCGATTGGCCTGACGACGAGCGGTTGTGGAACCAGCCGCTGCAGTGGATGCTCGGCAGGAGCATCCTCGTCTCACCAGTCACGACCGAGGGCGCGACCTCGCACACAGCCACGCTGCCCGCGGGGGAGTGGGTGCACGCGTTCAGCGGCGAGACGGTGACCGGTGGCGGCACGCACACGACCGAGGTGCCGTGGCATGAAGCGCCGGTCTACGTGCGCGCTGCCGACTGGCCCGCGCTGCGCGAGGTATTCCAGCCCTAGGCTGACAGGGTGCTGCAGCCGATCATCGCCGGAGTCATCGGCGCGCTCACGGGCTTCGCGAGTTCGTTCGCCATCGTCGTCGCGGGTCTGCTCGCGGTCGGGGCAAGCCCACAGGAGGCCGCAAGCGGGCTGCTCGCGCTGTGCATTGCGCAGGCCGTGCTCGCCGGAGTGCTCTCGTGGCGCACGCGGCTGCCGCTGAGTTTCGCCTGGTCTACGCCCGGTGCCGCACTGCTTGTCGCGGCGGAAGGCTCTACCGGTTCATACAGTGCCGCGATCGGCGCCTTTCTCGTCTGCGGGTTGCTCATTGTCGTGAGCGGGCTGTGGTCGTGGCTCGGGAGAGCGATGACGCGCATCCCGATGCCTCTCGCGGGCGCGATGCTCGCCGGCATCCTCTTCCCGATCTGCATCACCCCCGTGACGGCCGTGCTCGAAGAGCCGCTGCTCGCGGCTCCCGTCATCATCGTGTGGCTCGCACTCGTGCGGCTCGCCCCGCGATGGGCGGTGCCGGCCGCCATGCTCGTCGCGATCGTCGGGGTGGTCATCAGTGCTGGCAGCGAGTGGATGACCGGCGCCACCCTCACGCCGGGCTTCACCCTGACCGTGCCCACCTTCGACCCGCTCGTCATCGTGTCGCTCGGCGTGCCCCTGTTCATCGTCACGATGGCGGGGCAGAACGTGCCCGGCTTCGCCGTGCTCACCACGCTCGGCTACCGCGGCGTGCCGGCGCGCCTCGTGCTCGCCTCGAGCGGAGCGGCCACCGCGCTCGCTGCACCGCTCGGCGGCTTCGCGCTCAATCTCGCCGCGATCACCGCGGCGCTCATGGCCGGGCCCGAATCGCACCCCGACCCCGCTCGCCGGTGGGTCGCGCCGATCGCGGGCGGTGTGACCTACGTGCTGCTCGGCCTCGGCGCCGGAGTCGCGACGGCCCTCGTTGCTGCGGCCCCGCCGATTCTCATCATCGCCGCCGCAGCCCTCGCACTGCTGGGCGCCTTCACGACGGGCATCGTGAGCGCTTTCGAAGCACCCGAGACGCGGTTGACCGCTGCGGTAACCCTCATCGTCGTCGCGTCGGGCGTCGTGGTGCTCGGCATCGGCAGCGCCTTCTGGGGCCTCATCGTCGGCGCGATCGTCATGCTCGTGACGCGCCCTCGACGCGCGCCTGAATCTGCCGAGCACGCGCAGGAGTAGCGTCGGTCGCACGACGAGCGAAGGAGCCCGCATGACCACCACTCGCCAACACGCCCGCAACACGGCGATCGGAGCAGCCCGAAAGGGTGCGATCTACGGCATCATCGTGTCGTTCTCGCTCGCCGCGCTCGTCGGCATCATCGCTCTGCTGAGCGGCGACTTCGGCGAGACCCAGGGCAAGATCGTGCTCACGACCTTGTTGCTCGGGGCGACGAGCATCACGGCCCTGTGCCATCTGGCGATCGCCGACCGCGCGATGCGGGTTGTGGGCTTCTTGGGGTTGGCCGCGAGCGCTGCGGCGCTCATCAGCGGCCTCGTGCTCATCTGGCGCGACTGGTCGACCGATGAGACGTACGACTGGTTCAAGATCTTTGCCGTGGCGGGAGTGCTCGCTGTGAGCTTCGCCCATGCGAACCTTCTTCTGTTGCTCGCCGGCCGCCGTCGCCAGGTGATTCGCATCGGCCTCATCGTGACGCTCGCGATGATCGCCGCGGTCGCGACGATGATCATTCTGCCCATCGTGAGCGACGGCGACATCCCCGGAATCGGCGCCGAAGAGGGCTACTGGCGATTCTTCGGCGTCGTCGGCATCCTCGACGTGCTCGGCACGGTGGTGGTGCCGGTGCTCGCGATCTTCCTGCGCGATGCTCCTGCGGTCTCCGTGGTCGACACGGCTGGAGATGCTGCACTCCACGCTCGCGAGAGTGCTCACTCGCTCGCCCTCGAGTTGCCCGCCGACCTTGCGAGTGCGCTCGAGCACCGCGCCGCAGCCGATGGGGTGGACGCGACCGAGGCGGCCCTGGCCGCTCTGCATCGGGGGCTGCACGGCGCCTGACCGCCTCGACACAGGGCATCGCTAGCCTGGATGGCATGACCGACGCCGCTCACGCCCTGCCCCTCGACGAGACGTCGCGCACCGCGCTCGCTGCCGAAGGCCTCGACTACGCGCTCGTTGACACCGACGATGCTGCAGCTCACGAGCGCTGGCTGCAGGCCTATCACCGCGGCTTCCACTCTGAGGCGCTGAACCCCGAGCAGGTCGCGGAGTATCGAACATCACTCGCCGGCCCGCGGCTCGTGTGGGTACGGGATGCGACGATCGCTGAGCCTCAGCATCCCGTGGCGACTGTCGGCGCGTGGCGTTCGACTGTCAGTCTCGGTCATGCTGCTGAGGCTGAGGCGTGGGCGATCAGCCTCGTGACGGTCGCGACGACTCATCGCCGGCGCGGCATCGCTCGTGCTCTCATCGAGGGCGAGCTGCGATCGGCTCACGCAGCCGGACTCCCTCTCGCGGCGCTCACGGTCTCCGAAGCAACGATCTACGGCCGCTGGGGCTTCGGCCCTGCCGCGCACGCCGCCGACTATCGCGTCGACACTCGGGCGCTGCGCTTCACGGCACCGCTGCCCCCGGGTCGCGTGCACTACGTCTCCGTACCGTCTCTGCGCCACCTCGCGCCCTCACTCTGGGAGCGCGCGAGTGCGCGAGGGGCCGGCGAGGTACCTCCGCGGGGCATCCACTGGGATCGCATGCTCGCACTCTCGGCCCGCACGACGACGCACGCCCCGAAACTGCGAGCGGCGCGCTTCGACGATGCGCACGGAGAGCCGCAGGGCTTCGTGCTCTACTCGATCGCCGAAAACCCTGACGACTTCGCGGCGAGCACACTGACCGTCGAGTATCTCTGCGCCGCGACCGACGACGCTCTCATCGCACTCTGGCACTTCGTGCTCGATCACGACCTCATCGCGACCGTCGTCGCGTCGTTGCGGCCCGTCGATGACCCACTGCCGTGGCTCGTGTCGAACCCGCGGGCCGTGCGCACCACGGCACGCAGCGAGCACCTCTGGCTGCGCGTGCTCGACGTGCCAGCCGCGCTCGAGGCGCGTCGCTACGCGGCGGCCGACAGCGTGGTGCTGCGGGTGACCGATCCGCTCGGTTTCGCTGAGGGAACGTGGATGCTCACCACAACCCCCGACGGCACCGCAACGGTCACGGCCGACGGCGCGGCAGCCAGCGCCGCCGTCGTCGAACTCGGGGCGGCAGAGCTCGGCGCGCTTCTGCTCGGAGGCTCGCCAGCGTCAGCGCTGCGGCTCGCCGGGCGCATCACCGAGAGCGTTCCCGGTTCGGCTGCCCGACTCGACGCGATGCTGCTGCAGCCGCGCGCCCCGCACCTCAGCACCTGGTTCTAGCGACTACGCGAGCCCGCGACGCTCGAGCAGGGGCTCGATGGCGGCGTCACGACCGCGGAACGCGCGGAACGCCGCCAGCGGGTCGCCTGCGCCGCCGAGCCCGAGCACGTACTGCCTAAAGCGGTCGCCGTTCTCGCGCGTGAGCCCGCCGTTCTGCTCGAACCACTGCACCGTGTCGGCGCC